>NZ_CP133018.1:643341-965012 GCF_030866785.1 Agromyces protaetiae | reverse complement strand
CGCGGCCGAGCTCGCGACAGGGCTCGCGCAACTCGATGCCGCCGCGCAGCCGCTCCCGGGTGAGACCGCCGCCCTCGCGCAGGGCGCGACCGGCGTGGCATCCGCCCTCTCGAGCGCGTCGACCGCGCTCACCGGGGCGACGGCCGAATTCGCCGCCGTCGTCGCGCGCATCTGCGCGCTGCCCGGGCCGGGCACCGTGTGCGGCGAGGCGACCGCGGCGCTCGGCCGTCTGCAGAACGCGGATGCCGGGGTCGGCGCGCTCGCGGGCGGTGCCGGGCAGGTCGCATCGGGTGCCGACGCGCTCGCGCAGGCGATGCCCGCGCTGGTCGGCGGCATCGACGGCTCGGCGGGCGGTGCGGCCGCGATCGCGAGCGGGGCGGATGCCTCGGCCAGCGGCGCGGCCTCGCTCGACGCGGGCGCGCAGAGCCTCGCGGCCGGGGCGGCGCAGCTCGACACCGGCGCCGCCCAGCTCGCGGACGGGCTCGCGACCGCGGTCGAGCAGATCCCCGTCTACTCCGACGACGACGTCGCGACGCTGTCGAACGTGGTCGCCGACCCCGTTCGCGCCGACCAGACCGAGATCCCGCCCGGCCTGTCGTCGGTGCCGCTGTTCGCGGTGCTCGCACTGTGGATCGGCGCACTCGCGGCCGCACTTGCACGGCGTGCCGTTCCCCGGCGGGAGCTCATGACCTCGGCGTCGTCGATCGCGATCGCCTGGCGGGCGCTCTGGCCGATGGCCGCGGTCGGTGCGGTGCAGGGCGCGATCGTGTCGATCGCGGTGCTCGTCGCGCTCACCGTGACGCCGGCGCAGGGCATCGCGACGGTCGGGGCGTGCCTGCTCATCGGTGCCGTGTTCGCCGTCGTGAACGAAGGGCTCGCGGCGGCGTTCGGCGGCATCGGCCGGGTGCTCGCGGTCCTCGCGGGCGTCCTGGCGCTCGCTGCCGGCCTGTCGTCGACCGTGCCCGCCGCGGTCACGGGAGCCGCGAGCGCCCTGCCGACCGCTGCGGCGCGCGACCTGCTGCTCGGGGCGGCCTCGGGGCTCGGTCAGAACCCCGCCGCGGCCACGCTCGGGCTCGTACTGGCCCTGCTCGCCGGCGCGCTGCTCGTGGTCGCGGGGATCGCCGCACGCCGCCGCGTCTCCCCGCGCGCGCTCCGCGCGCGGGCGGTCACCTCTGCGCGCTGACGACGCGACCGCCGGATCCGGGGAAGACAGCCCGGCGAACGTGTGTTGTGCTGTCCATGGGCCGCTCCCGACCGGATCTGCGGCCTCGAATCAGCGAGGAGCACGAACATGGCGTACATCACCGTCGGCACCGAGAACTCGACGAACATCGACCTGTACTACGAAGACCATGGCGCCGGGCAGCCCGTCGTCCTGATCCACGGCTATCCGCTCGACGGCTCCTCATGGGAGAAGCAGTCTGCGGCCCTCCTCGACGCGGGCTACCGCGTCATCACCTATGACCGTCGCGGCTTCGGCAAGTCCTCGAAGCCCACGACCGGGTACGACTACGACACGTTCGCCGCCGACCTCAAGGTCGTGCTCGACACCCTCGACCTGCGTGACGCGATCCTCGTCGGATTCTCGATGGGCACGGGCGAGGTCGGCCGCTATCTCGGCGCCTACGGCAGCGAGCGCGTCGCGAAGGCCGCGTTCCTCGCGTCGCTCGAGCCGTACCTGTTGCAGACCGCCGACAACCCCGCCGGCGTGCCGAACGACGTCTTCGCGGGCATCGAGCAGGCGGCGACGTCCGACCGCTTCGCCTGGTACGACGACTTCTTCCAGAACTTCTACAACCTCGACGAGAACCTCGGCAACCGCATCAGCGAGGCCGCCGTCCGGGGAAGCTGGAACGTCGCCGCGGGTGCGTCGTGGTTCGCCGCATCGGCGGTCGTGCAGTCGTGGCTCACCGACTTCCGGGCCGACATCGAGAAGGTCGATGTCCCGTCGCTCATCCTGCACGGCACCGGCGATCGCATCCTGCCGATCGACTCGACCGCGCGTGAGTTCGCCAAGCGCCTGCCCGACGCGACGTACGTCGAGATCGAGGGCGCTCCGCACGGCCTGCTCTGGACGCACGCCGACGAGGTCACCGAGGCGCTGCTGGCGTTCGTGCGCGCATAGGCCGTCGGCGCCGCCCGCCGAGAAGGGGTGGACGTGGGACGGAGCGACCCCGCCGGCCGGCCGTGAGGTGGGGCGACGGGGTCGCTTGCGTCGCGGGGCTCGTCACTCCGCGGCGGTGGTCTTCTCCTGACGGTGACGCCGGATCACGACGATCGCGGCGACCACGCCGCCGACGACGACGAGGCCCACGGCGACCCACACGAGCCATCCGTTGTCGAACCCGGTGTCGGCGAGGTCGCCCGACGCGGCGTCTCCGCCGGTGCCCGCGGGGTCGGCGCCCTGGCCCGGGCCGGGCTGCGTGCCCGGGCCGGTCGGGCCGGTGCCCGGGTCCGTCGGGTCGGTGCCCGGGTCGGTCGGGCCGGTGCCCGGGTCCGTCGGGTCGACTGGTGCGGCCGCGACCGTCACGTCGACGGTCTCGGTCACGCCGTTCACGGTCACGGCGAGGGATGCCTCGCCCGCGGCCAGGGCCGTGAGCTCGCCGGTCTCGGGGTTGAGGCGGAGCGTGTCGGTCGCGGCGACCGCGCGCTCGAGACGCGCCAGCGCGCCGTCGTCGACCGCCACGCCGTCGCCGCCCCAGCTCGCGCTCATCGGCCACGCGACCGGCACCTCGCGGCCGCCGTCCTGCGTGATCGTCGCCGACACCGGCACGGTCTCGCCGACCTCGAGGATCGTGGGCGCGTCGAGCGTGAGGTCGTCGACGCGGGCGTGCACCTCGGCCTGCATCCAGCGGGTACGGTCGAGCACGGTGACCGGGTCGGTACCGACCACGCCGGTGCCCGGGTTCACGCCGAGCATGGTCCAGCCGGTGAACCCGCCGGTCGCGGGCGTGCCCGACGGGCTCTTGCCCGAGTTGCCATTGGTGAGCTGCGAGACCCCGTCGAACGCGGTCGCGTGGAACACCCCGACGTGGGCGTTCACGAGCGCGATCGACTTGCCCGTGTCGGCCCGGAACCCGGCGAGCGCGTCGCCGAAGGCGGCGGCCTCCGTACGGTCGGAGAGCTGGCTCGCCTTCGCGGGCTGCGGGTCGTCGATGGGGTGGTGTGCGAAGACCAGCACGCCAGTGATCGACGAGTCCGCCGAGGCATCCGCCAGCTCGTCCTCGAGGAACGCGAGCTGGGACGCCTCCGACGCGCGGAACGACCCGGCCGCCGTGTTCAGGGTGACGAGCTTCGTCCGGCCGAGCGTCGACGCGGTCGTGGTGTCGCCGAAGGCGGCCTCGAAGTTCGCGATCGGCCCGCCCATGATCTCGTGGTTGCCGGGGACGTACACGTACGGCAGCCGGTCGCCGATCTCCTCGTCGAGGATGCGCTGCGCGAGCTCGTAGTCGGCCGGCGTCGCCTCGTCGACGAAGTCGCCGTTGATGACGAGCAGGTCGGGCTCGGCCGCGAGGATCTCACGCAGCGTCTGCCGCGCGCCCTGCACGGCGTCGCTCTCGGGGCTGCGCGCGACGAACTGCGAGTCGCTCATCACCGCGATGCGCTGTGCACGGGAGTCGACCGTGCCGTTGGTCACGATCACCGGGTCGTGCACGACCGGCGCGACCGGCTGGTCGACGTCGGGCGCCACGATCGACTCGAGGCCCGCGATCTCGACCTGGCCCTGGTAGCTCACGGCCGAGCGCGTCTCGAGCATGCGGATGCGCTGCAGGTGCAGGGGGTACGGCGTGCCGGCCGGCACCGTGAACCTCGCCTGCTGCCAGCCGGTCCAGGTCACGTTCGGCCCGTCGAGGTTGATCGTCGTGCCCGCGCCGTTCTTCATCTGGATGCGCGGCCACACGCCGCTGCCGTCACCGTTGATCCACAGCGTGAGCGCCTGCGGCTGCCCCTCGAGCTGCCGGCCGAGGCTGCCCGCGGTCGCCATCTCGGGCGCGACCGCGTAGTACCCGCGCGTGCCCGTGCTCGACGCGAAGTCGTAGGACATGCGCAGCGCGGGCTCGCCGTTCGGGCCGGTCGACGGGGTCATCGTGCCCGTGGCGCGGTCGGCCGCGGTGGCCCACGACGTGCCGTCGGCGAAGTCGGCGACAGACAGGCTGCGGTAGCCGATCGTCACGGCCACGTCGACGCTGCGGCCGTCGGCCGTGAAGGTCACGGTGGCCGAGCCGCTCTCGGTGTTCGGCGTGATCAGGAACCGGTCGCGGCCGTCGGCGGTCACGGTCACGTCGGCGCCGCTCACGACCTGCACGTCCTGCGTCTCGAGCGGCGCGTCGAAGCCGTCGGCATCGAGGCCCGAGAGGGTCACCCGCGCGGTCTGCCCCGGCTCGGGCAGCGCGACGACCGTGCTGCTCGGCCGGATCCGGGCGAGCTCGCCGAGCACGCGCAACCCGGTCGTGGCCGACTTGCCTTCGGCGGTGAAGGTCACGCCACCGCGACCGGATGTCACGCCCACCGCGCGCACCGTCGCACCGCTGCTCGGCGCAGCATCCGCCGGGTCGAGGTCGAGCGCGAGCTCGAGCGCCGCATCGGCGACGAATTGGCCGTCGACGGCCACACCCGTGAGGTTCGCGTCGAGGCCGGTGCCCGCGATCGTGCGGCCCAGACGCGGGAAGACCGCGTCGGCGTTCGCAGCGCCCGACGCGGGCGCGACCGAGACATCCGTCACCGCGCCCGCCGGCGCGCTCGAGAAGAAGGCGAGGCTGTTGGCGACCACGCGCTCGGATCCGTCCGACGGACGGTTCGCGATCTGCGCCTCGGTCGTGCCCGCGCGACGCGCGGCGAGCATGGTCGAGCCGCCGCCGTCGAGGTTCACGGCGTTGTGCACGCCGAGGTCGAGCATGAGGTCACCGAGCTCGCGGATCGTCATGCCGCGGCTGTCGGTCGCGCGGCCGTCGATCGAGACGACCGTGATCTCGGTGCCGTCGCGGTTCACGCCGATCGCGGTGCGCGCGGCCTCGACCTGGTCCTCGTCGGTCTGCACACCGTCGACGATCATGCGCTGCGAGCCGCTGACCGCGAGATCGACGTCGGCGCTCGTGCCGACGACCACGTCGACGGCGTCGCCCGGGGTCAGCGCGGCGAGCGTCGTGGCGCCCGCCTCGCGGCCGATCAGCACGCCCGTGCCGCCGGCGATCGCGGCATCCGCGGAGATCGCCGCGGGGTCGGTCGTGACGGACTGCACGACGCCGTCTTGCACGACCGCCATCGCGACCTGGCTCGCGAGCGCGCCCGGGCCGCCGAGCGGGCGGCTGAGCGGGTGCGTGCCCCACGCTGGCGTGTACCAGCCGATCGCGTTCGCCGCGAGGCCTGGCGTGTTCACACCGCCGAGCGGGGTCGGGCTGCCCGCGATCGTGACCGTGCCCTGGACCAGCAGCTGTTGCACCGCGGCGATGCCGTCGGTGATCGTGAACGCCTGGCGCGGCCCGCCGCTCGCGGTGCGCAGTCCCTCGCTCGGCGACACGTTCGTGCCGACCGGGGCGACCGAGGCGTTCATGTCGAAGTAGTCGCCGTTGACCGCCGCGACCGCGCCCGTGTCCGCGATCTGCTCGGTCAACGTCGCTCCGCCCGTCACCGTGCCGCCGTCGAGCACGTCGAGCGAGAGGGTCGGGGTCGTCAGGTCGGCGCGCATGACGTGGCCGGTCACCCAGCCTGCGGGCTGCAGCCGGCGGAAGTCCGTGAGCTCGAGCCCGGGCGCGAGCGTCTCGGTGTCGGCCGTGAGCAGGCTCGAGTCGCCGCCCGTGAGGTCGAGGCCGCGCGTGTCGGGCGCGGCGAGGGCCGGCGCGACGGCCGTGGGGGCGGCGGCGAGTCCGCCGGTCGCGATCGCGGCGGCGACGGCGAGCGCGGCGACGCGCGTCACGCGCCGTTCGCGGGTGTGTTGGGGCAGGCGCATGCGTGGAGAACCTTCGTGCGTGGTCGGTCGGGGGCGTCAGCACGCTATGCGCGGTGCCCGACCCGGAGACGACCCGCCGATGACCCGCACATGTCTCGCCGGTGAACGACACACCCAGACCCGGAGGATGTGATTTGACAGCAGAGCAGTCCGTGTTCATACTCACTTGTACATAGTTGTCCACATACAACTCCACGTACAACGAAGTAACGGTGAATCGATGAAGATCGCGGTGGTTGGAAGCTACGGCGTCGGGCTGACGATGCGCGTCCCACACTCCCCCGAGCCCGGAGAGACGGTCTCGAACGGGCAGTTCGCCGAGGGCCCCGGCGGCAAGGGATCGAACCAGGCCATCGCCGCCGCACGCCTCGGCGCCGATGTGAGCTTCCTCACGGCCGTTGGCGACGACGACTACGGCCGCGCAGCGGCGCGGCTCTGGCAGGACGAGGGCGTCGACGCGGCCAAGACGCTGGTCACCGCCGAAGCCGCGACCATGGTCGGCTTCATCCTCGTCGAGCCGTCGGGCGAGAACCGCATCGCGATCGCGCCCGGCGCACTCGACCTGCTCGACGAGCGCGCCGTCGAGGCGTTCCGCGACGAGATCGCCGCGGCCGACCTGCTCGTGGTCTCCATGGAGATCCCGATGACGGCGGTCGTCGCGGCACTCCGGGTCGCCCGCGAGAGCGGCACCCGCACGCTGCTCAACCCCGCACCGGCGTACCCGCTGCCCGACGACGCCTGGCCGCTCATCGACGTGCTCACCCCGAACCAGACGGAGGCGCCCATCCTGCTCGGGCTCGACGCCGGCCACGGCCTCGACGACGCCGCGCTCATCGCGCAGCTGAAGGGCCGCACCGACGCGAGCATCGTCCTCACCCGCGGCAGCGCCGGCGCGCTCATCGCCGACGAGACGGGCCTCACCGAGGTCGCACCCGTCGTCGTCGAGCACGTCGTCGACACGACGGGCGCCGGCGACTCGTTCACCGCGGCGCTCGCGGTCTCCCTCGCCGAGGGGCGCACGCTCGCCGAGGCCGCCGCCTACGCCGCCCGCGCAGGAGCGCACGCCGTCACCATCGCCGGCGTGATCCCCGCCCTCCCCACCCCCGATCAGCTCACGACCGTGAGCGCCACCCAGACCGGAGCCACCCGATGACCACGACCGCCACCTCTGCCGTGCCCGTCCGCCGCGCCGGCTTCGACCTCCGGAAGCTGCTGCACGCCCGCGAGGCCGGCGTGTTCGCCGCGCTCGTGCTGCTGTTCATCCTCGGTTCGGTGCTCTCGCCGAGCTTCCTGCAGACCGGCAACCTGCTGTCGGTCGGCCAGCAGATCTCGCAGATCGGCATCATGGCGATCGGTGCGACGTTCGTCATCGTGAACGGCGAGATCGACCTCTCCGTCGGGTCGATCTACGCGCTGGCCGCGATCTCGACCGGCATGGCGATCGCCGCCGGGCTCGCGTGGCCGCTCGCGGTCGTCATCGGGCTCGGCGTGGGCGTCGTCGCCGGCCTGCTCAACGGCCTCGCGGTCGTCCTGCTCGGAGTGCCGAGCTTCATCGTCACCCTGGGCAGTCTCAGCGTGTTCCGCGGTGTCACCCTGCTGATCTCCGACGGCGCGCCGATCTCGCTGAGCGCGAGCCAGCCCGGCGTGGCCGAGTTCACGCTGCTCGGTCAGGGCCGCCTCTTCGGGGTCGTCCCCATGCAGCTGATCATCTTCGCGGTCATCGCCGCGATCGGCGTCATCCTGCTCTCCCGTTCGCGGCTCGGGTTCAACACCTACGCCGTCGGCGGCAACCAGGAGGCCGCGCGCCTGGTGGGCATCGACGTCAAGAAGGTGAAGCTCACGGCCTTCGTGCTCTCAGGCCTCACGGCCGCGGTCGCCGGCGTCCTCGGCCTGTCGTTCCTCTCCTACGTCCAGGGGGTGACCGGCACCGGCCTCGAGCTCACGGTGATCTCGGCCGTCATCATCGGCGGCGCGGCGCTCTTCGGCGGCTCCGGCACGATGTGGGGCACCATCATCGGCGTCGCGTTCATCGGCCTGCTGCAGAACATCCTCAACATCAACGGCATCTCGTCGTTCTGGCAGACCGTCGTCACGGGCCTCGTGATCGTCGCCGCGGTCGCGGCCGACACCTGGCAGCGCAAACGCAAGACGAAGGCCTGAGCCTCACCGGCGCCGACGTTCAACCCCGCACCACCCCTGCAATCGGACAACAAAGGAGTACCGATGTCATTCCTCACCACCACCCGTCGCCTCATGGCGGCCGTCGCCCTCGCCGCAGCGGGCGCGCTCGCCCTCTCGGGGTGCGGCGCCATCACGTCGGGCAGCGACGCCACGGCGGCCGGCGGCGAGTTCCAGCTCGCCGACTACATCCAGGAGCGCGTCGACAGCGGCGAGCCGCTGCGCATCAAGCTCAGTTACCACGACCCGTCGCTCGCGTTCGCCACGCCGATCAGCGAGGGCATGGAGCGCGCGGGCGAGGAGTTCGGCGCTGACGTGCAGCTGATCGGCCCGACGGGCGGCGACGCCGCCAAGCAGGTCGCCGAGCTGCAGACGCTCATCCAGCAGCAGGCGGTCGACGGTCTCGCCGTCTCGTCGGCGTCGAGCGACGCGCTCAAGCCGATCATCGCCCAGGCGTATGAGGCCGGCATCCCGATCATCTCGTTCAACACCGACAACCCCGACTCGGAGCAGATGGGCTTCGTCGGCCAGGATCTGAAGGCCTCGGGCCAGGCGCAGGCCGAGGAGCTCGCCGCGACGCTCGGCGACGGCGCGACCGGCAAGGTCGTCGTCTTCTCGCTCGACACGGGCGCCGGCTGGTCGCACGACCGCTTCGGCGGCTTCGAGGAGGGGCTCTCGGGCACCGACCTCGAGATCGTCGGGCCGGTGAACGTCGGCAATGAGCCGAACGCCGCCTACAACACGGTCGAGTCGACCATGGCCGGGCAGTCCGGCGTCGTCGCCATCGCCGGCCTCGACTGCTGCTCGACGACCGCGGCCGCGCAGTGGGTGCAGCAGTCGGGCAACACGGGCCAGATCACCATGGTCGGCTTCGACCTGCTGCCGCAGACCGCCGAGTTCGTCGCGAACGACGTCGTGACCTTCACGATCAGCCAGAACCCGGCCGAGCAGGGCTACCAGGCGGTCAAGGTGCTGGTCGACTTCCTCGCCGACGGCGTCGAGATCGAGGGCGTCGACACGGGCGCGCAGTTCATCACCAAGGACAACCTCGCGGAAGCCACGGTGGAGGGCTGATGACCACGCTCCCGCCGCTCGACGGCACTCGTGAGATCGCGGTCGCGATCCGCGGCCTGGGCCGCAACTTCGGCCCGGTCACCGCGCTCCAGGACGTCTCGTTCGACGTCCCGGCCGGCGAGGTCACGGCCCTGCTCGGCGAGAACGGGGCGGGCAAGTCGACGCTCCTGAAGATCCTCGCCGGGCTGCAGCCGCCGAGCGGCGGGAGCATCGCGGTCTTCGGCGAGGAGATCACCTCCTACGACCCGAACACCGTCCTCTCCAAGCACAGCGTCGCGATCGTGCCGCAGGAGCTGTCGCTCCTGCCGGATCGCACGGTGGCCGAGAACATCCTGGCCGGCATCGAGCCCGGCAACCGGCTGTTCCCATCCAAGCGACGGATGCTCCGTCGGGCCTCCGAGCTCCTCGCCGAGCTCGACCTGGCGATCGCGCCCGACACCATCGTGCGCTCGCTCGACCTCGCGACGCAGCAGCTCATCGTCGTGGCCCGCTCGATCGCCCGCGGCTGCCGCGTGCTCATCCTCGACGAGCCGACGGCCATGCTCACCCCCGCCGAGGCCGACCGCCTCTTCACGCTCATGGCGAAGCTCAAGCAGGGCGGCACGACCATGATCTACGTGTCGCACCGCATGCCCGAGGTGTTCGCCCTGTGCGACCAGATCGAGGTGCTCCGCGATGGCCGCCACGTCGGCTCATGGCGGCGCGACGAGGTCACGCCCGAGCGGGCGGTCGCCGCGATGGTCGGCCGCGAGCTCGACCGGTTCACGGCACGTGCCGAGCTGTCGGACGCGTCGCGAGCGGATGACTCGCCCGCACTCGTGCTCGACGGCCTCTCCGGCCGTCGCCACGAGGACATCTCGTTCGAGGTGCGCCCGGGTGAGATCCTCGGCATCGCCGGGCTCCCCGACTCGGGGCGCGTCGAGCTGCTCGACAATGTGTTCGGTTCCGCACGCGGCACCGGCGGCCGGGTCGAGGTGCTCGGCCAGGCGTACGAGCGTCGCTCGCCGATCGCGAGCGTCGAGCGCAAGCTCGCCTTCCTGCCCGGCGAACGCCGCGCGCAAGGGCTGCTCACGACCATGAGCGTCGGTGAGAACATCGGCGTGCTCGTCGCCAGGGGCTTCACGCGCCTCGGGCTCGTGCGGCGACGCGCGTTCGACCGGGAGACCGGCGAGCTCGCCGCTCGGCTGCGGGTCAAGACCGCGAGCATCGACCAGCCCATCACGAACCTGTCCGGCGGCAACCAGCAGAAGGCACTGCTCGCCCGCTGGCTCTCGATCGACCCCGGGGTGCTCATCCTCGACGAGCCGACGCGCGGCGTCGACGTGGGTGCGAAGGCCGAGATCTACGAGCGGCTGTTCGAGCTCGCCGGTCGCGGCGTCGCGATCGTGTGCTCGTCGTCCGACCTGCCCGAGCTGCTCACCGTAACCGACCGCATCGCGGTGCTCAGCCAGGGCCGGCTCGCCGGGATCGTCGACACCGCCGAGGCGACCGAGGAATCGATCATGACGCTCGCGACCGGCGCCGAGCCGGCCATCGTCTGACCGCAGGCGCCCTGCCCGAGGCATCCGCCTGCCAGGTCTCACCAGACATCCGGAACGAAAGGACCTTCCCATGAAGCGCACCGGCATCCTGAACGCCGAACTGAGCGGCGCCCTCGCGACGCTCGGCCACACCGACCTCATCATGGTCGTCGACGCAGGCTTCCCGATCCCCCGCGACGCACACCGCGTCGACCTCGCGATCGCCGAGAACCTGCCTGATCTCCGCACCGTGCTCGGCCTGATCGACGACGAGCTCGTCGTCGAGGGCGTCGTGCGCGCCGACGACGTGGTCTCGAACAACCCGCGCCTCGACGAGTGGCTGCGGGAGCGGTTCGGCGACGCCGAGTTCACGACCCGCACCCACGCCGACATGCTCGGTGAGCTCGCCCACCAGGCGAAGGTCATCGTCCGCACCGGCGCATTCGAGCCCTGGGGCAACATCGGCCTGTTCTGCGGCGTCGACGTGCCCAAGTGGTTCGGCGGCGACGGCGTGATCGCGCCCGACTACTACCAGTCGAAGCTCTGACCGGCCAGTCGAAGCTCTGACCGGCCGGTCGAAGCTCTGACCGGCCAATCCAAGCTCTGAATTTCACGACCACCACCGAAGAAAGGCACCATCCGTGACCGACACCACTCTCGACCCGGCGCGCACCCTGTCGCCGGCCGAGCTCGCGCCCTACATCCAGCACACCAAGATCGAGGTCGGCACGACCCGTGACGAGATGCTCGCCCATGTGAAGGAGACCGTCGAGCACGGCTTCAACGCCGCGATGGTCCCCGCGTCCTGGGTGCCGCTCGTGGCCGCCGAGCTCGCCGGCACCGGCATCGGCATCGCGTCGGCGCTCGACTTCCCCACCGTCGGCGTGATGACCAGCGCGGGCAAGGCGGCCGAGGCCGCCGAGATCGCCCGGCTCGGCGCGACGCAGCTCGACATCGGCGTGCAGCTCGGTTGGCTGAAGAGCGGCATGTACGACGAGTTCCGCGAGGACATCGCAGGCGTCGTCCGCGCCTCGGGCATCCCGGTCAAGGTGATGCTCGAGCTGCCGTTGCTCACCGACGCCGAGAAGGAGACCGCGGTCGAGCTCGCACAGGAGGCGGGCGCGGCGTTCCTCAAGAACGCCAGCAGCGGCCAGATCGAGACGGCGAACCCGGCGAGCGTCCGCTACCTGGTCGAACGTGCCCGCGAGGGCGTGCAGGTCAAGGCCTCGGGTTCGATCAAGTCCTACCGGCAGGCGCTCGAGCTGCTCGGTGCGGGGGCGGTGCTGCTCGGCACGAGCGCCGGCATCTCGATCATCACCGACACCGGCGACGAGAACACCGTCAGCTACTGACCGCCGGACGCCGTTCGCTCCGGTTCCGGCCCGATTCCCCGTTGATGCGGGAGAGTTGAGCCGGAACCGGGGCGATGGTATCCAGATACGAGCAATGGGAGCACACGTGGACGAATCGACGCAGGCCGGCACCGCCGGAATCCAGCGCGGCCTGCCCGTCGCGATCCACGCGCAGATCTCGGGAAGCATCCGGGGGCGGATCGCGTCCGGAGAGTGGCCGGCGCACTACCGGCTGAAGAGCGAGCCCGAGCTCGCCGCCGAACTCGGCGTCAGCCGCGGCACGCTGCGTCGCGCGCTCACGACCCTCATCGAGGAGGGGCTGCTCAGGCAGATCCGCGGCAAGGGCACGTTCGTCACGTCGACGACCATCGAACCCGCGATCGCGCAGAAACTCAGCACCCTCTCGGAGGACTTCGCCAACCAGGGCGTCGTCACCAGCACCACGGTGCTCGAATGCCGGCTCATCGACCCGCCGAAGCCGGTCTCGGCCCTGCTCGAGGTGCCGCCCGGCGGCAAGGTGCTCGAGCTCGTGCGGCTTCGTTCGACCGAGCAGGGGCCCGTCGTTTTGCTCTACAACTACGTGCGCACCGATTTCGCGCCGGGCATCGAGGGCGTCGATTTCGCCGAGGCGAGCCTGTTCGGCACCCTCGAGGGCGCGTACGGGCTCAAGATCGCGACCGCGCGCCGCACGTTCAGTGCCGAGGCGGCTGACGGCGACGTGGCCGGCCTGCTCCACCTCGACCCGGGCTCGCCCGTGCAGTACCTCGAGCAGGTCACATACCTCGCCGACGACCGCCCGGTCGAGTACTCGGACGTCTGGATCCACTCGGGCCGCCTGCGGGTGACCTCGCTGCTGTCGCGACGCTGACGCGCGCGGGAGTCGTAGGGCGGGCAGGCGGCCTCGGGGTCACGCGGCGCGGCCGAAGCCCTGCTGCGCCTCGAGGCGGGCGATGCGGGCTCGGGCGTTGCGCTCGCTGGGCGAGTCGGATCCGAGCACGCGCGCCGCGATCGCGAGGGCGAGCCGGGTGAGCGTGATCGCCGGCCACCAGGGGCGGCGCAGACCGAGCAAGGTGCGGATGCTCCGGGGCAGCGACGCGACCGCGCCACCGAACAGGATCGGATACGCGAACCCCGTCAGCCCGGGGAGTCCCGGGCGACGCAGCCACCGCACGGCCTGCAGCACGCGGTCGTCGACCTTCGCCTCGGCGAGGAACCCGGCGAGCTCGGCGTGCAGATCGGCGACGCTCGTCGGCGGATCGTCCACACCCATGAGTCGTCCGGCCTGCGCCCATTCGCGCACGTAGGCGTCAGGGCCGCCGGGGATGGGCCCGCCCCACACCTCGTGCGCGCCGAGGAACGCCTCCGTGAAGGCGTCATGCACCCAGCGCAGGAGCTCTTGATCGCTCGCGGAGTAGGGGCGCTCCGCGCCCGAGGCATCCGTGTAGGTGCCGGCCACCCGCTCGTGCAGCCGCGCGACATGCGCGGATGCCGCGGTCGCGGCCTTCCGGTCGCCGAACGTCGTCGTCGCGACCCATCGGATGGTGCCGTCGAGCCGGCCGAGCGGGTCCTCGTGGTAGCGCGACCAGTCGTGCACGCCCGCCATCGCGCCCGGATGCAGGGTCTGCAAGAGGAGCGCGCGGATCCCCGCGACGAGCGTCGGCAGCGACCCGTTCACCGCCCAGACCGCGCTGCCGGGGCCGAAGAAGCCCTCGTCCTCGCCTTCGGCGAGCGCGACCGTCCAAGCTGGCAGGTCGTCGTGCGACCGCTTCGACCGACTGCGCAGTCGCCAGCGGCCGGCGGTTCCGGAACGTGCCTTCCCACCCATACTCGACCGTACCCCGGTTCGCCCGGGGATGCGCCCGTCGGGTGTCGAAGTCAGGCGTCGCGGACGGGCTGGCGCAGGATCGTCTTGAGCTTCTCGGGTGCGGTGCGGCGGGGGTCGCTGAGGTAGATCTCGTGGTGGTCGCCGTTGAACGTGAGGCCGTGCTGCGGCATCCACTCGTCGTGCAGGCGCGCGAGCGTCGGCGTCTCGTCGTCGTACGAGCCGACGTGCAGGATCTGCGCCGACCGCCCCTCGTGCAGCTCGACGAGCCGCACCAGGTCGAGCGCGGGGTTCGCGGCCTCGCCCTTCGCCTTGGCGCGCACCGCCGTGACGGCCTCCGCCACGAGCGACTCGTCGATCCAGTCGGGCTGCGCGATGAGCATCGTCCAGCTCCAGGCGCGCTTGTCGCGGGCGGCGAACGCGGCCGGGTCATCCGCCCGCCACAGCCCCTCGAGCGGCGCGACCGCGAGGTCGCGGCCCAGCTCCTTCTTGCTGCGGAACTTCAGCGTGTACGCCGTGCCGTACAACGCCTCGACGGCGCGCGCGTAGGCGGGCTCGGTGTTCGGGTCGCCGTGCCCGTCGACGGCGAGGTAGCGCATGGGCGGCACGTCGACGAGGACGAAGTCCTTCGCGGACGGGGCGTAGAGCGCCTTGTGCACGCGCTTGACGTCGTATTTCTCGCCGGTCGCCGGTTTCATGACGGACATCGGGGCTCCTTCGGGTCGGGTCGTTCCAAGAGATGCGGATGCCTCGGCGTCGCCTGCCTCGCCGCGCACCGCCTCGCCGCGCACCGCCTCGCCGCGTACCGCCTCGCCGCGTACCGCCTCGATGGTCCGCTCGATCCACGCGAGCTCGGCGCGGATCATGCTGTCGCCGTAGTCGAACAACATCTCGGCGGGGGCGGGCGGCTCACCGAGCGCGCGGCGCGCCGCGTCGATGCCGGCGAGGTCGGCTTCGAGCGCGGCGCGGCGCACGCCGAGCGAGCGCACGGCCACGTCGGGGTCGAGCATCGGCGTGGCCGCGATGCCGGGGAGCACGCGATCGTGGCGCGGCGTCGGCATGGCGATCGCCTCGAGCGCGGCTTGACGCATGGTGCGCTCGCCCTGCTCGGTGAGGTGATAGACGGCCCTGCTACGAGGTGCGGGCTTCGGGCCGCGCACCTCGAGCAGGCCGCGCGCGGCGAGCTTGCGCAGCAGGTAGTAGATCGACGAGTGACCGATCGAGGTCCAATTGCGCACACCGCGCTCTTGGATGATGCGCTCGAGGTCGTACCCGTGGCTGGGTTGCTCGGCGAGCAGGCCCATGAGCGCGAGCTCGGCGTCGGTCAGCATACGTTTACTCTAGCGCTAGAGTACTGCGTCGCCGCAAGGTCCCGACTCGTCGACGCATCCCGAGAGGTGGACTACGAAGCGCTCCGCGGGCCGCGATCGAGGGCACTCGTCAAGAACTCGCGCGCGAGGCGCGTGAACGCGTCGGGCTGGTCGTAGGTGACGATGTGTCCCGCATCGGCCATGGTGACCAGGCGCGAGCCCGGCGCCGCCGCGGCCGCCGCAGCGAGCTCGGCATGTCCGACGAGCCTGTCGCGGTCGCCCCGCACCCAGAGGGTCGGCACCGACAGGCGCGGCAGGTCGGGCAAGAGGTCGAGGCGCATCGAGAAGGGTCCGTACGAGTGGATCTGCCAGTCGTCGAGCGCGAGCTCGCCGTGCCGCTCCTTCGCGACGGCCTCCTCGGTGGCGAGCCTCAGGATGTCGTCGAAGTCGGTCGTGCGCTCGCCCTCGACGAGGTTCGTCGTCATCGACTTCCTGATCGCCTCGGGATGCCGCGCCAGGTACCGCGTCGTCAACCGCAACGCACCCGGGGTGCGCATGAAGAGCCAGGTGAGGAACTGCGCCTGGCGTTTCGCGCCGATGCCGCCCGGCCCGACGGCGAGCAGCGCGCTCACGCGCTCCGGGCGACGCAGCGCATAGCTCGTGGCCACCCCGCCACCGAGCGAGAGACCGATCAACGCCACGCGCGGGAGTTCGAGGGCGTCGAGCAGTGCGTCGAGGAACCGGCCGTAGAAGGCATCGTCGAGCACGCCGCGCCACGGCCGGCTGCCACCGTGCCGGGGCAGGTCGATGACGTGCACGCGGTGATCCGTGGCGAGATCCTGCGCGGCTCGCCGCCACACACCCTGCGCCGTGTCGAGCATGGCGCCGTGCAGCAGCAGCAGCGGCGGGCCGGTGTCGCCGCCGCGATACAGGCGGACCGGGCCGCCGGCGACGGTCAGGTCGGTGTACGTGTCGAAGAGTTCGGTCATCACGGGTCCTCCGGTGCGTCGAGTGGGGCCGCATCGAGCTGTGCACCGAGGCGCTCGATGAGCGTGAGTTGCGCGGCGCGGGCCGCGTCGGGGTCGGCCGGCAGACCGGTGGCGAGCCCACGGCCGACGAGATCCGCGAAGAGCTCGACGCTCTCGCGGAGTCGCGCGGGACTCACGGCGCCGAGCAGGCCCGGCGCGTGGATGAGCCCGACCGTGAACACGCTGAGCACGCGCACGATCGAGTCGGCGTCGATCGTGGCGTCGATGACGCCCGCGCGCTGCAGCCGCAGCACGTAGTCGCCGAGCCACACCATGCGCGTGAGGTATCGCTCGTCGTCCACGCCCTGCACATGCGAGCCGAGCACGCGCTCGTCGCCGACGTAGAGCGCCAGCATGAGCGGCTCGTCGAGCAACGCCTCGACGCCGAACCGGTACAGTGCGGGCAGATCCACGAGCCCTGGGGCGTCGACGACGCGTGCGTGCACCTGGGCCGTGAGCCCCCGCAGACTGCGCTGCAGCACCGCGTCGAGGATCGCGGGCTTGTCGGCGAACTCGAGATAGACCGCACCCTTGCCGATGCCGGCCCGGGTCGCGAGCTGCGCCACGGTCGTCTCGGGCCAGCCCTGCTCGAGGATCAGCTCGCGCGCCGCGTCGAGGATTCGGCGCCGGCGATCGGGCACGAGCGGTCGCGGCATCCGCCGGCTCCTTCCGTAGTGACCAGATCAAGCATTCTGGTCACTACGACCCTACACGACGCCCGGCCGCCCCCGCACGTGCACCCGCTCACCCTGCGGCGTGAGCAGGTTCAGGATCTCGGCGGGCTCGAGCGAGGCGCTTGCCGTGCCGTGCGGCGTACGGGTGTCGAACTCGGCCGCCTCACCCGGCTCGAGCACGAACTCCTCGTCGCCCAGGGCGAGCCTGACCCGGCCGCTCAGCACGTAGATCCAGTCGTAGCCCTCGTGGGCGCGCTGTTCGACCGACTCCTCCGGCGAATGCCCGGGCAGCACCATCTTGAACGCCTGCACGTCGGGGTTGCTCCGGGTCAACGGGATCATCGCGCGGCCGTGGCGGTAGATCGTCTTCGGATGGACGCGCGGATCGGCGATCTGCGGGGCGCCGACCAGGTCGTCGAGGCTCGCGCGATACACGGCCGCGAGGCGGATGAGCAGGTCGAGCGTCGGCCGCCGCCCACCGGACTCGAGCCGCGAGAGCGTGCTGACCGAGATGCCCGTCTGCTCGGCCAGGTCGGCGAGCGTCAGCCCGCGGCGCGTGCGCAGGGCGCGCAGGCGCGGCGCGACGCCGTCGAGCATGCGGTCGAGGTCGGGCGCGGGCGTGTCGGCGTCGGTCATGAGGCATCCGTTCGTTGCTGTTCCGGCAAACCGGCTTGCCGTTCCACCCTACGCTCGCGCACCATCGAACCATGCAGCAGACCACCTGGGACGTCATCATCGCCGGCGGCGGCAGCGCCGGACTCAGCGCCGCACTCATGCTCGGCCGCATGCGCCGGCGCGTGCTGGTCGTCGACGGCGGCGCACCGCGCAACCGCTTCGCGGGGCACATGCACGGCGTGCTCGGCCGCGACCACACCTCACCTCTCGACCTGCTCGCCGCAGGCCGCGCCGAGCTCGGCCGGTACGACGGCGTCGTGATCCGGTCGGGCGAGATCGCCGAGGCATCCGTCATCGACGGCGACGGCGACGGTCCCGGGGGCGGCGAGGGTCTCGGGGGCGGCTTCGCGGTCACGCTCGCCGACGGCGAGCGGCACGAAGCGAGACGGATGCTCCTCGCCACCGGCCTGCGCGACGAGCTTCCCGACGTGCCGGGGCTCACCGAGCAGTGGGGCCGCGGGGCGTTCCTCTGCCCCTACTGCGACGGCTGGGAGCACCGCGACCGGCGCATCGCGGTGCTCATCACGAACCCGATGTACGTGCACGCCACGCAGATCCTGCGGCAGCTCTCACCCGACGTGACGGTGTTCGCCGCCGGGACCGCATCCGGCGGGATCGAGCTCGCGCCGGAGGCGCGCGCCGGGCTGGACGCACGAGGCATCGCGGTCGAGGAGCGGGCGGTCGAGGCCGTGGTCGCCGACGAGCAGGGTGCGCTGCGAGGCATCCGCCTCACCGACGGCACCGTGACCGCCGCCGACGTGATCTTCGTCAGCGCGACGCCCGTGCCGAACGACGCGCTGCTGCGCACGCTCGGCGCCGAGTTCGCCACCGGACCCGACGGGGTCGACTGGGTCCAGGTCGATGCCATGGGGCGCACGAGCGTGCCCGGCCTGTCGGCCGCGGGCAACCTGACCGACGGCCGCTCCTCCGTGCCCTACGCCATGTCGGCCGGCTCCATGGCCGGCGCCGCGATCAACGGCGAGCTCGTCGAAGCGGAGGTGCGCGCGGCGCTGTCGAACACCGCGCCGACCGCCGCCTGATCCGTTGGCCGGTCGCCGCACCGCACGAGATCAGAGGTGCTGCGACAGGAAGTCGCGCACCTGCTCGTACGCGACGTCGCCCTCGGCGTGCACGCCCGGGAAGAAGTAGTAGCCGTGCGGCATGCCCTCGGGCCAGTAGCCGACGGCCGGCACCTCGTGGCCGTCGAGCAGCGCGACGAACGCCTTCGCCGAGTCGACGATCGGGTCGTGCGTGCCCGCGGTGAGATACGCGGGCGGGTACGCCGAGAGATCGGCGTAGATCGGGCTCGCGAGCGGCTCGGTCCACGGCGTCGTCGGCAGGTACGCGCTGCGGATGAACCCGAAGAAGGGGCTGTCATACACGATGCCGCGGGGCGCGAGCCGCTGGAACGAGTCCCACCGCTCCTGCACGAAGTCCACGAACGCGCCCAGCATGACCACGGCGCTCGGCGCGGGCAGCCCGCGCTCGCGCGCGACCAGCGGGATCACGGCGGCGTAGTTCGACCCCGCCGAGTCACCCGCGACCGCGATGCGGGACGCATCGCCGCCGAGGCGGGAGGCATCCGTCGTCAGGAACCGGTAGACGTCGACGACGTCGTCGAGCGGCGTCGGAAACGGATGCTCCGGCGCGAGCCGGTAGTCGGCCGACACCACGAGCGCGCCGTTGTCGCGCGCGAGCCGGCGCGTCAGATAGTCGGTGTCGTCGCTCGACCCGACCGTGAAGCCGCCGCCGTGCACGTAGAGGATCACGGGGAGGGATGCCTCGTGCGCCGCGGACTGCGGCCGGGCTGCACCTGCTGCTTCGTCCTTCGGCCGGGAGATCTGTGCACGTGCGACCCCGTCGCGCACCGGCAGGTAGACGACCGTCACGTCGACGTCGGGCACGGCTTCGGCGCCCGTGGGCGGAACGAGCGCCGGGTCCGGCTTGGGCTGGTCGGCGCCGATGTAGCCCGTGCGTACGGGCCTGATCATCATGTCGCGCAGCGCGACCGGCTGCCGGTTGTTCGCGATGACCCGGTACGACGGCATCGCCGGGTCGTCCGGGTCGATGTAGCTCAGCCCGTCGATCGCGCGCACGACCGTCACGTCTTCGGCGCCGGCAGGGATCTCGAGGAGGGTCGGGTCGATGGGGGCCATAAGCCCATGGAAGCGGAGACGCGGCGCCGCGTCCAGCCGTGCCGAGTGTGGCCCTCTGCGCGAGGACACCCCCGAGATCGCCGCTGGACGGGACCGTGGTCCCGTGACAACGGGACACCCGTGCTGCCAACATGAGCGCATGTCACCCGCGCGCCGCACGAGCCGCATCGCGACCCTCGCGATCGCGTTCGTGTCGGCCGTGGCCGCGATCGCGGCGATTGCGATCGACCTCGCGGTGCTTCCGGCGTACCCCGACCCGCCGATGTCGGCGGGCTGGTCGGGCGTGCTGCCGGGTGTCGCGCTGCTGATCCCCGGGTGTCTGCTGCTCTGGCGGTTGCCGTGGCATCCGATCGCGGTGGTCCTGGCCGGCTTCGGTGCGCTCTGGGTGATCGACGGGCTCGCGTCGGCGGCCGTGAACCTCGCCTGGTACACCGACCGCGACGCCTGGTGGGCGGCGCCCGCCTTCTGGTTCTTCACGCGCGCGGGGTCGGTGCTGATCCTGCCGGTGACGCTGCTGCTCGTGCTGTTCCCCGACGGGCGGCTGCGCGGCGGGGCGTGGCGTGTGGTGTCGATCGTGGCGATCGCGCTCGGCCTCGTGATGCCGTTCGCGTTCGTGTTCGCGCCGGTCGGCGCGCTCGTCGAGGACGACGCAGCGCGGGCCGAGCTGCTCGAGGTGTTCGGCGGGTGGTCGCTGTCACTTCCGCTGATTCCGGATGCCTGGTGGGCGGCGCTGCTCGGCGCGTCAGGCCCGTGCCTGATGGCGAGCCTGGTGCTCGCGCTCGTCGTCTGCGTCAGCCGGCGCTTCGGCGCGACCGCGGAAGCACGGGCGCAGTTGCGCTGGCTGCTCTGGTCCGGGCTCGTGTTCGTCGCGGCGCTCGCGATCTTCCCGTTCGTGCCGACGCAGATCGTCGACGTGCTGCTCGCCGTGACGCAGGGGCTCATCGCCGCATCCGTGGTCGTCGCGGTGACCCGATACCGGCTGTACGCCATCGACCGGCTGCTGTCGTGGACGCTCGTGTACGCGGTGCTCGTGGCGGCGATCGTCGCGGTCGACGTGCTCGTGCTGCTCGCGATCGGCAGCGCCATCGACGATCGCGTGGCCATGCTGCTCTCGGTGATCGCCGTCACCGTGGCCTACGCGCCGCTCCGCGGCCGCCTGTTCGCACTCGCGAGCCGGCTCGTGAGCGGGCGCCGCGCGGACCCCTACGGCGTGGTGTCCTCGCTCGGGGAACGGCTCGAACGAACGCCCGACGCGGCGTCCCGGATCCGCGCCCTCGCCGAGACGATCGCGGAGGCGTTCGCGGCACGGTTCGTGCGCGTCGAGCTCGACGCGCTCGGGGCCGACGGAGCCGGAGGCGGAGGCGGCGGCGGCGCGACCCTCGCGGCGGAGGCGGGCGAGCGGGTCGCCGACGTCACGACCATCCCGATCGAGTACTCGGGCGAGGTCATCGGACGGATCGAGCTGGACGCGAGCCGCCGCCCGGTCGTCTCCGCGCGCGATCAGCGCCTGCTCGGCGACCTCGTGCAGTTCGCGGCCGCCGCCATCCGCAACGCCGAGCTCGGCCGCGAGCTGCAGGAGATCCGGGAACGCCTCGTGCTCGCGCGCGAAGCGGAGCGCTCGCGGCTCCGCCGCGACCTGCACGACGGGCTCGGCCCGCTGCTCGCTGGCGTGAAGCTCCGGCTCGAGACCTCGCGCAATCTCGCGTCGCGCGAACCCGCGCGGTCGCTCGATCTGCTCGACGCCGCGATCGACGAGCAGACCGAGGTCATCGCGGAGATCCGCCGTATCGCCCACGACCTGCGGCCGCCGGCGCTCGACGACCTGGGGCTCGGCCGCGCCGTCGAGCAGCTCGGCGAACGGCTGTCCGGCGGCGGGATGTCCGTGTCGGTCTCGGCCGCGCTGCCGCGCGACCTGCCTCCGGCGGCCGAGGTCGCCGCGTTCCGCATCGCGGCGGAGGCGCTCGCGAACGCGCGCACGCACTCGGGCGCGGCGCGGGTGTCGGTGACGTTGTCGGTCGAGTCGCCGCGCGCCGATGCGGGACGGCTGCCTCGAGCCCTGGCCGCAGGTGACGCGCGCACGGATACTGCGCCGGAGGCGGACGGACGGATGCTCCGCGTCGAGGTCGTCGACGACGGGGCGGGCATCCCCGCTGACGCGACGCGCGGCGTCGGGCTGCGCTCGATGCGCGAACGCGCCGAAGAGCTCGGCGGGTCGCTGACCCTCACGGCGGTCGACTCGGCCGTGCCCCAGACCGCCGACGGTGTGTTGGAAGTCGGAACGTGGGTCGGAAGCCACCCCTCCACGCCGTCAACCCACGTTTCGACTTCCCACGCGACGCACGGGGAGCATGCGGCGGGCACTCGCCTCGTCGCACTCCTGCCGATTCCCGGCCCGGCGGGCGACGTGGAGCCCGAGGCAGACGCCAGCGCCGAGGCATCCGCCCGCTCCGAGGCATCCGCCCGCTCCGAGGCATCCGCACTGACGACGACCGACGCTGCCGAACCAGACGCCGAGGAGGCTCCCGCCGATGTCCGACACTGAGCCGATCCGCGTACTGCTCGTCGACGATCACCCCGTGTACCGCGACGGGCTGTCGATGCTGCTCGACTCGACCGGGGAGGTGGCGGTCGCCGGCACCGCCGCCGACGGCGAGGAGGCGCTGCGCGCGATCGACGAGCACGAGCTCGACGTCGTCGTGATGGACGTGCAGATGCCGAACCTCGACGGCATCGCCGCGACGCGCGAGCTCGTGACGAGGCATCCGCATCTCGCCGTCGTCGTGCTCACGATGTCGGAGGACGATGAGACCGTGTTCGCGGCGATGCGCGCCGGCGCGCGCGGCTACCTCGTGAAGGGGGCGAGTCAGCACGAGATCCTGCGCGCGATCCGGGCCGTGGCGGGCGGGGAGCTCGTGTTCGGCGCCGCGATCGCGCAACGCGTGGCGGCGTTCTTCGCCGCGGGCCCGGCGAACTCGCCGGCCGAGGTGTTCCCGCAGCTGACCGCGCGCGAGCGCGAGGTGCTCGACCTGCTCGCGGCCGGGCGGTCGAACCCGCAGATCGCGCAGGCGCTGTTCCTGTCGCCGAAGACCGTGCGCAACAACGTGTCGAACATCTTTGCGAAGCTGCAGGTCGCCGACCGCGCCGAGGCGATCGTGCGCGCCCGCGACGCGGGGCTCGGGCGCGGCTGACGCCGCGGGGCTCGGGCGCGGCTGACGCCGCGGGGCTCGGGCGCGGCTGACGCCGCCCGCGCATCGGCTGCCGCCCGCGCGGGCGGGGTTGGCGGGCGAGCGGGCGGATGTCCCGGGCGGGAGTCGGGACATCCGCGGGACGCCGCTCACTGTGGGCCCGGGGCGGCGGCCCGGGAATCTGGGATCACGGCCGAAGAGCGGCCGACCACACACAGGAAGGCCTGATCATGAACCTCTTCGACCCCAGCATGGTGACCTCGGCGGCCGAGCCCGTCGCCGCCCCGCGCCCCCGCGAGAGCGCCCCCGTTCCCGCGGCGCGGATCGCCAGCACGACGGATGCTTCGACGAACGCACCCCGCGCGAAGCGCGGCGTCGAACTCGGCCCCGTACGGCCCAATCGGCTGCAGCGCCTCGGCGGCCTCGGCCTCATCGCTGCGCCCCTGCTGTTCGCGGGCGGCATGCTCACGTCGCCGCAGCAGACGGCTCCCGGCAACGAGGGGTACATCGCCTCACTCGCGGCCGACCCTGCACTGAGCCTCGCGTCCGCCAACTTCCTGCACTACGGCTGGGTCGCGCTCGCGTTCGGCGCGATCGCCGCGCTCGGCCTCGTACGCGGCCGACGCGGCCGGGTGTGGATGTCGATCGCCTCCGTCGTGCTCGCGTTCGGGGCGATCCAGATGTCGGGGCTGCTGCTCTCGGACTGGTTCCTTGTGAGCATGGGCAACTTCCTGCCCCTCGAGAGTGCTGCCGCGATCGACGCGGCCGCGAAGGAGGGATCCGTCGCGATCTGGCAGTACTCGGGCATGGCGGCCGGCATCCTCGGCATCGCGGGCCTCTCGCTCGGTCTGGCCCGGGCGAAGGCGATCTCGTGGTGGGTCGCACCGCTGGCGTTCCTGCCTTGGATCCTCCCCGCCGTCCTCGGCGGTCCGATCGGCGTCATCGCGGCGACGCTCTGCTACGCGCCGCTGATCGTCGCCGGTGTGCGCCTGGTCGCGAAGCGCTGACCCCGGCGGAGCTCCCGCCACGCCCATTCGGTCGAAGACCCGGTCTCCTCTGGGGGCCGGGTCTTCGGTGCGCCCCGGACTGGTACGCAGGCGTACCGTGACGTTCCGGAGCGGAGACGAGCCGCCCATATACACACCATCCGCCCCCGCCGCGACCCCCGCCTTCGTTCGGTGTGCGGGCCGTAGCCTGCCGGCATGGCTGATTACGCCCGGTACGAACTCGAGACCGTGCGGCTCGTCCATGACGGCGGCGCACTCGAGGTCTGGTTCCCCGACCCGGTCGAGCCCGGAGAGGCCGCGTTCTCCCCCGGCCTGGCCGCGGCGCTCCGCGCCCCGAGCGGCGATCTCGCCGCCCTCGCGGCCCGGATCGGCGACGAACTCGGCTCGACCTTCGAGGTCGAGTACGCAACGCCGCGTCGAAGTCGGTTGCCGTGGAGGCGGTCACGCCCGGCTCGGTACCGTTCGTCGCAGCCGGCGACGAATCCGGATGCCTCGGCGGCATTCGAAGCTCGAGCCACCGCCGCGCGTGCTCGCCATGCGGAGCTCGCCGACGAGGCCGCCTGGGCGGCGACGCCCAACGCGGCCGAGATGCTCGGCCAGGGCGGCGTCGGCGGCCCGTTCACCTTAGGCAACCGCACGGGCGAACTGTTTCGGCCGCGCCCACGCCGCCCGCGGCAGTGACCCGACGCCCGACCGGGGCGTGAGGAGCGGCGTGCGGGGAACGCGGGCACCGGCGTAGGCTCGGCCGCGTGGAGGACTACTGGCGGTACGAGCAGGAGATCGTTCGACTGTTCTACGACTACGTCGACAGTGTGCTGTGGTTCCCCTATCCGGTGCGGTACGAGGAGGCGCGTCTGAGCCCGGCGCTCACCGATGCGCTCCGCGCCTGGGGCCGACGGCACGGCGAGGGACTCGCCGCTGGCGAGAGATGGCCGTCGCCCGAGCTGCCCGCTCGACTCACGGCCGAGCTTCCCGGCCTCGCCGCCCGGGTGGGCGACGAGCTCGGCTCGGCCTTCGAGGTCGAGTACGCGAGCGGGTCGGACGACCCGATGGACCAGTCGCGGAAGCTTCGTTATCGGTCGACTGAGCCGCCGACGAATCCGGATGCCTCGGCGGCATTCGGGGCATTGGCCGAAGCCGCACGCGCGGAGCGCGCGGCGCTCGCGCGCCGCGTCGCGTCGGAACCCGGCGGATCACGGGCGTGGTTCGCCTTCCAGCCCGGCGGCGGAACCATCTACCGTCCGCCTTCGCCGTAGGCAACCCCCTCCATCGGCAGCGCCACGGTTCTTAGCCTCGGGAGATGAGCCATCAGAACCCGACCGGGAACGCCCAGGGCGGTACCGGCGAGGCCGGCCCCGACGACAACGCGGCGACCAGCCTGCCCGCTGACATCGATCAGCCTTCGATCGAGGAGACGGACGAGCAGTACGGCTCCGACGGCGACTCGCAGGCCGCGGCCGATCACGCCGGCGGGGTGGGCGCACCCGTGGGCGTGGCCTCTGAGGGCCGGGCGCGGGCGACCGAAGCCGACGACGACGCCAGCCGTTAGCCGGTCTTGAGCGGCAGCAGCTCGCCGCCGGTCTGGCACGAGGGGCAGTACTCGGCGGTGGTGCTGGCGAACGAGAACGAGTGGATGGTGCCGCCGCAGACCGGGCACGGCTCCCCCGCGCGACCGTGCACCTGCATCGCGGCGACCTTCGCCGCCTTGAGGTCGGAGATCGGGATGCCGTGACGGGCCTCGGTCGCCCCGCGCATCACGGCGACGACGGCGTCGAAGAGCCGGTCGAGCTCCTCGGCCGACAGCGTCGACGCGTGCGCGACCGGGGAGATCTGCGCGGTGAACAGGATCTCGTCGGAGTAGGCGTTGCCGATGCCGGCGAGCGACTCCTGCTCCTGCAGCACGGCCTTCACCTGCTTGCGCCGGCCGACGAACGCGTGGTCGAACTCGGCGCGTGAGAACCGCGGCGACACCGGGTCGGGCCCGAGCTTCGCGACGGCCGCGACGTCGGTGGGCTCGTCGACGACCCAGCCGCCGAGCGAGACCCAGTCCCCTGCGTCGGTGAACTCGAGGGCGGGTCCTTCGTCGAACGCGATGGTCGCGAGCGTGACGGGCGCCGAGGCATCCGGCTCGTCGTCGGCCGACGCGACCTCGTCGGTGGTCTCGGCCGCCCAGCGCGCCCAACCGTGGCGCCCGAGCGAGACGACGAGGTGATCTGAGCCGTCGAGCGCCAGGTCGAGCAGCTTGCCGTGGCGGCTCACCCCCAGCACGCGTTCGCCGACGATCGAGCCGATCGGCCGCGCCCGCGTCTTGTTCACGCGGAACTCCAGCACGTCGACCTCGCGGACCGCGCGGCCCGCGAGCCGCTCGTCGAGCTCGTCAGCGAGCGCTTGCACCTCGGGCGACTCAGGCATGCGCCCAGCCTGGCACGCGCGACCGACACGGTCGAGGGCGAGCAGGCACGCTCAGCCGGATGTCTCGTGACGCTGGTCCTGCTCGAGCCGACGGTTGTGCCGATGCATCCAGACCACTGGCGGGAGCGTGGCGAGCAGCACGATCGCGACGCTCCACATGCCGATGTCGGCCGCGAGCGTCCCGACACCGTACACCACCAGTCCGGCTCCGATGGCGCGGAGCGCGAGCGACCAGCGCGGAAGGCGCTCGGGGTTGCCGAAGTACGGGATGAAGCGATCGGGATTGGCGTCGAGGAGCATCCGCATCGACCACATGGACGCGACGAAGCCGGCACCGACGACGAGCCAGGCCAGTCCGCTTCCCATCTAGCCATCCGAACACGAACCCGGCGGTCCGTCAAACGCGGGTGCCCCGACGTTGCAGCAAGCGGACAAGAGCTTTCATATGACGGATGCCTCGGGCAGGATGTGGGGCATGCACACTCGTCGAACGTGCCTAGGGCGAGACATCCGCCGCGCCGTGGCCCTCGCGCTGATCAGCGGCGGGTTGGGGCTCGCGCTGGCCGCGTGCAGTTCGCCGAGCGAGCCGGACGCGTCGCCGTCCTCGACGGCGACGCTCGAGATCCGGACCGACGCCGATGCGTCGGCCTCGGTGCAGCCCGCCGAGATCCCGCGCGAGGGGACCCGCGCCGATGCCGCGCTCGTCCACGCCGCGATGAGCGCGTGCGTCGCCGAGTACGGCTGGACGGTCACGCTCAACCCCGACGGCTCGCTCTCGCCGGGTGACCCGAGCCTCACCGGGAACCCGGAGTTCGAAGCGGTCTGGCTCGCATGCCTCTCGGACACGTCGACCCCGCACCTCCCGGCGGGCGCCTCGACCGACTAGCTCCTGACACCACGAAAGGCGCACATGTTCGCGTTCCCCGGAGGGCACTTGCTCATCATCCTGCTGTACTGGGCCGTCATCGGAGCCGTGGTCTTCGGCATCGTGTACGTGGCCGCCCGGCTCGCGTTCGCGCACGCGTTGCGCAAGCACGGACTGATCCCGCCCGCACCGGGGCGCTCCGCGCCCCCGGCCGCCGACGACCCGGCGTAACCCTTCGCGCTCTCGCACGTTGGAGGTCGGATTTCGCATCGGAGTGCGGTCTCGTTCGTCCTCAGTCGCGGAATCCGTCCTCCAACGCGAGTGACACCTCGCGCGTCGGCGGCGACGCCGACGGCGGCGGCGGCGACGCCGGCACGCGGTGATCAGGCCGCGGGCTCCCAGACGAAACCGTCGGGGTCGGTGAACGATCCGCCGTCGCTGTGCAGGCGCAGCCGGTGCGAGCCGCTGCCCGCCTCGTCGACACCGGAGGTCTTCGCGAGCGCACGCCGCTTGTACAGGCCGAGGCCGATCGGGCTCGCCGGCGTCGCGAAGTCGACATAGCTGCCGAAGCTCTTCGCGACCTTGAGTCCGCGAGCCGTGTAGAACGCCTTGCTCGCGGAGACGTCGTCGGACGCGAGCAGCACGACGATGCTCTCGAACTCGCGGCTCGCCGGGGCGGTGTCTTTCTTGGACGAGGTCGCGAGGTTCCAGATCGCGCCGTCGGGCGCCTGCACCACGCCGCCGATGCCCCAGAGCGATTTCTCGACGGGCTTCAGCACGCTCGCGCCAGCCGCGACCGCGGCGTCGAACAGGGCCCGCACGTTCGCGGGCTGCGAGACGACGAGCGACACGGTGAATCCGCGGAATCCGCTGGTCGTGGCATCCGACCCGACCGTGCGCACGCGCGCGCCGTCGAGGCCGAACGCGTCGGCGTAGAAGCGCTGCGCAGCCTCGGGGTCGTCGGCCTCGAGCGTGATCGAGTCGATGGAGGTGATGGTCGTGAGGTTGGAGTCGGTGGAGCTCATGCAGCCGAAGCTACGCCCGCCGCGGTGCTGCGGCTTCTCGATTCCTGCTCGGTTGTTCGCTCGCCCGGCTCTGCGGTTCGCCGTGGGAGACTCAGCGGTTCGCCGTGGAAGATCGGAGCGCCGCTCGGTCGCCGAGCCACCCGCCGACGAGGATGACGGCGAAGACCGCGCCGCCGATCGGCCACGCGGCCCAGGTGATGCCGAGCGAGAGGACCAGGTACCAGCCGAGGGCCATCGACCCGAGCACGAGCACGATCCCGGCCACGGTGTAGGGGAACGCCGGGCTGCGGAACGCCGGCGGTGGTTCGCCCGAGAGTCGGCGACGCAGTGCCTCGAGCAGCGGGTTCGCGATCACCAGCACGAGTACCGCGAGCCCCCCGGGAATCCCCGGGGCGAGCAGCATGACGATGACCGCCGCGGCGGCGATGGCGCCGACGACGAAGTAGTACCACCACGGCGTGCCGGCACGCGTGCGCGAATCCGCGACCGCCGTCGCGCCGGAGACTTCCGCGTGATCCGACATCCCAGCAGCCAACGCCGATGGGTGCCGGAAGTCAACCCAGGCGGGGCGCAGCCTCCATATTGGGTGGGAGTTCGCAGCTGTGCCCGCGCCCGGTCGATAAGGTCATGGACGATGGCGTTCGGCGGGAAGAAACGGGCGAAACGGGTCAAGCCCGGCGACGGGCACGCCCTGCAGCGCTACCGCTGGTGGCAGCCGTTCTCGCGGTCGCTGTTCCACCTGCGACTCCTCGGACCGGACGGTACGCCGGAGACCTGGTCGGTCGACATCCGCCACGGGGGCGACGACAACGGCGAGGTATACGTGCAGCTCTATCGCGACGGCGTGAACCAGGCCCGGTCCAAGTCACCCGCGGCATTCGCCGTGCCGGGCGGCACCATCGAGGTCGTCACGAGCGGCTACGGCCTGCGGCGGTGCCACTACGTCGCCGACGACGGATCCGAGCGGCAACTCACACCCGAGCCCGCGTCGGCCGAGGGTTTCCGTGCACGCCTGCATCGACGCTTCCCGACGTTGAGCCGCGGCCTCGGTGCCATCTCGGTGATCGTGCTCGTCATCGGCGTCGTGCTCGGCGTGCCGCAGATCCTCGAGACGGTCACCAGCATCCCGCCCATCGCGGAGAACTTCGGCACGTTCGTCAGCCCCATCCACCTTCCGGCGTGGCTGAACATCACGATCTTGGTCGCCACGCTCGTCGCGAGCACCGAGCGTGCGCTGCGCCTGCGCTACAACTGGCTGCTCGACGGCGGCCTGTTCGGCGAGGACGAGTAGCGCCGCGGGCTCACCCGGGGCGTCGGCCCGTGTCTCGCGCGCGCCGCCGAGTGCGTGACCAGTCGTCGGGACCAGCGCCCGACACGCCGACGATTCGCCCCTGTGGGCGGCGTGTCGTCAGGCAGTCCCGACGACTGGTCACGACGAGGCGACCCGACGCGACTCAGATCAGCCCGCTGCTGAGCAGGAAGATCGCGAGGCCGTGCGCGATCGCCGCCGGGATCACGCCGCGCCACATCCGCAGGAACGCGCAGATGAGCCCCTCCCAGAGTGTGAACGCGAGCAGCGGCCAGCCGACGTCGGTCACCGTCGTCGCGAGGAACGCGTGACACGCGGCGAACAGCACGCCCGAGAGCACGGCGGCTCGCACGGCGGGCATCGCCCGCTCGAGCCGGCCCTGCAGGTATCCGCGGAAGAACACCTCCTCGCCGAGGTTTCCGGCGAAGGCCATGAACGCGAGCGCGGGCAGGAGCGCGAGCGCCACGGCGCCGCCGCGCCCGTCGATCGGATGCCACGCCGAGAGCGCGAGCACGGGCGCCGCCGCGAGCAGGCCGCCGCCGACGCCCATCGCGATCGTGCTCACGTTCGGCCTGCCCCAGCGCACGAGCCCGCTCAGGGCGCGGTCACGCAGGGTCAGGAACACGAGTGCCAGACTGCCGAGCCCGAATGCGATGAGCACGACCGGATCCGAGGTCATGCGCAACCACGGGACGACGCCGCCGACGAGTCCGAACTCCCAGAGTCGAGCAGGGGTCATCGCGTCGCGGATGAGGATGAACCCGAGGATCAGCACCACGATGCGCAGCAGCGGATCCCGGTCGCCCCGCGCGAGCCAGAAGCAGGCGCCGAGGAGGGCGAGTCCGGGCAGCACGAGCAGGCCGTAGTCGAGCAGTTGGGCGCCGGCGAAGGTGGCCTCGACTGCGGCAGCGGGCACGGCCTTGGCGGGGGTCACGGTGCGTGGGCTCCTCGTCCGCCGGCCGGCCGGCGGGGCTGTCGATGCAAGCGCTGGCGTTTCCAACGTACCGTGCGCGCACGTTCTGGTCGTCGCGCCCCGGCGGACGCGTAGGTACGGAACCCCGAACGTGGGTTGGTAGCCCGAACGTGGGTTGGAACACGCGCAGGGCGGAGCTCCATCCCACGTTCGCCCGTCTCACACACCTTCGGCGGCATACGCGAAGCACCCCACCCTCCGGCTGGAGGGCGGGGTGCTTCGTGCCGTGACGTCGGGTCTCGGCGGGGGTTGGGTGCGCACCGGGCGGATGCCTCGGGCTTACGCCGCGAGCGGCGCGGTCACCGCGGCGCGGGGCACGGGCGTGACCGCGAGCGCCCCGTCGACCGCGTCGACGTGCACGCCTTCGCCGTCACCGAGGTCGCCGCTCACGAACAGGTCCGCGATGCGGTCGTCGACCTCGCGCTGGATGAGGCGGCGCAGGGGCCGCGCACCGAACTCGGGCTCGTACCCGTGCTCGGCGATCCAGGCGACGGCCGCGGGCGAGACATCCAGCGACACCTCGCGCGACGCGAGCCGCGCCACCGTCGCGCCCAGCATGAGCGTGACGATCTCGGCGATCTCATCCTGCGTGAGCTTCTTGAACAGCACGATCTCGTCGATGCGGTTCAGGAACTCGGGCCGCATGGCCTCGCGCAGCTTGCCCATGACCCGCTGGCGCACATCGTCCTGCGACGAGAAGCCGTTGGCCGAGGCATCCGTCGACGCGACGAAGCCGAGCGCCCCGGAACGCGACGCGAGGAACTCCGAGCCGAGGTTCGAGGTCATGATGACCACCGTGTTGCGGAAGTCGACCGTGCGACCCTGCCCGTCGGTGAGCCGCCCGTCGTCGAGCACCTGCAGCAGCAGGTTGAAGACGTCGGGGTGGGCCTTCTCGATCTCGTCGAACAGCACGATCGAGTACGGGTTGCGGCGGACGCGCTCGGTGAGCTGCCCGGCCTCGTCGTAGCCGACGTATCCGGGAGGGGCTCCGACGAGGCGCGACACGGTGTGCCGCTCGCCGAACTCGGACATGTCGAACCGGATCACCGCGTTCTCGTCGTCGAACAGGCGGTCGGCGAGCGAGCGCGCGAGCTCGGTCTTGCCGACGCCGGTCGGGCCGAGGAACAGGAACGAGCCGACCGGACGCTTCGCGTCGCCCATGCCCGTGCGGTTGCGGCGCACGGCCTTCGCGACGGCGGTCACGGCGTCGTCCTGCCCGATGACGCGCGCGTGCAGCTCGCCCTCGAGGTCGGCGAGGCGCTCGCGCTCACCCTCGGTGAGGCGGTTGACCGGGATGCCGGTCGCGCGCGAGATCACCGCGGCGATCTCGGCCTCGTCGATGACGGTGGCGAGGGCGGATGCCTCGGGGTCGCCGTCTGCGGTCGCAGCGGCACCCCGTTGGCGAGCCTTCTCCGTCGCCTCGTCGAGCTTGGCCTGCACCTTGCCGATCTCGTCGCGGATGCGCGACGCCTCTTCGTAGTGCTCGGCCGTGACGGCGGCGTTCTTGTCGGCCTCGAGGGTTGCGAGTCGCTCGATCAGCTCCGAGACATCCACCTTCACGCCGAGGCGCAGCCGCAGGCGCGCACCGGCCTGGTCGATCAGGTCGATCGCCTTGTCGGGCAGCACGCGGTCGCTGAGGTAGCGGGCGCTGAGCTCGACGGAGGCGCGGATCGCCGCGTCGGTGTACTCGACACCGTGGTGCTCTTCGTAGGCGGGCTTGAGGCCCTGGAGGATCAGCACGGAGTCCTCGATGGAGGGCTCACCCACCTTCACCGGCTGGAAGCGGCGCTCGAGCGCCGGATCCTTCTCGATGCGACGGTACTCGTTGAGCGTGGTCGCCCCGACGAGGTGGAGGTCGCCCCGCGCAAGGCGCGGCTTCAGGATGTTTCCCGCATCCATCCCCCCTTCTCCGCCGCCTCCGGCGCCGACGACGGTGTGCACCTCGTCGATGAAGATGATCAGCTCACCCTTGTGGGTGGCGATCTCTTCCATGGTCTTCGTCAATCGTTCCTCGAAGTCGCCGCGGTATCGCGTGCCGGCGAGCATTCCGGGGAGATCGAGCGAGATGACGCGCTTGTGGAGGAGTGCTTCGGGCACGCTCTCTTCGACGATCGCGCGGGCCAGGCCCTCGACGATCGCCGTCTTGCCGACGCCCGCCTCGCCGACCAGCACCGGGTTGTTCTTGGTGCGGCGGCTGAGGATCTCGATGGTCTGCTCGATCTCGTCGACCCGGCCGATGACCGGGTCGAGCTCGCCGGCCTCCGCGCGTGCGGTGAGGTCGGTGCCGAACTTGTCGAGCATGGGGGTGCTCGACTGGCCGGTTTCGCCCGAGGCATCCGTCTCGGTCTGGTAGCCGGACCCGCCGTCGGTCTCGACCGTGTCGCGCATGCCCTGTGTGAGCGCCTCGGCGGTCACACCGGCGCGCGCGAGGACCTGCCCGGCTGGGGCGTCCTGGCCGAGGACGAGCGCGAAGAAGAGGTGCTCGGGGTCGATGTACGTCGAACCCGCGCTCCGCGCGACCTGGTAGCTGTGGAACAGCGCGCGGCTCGCGCTCGGCGTGATCGTGGCCGCGTTGAGGTCGGCCGGGGACTCAGTCGCTTGCGGGAGTCGCGCCTCGGTCGCGGTGATGATGCGCTCGGGGCTCACGCCGACGCGTCGGATCGCCTGCTGGACGGAGTCGTCCTCGACGATGACGCGCAGGATGTGGAGTGCGTCGAGCTCGGTCTGTCCGCGCTCGAGCGCGAACCGTCCGGCACGCTGCAGAATGCTCTGGGTGCGCGCGCTCAGGAATCGGCTGAGGTCGATCGACCGAGCCGAGCGGGCTCGCTCACCCTCGAGGTATCGGGCAAGAAACTCGTCGAACGAGCTCGCGCCGGCCTCGGGGTCGAAGTCGTTGGGCACCTGGCCTCCTGGTTGAAGTTGAGTGGTGTTCGCTCAAGTTCAACGCTGGGGGCGGTTGGGTATTCCCGGTGTAGCTTCACCACATCTGGGTACCCCGACTCGCCCCGTGGCTACGAGCCGAAACGAGTTCTGGAGATCTGCTTTGGCAAGACGAGTGCGCCTCAAGAGACAGCGTGTTGCCAGCGCCGATTCTGCGATGAATGAAATACTCCTGAAATGCGCGAAGGAGCACCATTTCAGAGTCAAGGGATTGCCCCGAGTGCGGCAACGAGCTCGCGCATCACCAACCACAATGATGCCGATTCCGCCGGTCACCTCTTTCGCGCCGCGCTCGCAATCCTCGAGCGTGCTCTGTTCGACGATGCCAGGCCGTTCGCCTTCCTTCTCGGGGCAGGCAGTTCCTGCTCGCTAAGTGATCCGCGGGGTAATCAGCTGATTCCAGACCTCGCGGGACTTACGGCAAGAATTCGAACTCAGCTAGCGACGCCGCATGAGGCGCTGTCGGTGCTCGAAGACACTCTTGTCGCCGACGGCACGAGCACACCGACTGTCGAGCATTGGCTGACCCGACTGCGCACGATGGCGTTGATTGCAGGCGGGGACTCCATTCGGGGCATGACGGCGATTCAAATCGAAAGGCTTGAAGCCGCCATAGTTGAGCAAATCGTCGACATCGTGACAGTCGCGCTTCCGGCTGACGGCGGCGGTTTCGATGCAGTTTCGCGATGGGCGGGGGCATTCGACCGCAGGTTTCCATTGGAGATTTTCACGCTCAACTACGACCTCCTCATGGAGCAGTCCCTCGAGCGGCACCGCGTCGCCTACTTCGATGGATTTCTCGGAGCGTATGAACCGTTCCTTGACCTCCGCACGATGGAGGACGACAGTTTGCCCACGCGCTGGACTCGGCTATGGAAAATGCACGGTTCCGTCAATTGGAGCGCCGACGGAGCGCGGATCTTTCGCGCAAGCGCAGGCGCGGGAAACCGAAGCAAGAGTCTCGTTCATCCCTCGCACCTCAAATACGACCAAAGCCGCCGCATGCCCTATCTCGCCATGCAGGACCGGCTGCGTTCGTACCTGCGGCAGGACGGAGCGCTGCTCCTGATCGAGGGGTATTCATTTGCCGACGAACACATCAACGAGATCCTGATCGAAGGGCTTGCAGGAAACCCAAGCGCTGTGGCGTTCGCCCTATTGTTCAAGCCCCTCGGCGAGCACGAAGAAGCGGTACGAATCGCGACTCGAACGCCCAACGTACGGCTGATGGGGCCTGACGGTGCTGTCATTGGCGGCACTCGCGCACCCTGGCAACAATCCGAAGATCTCCAACGAGTCGCACCCTCGGAGATCGGCAATTTTGCACGCCTCTCGAATCTGCTTCAGTTTGAAGAGGGGGCAGAAAGTGCGTGATGCCACCTTTCTTGGCACTGTTCGAGATGTCGATGGCTCGTCAATCGCAGCAGAAATTGCTCCCCAAATCTCGACCGGCCTCGCCTTCGTTGCCGGTGAACCTTACAGCGTTGGTCAGGTGGGAAGCTTCGTTCGCCTTCCGGTTGGCCTACGTGATCTGATTGGGGTAGTTACGCGAGTCGGCGCCGGGGCTGCGCCGGTATCGCGCGACATCGAGCAATCGCGCTGGATGGCAATTCAACTCGTTGGTGAAGCTCAGCCTGGACGCCAATTCGAGCGCGGGGTTGCACAGCTGCCGAGCATCGGTGATCGAGTTCATATGGTCACTCGAGCCGACCTAAACAAGATCTATGGACATCAATCCGCTGCCGACGGTTTCGTCGCGGTTGGCCAAGTGGCATCAGCCGAATCGATTGAGGCACGCGTCAATCTCAATCAGCTCGTTTCGAGGCACTCGGCTGTCCTAGGCTCAACTGGTTCTGGAAAGTCCACGACGGTCGCGTCCTTTCTCTCCGCGATGTCGGACTCAACGCTTTATCCTTCCGCACGCGTAATTCTGTTCGACGTTCATGGCGAGTATGCCCGCACCTTCGCCGATCAAGCGAACGTGCTGACCACTGACAATGGAATCGAAGGCTCACAGAAACTCAGAATTCCGTACTGGGCCCTAACGTTCGAAGAGCTCATTCCGCTTCTGTTCGGCGCGCTGCCAGATGACGCTGGTCGGGCCTTCGTACGTGACGAGATCACTCGACTAAAACGAGAAACCGTCGCGCGCGCCCCAAGCCATGTCCTGCCAGCGGACCATGTGACGGTGGACAGCCCAGTGCCATTCAGCGTTAAACAACTCTGGTTTGAGATTCACGTGCTGCTCAACGCCACGCACACGGTGGCCGGCGGGCAGGGCCGCGACACATGGTCGCTCCTCAAGGACACAAGCGACGTGGTCGTTCAAGCGGGCGACCCCGACGCCATGATTCCTCCGCTCTTCTCCCCCCAAACGCAAGCCGCCGGAAAGGACAAGGTATATCTCTCCTCCTCGACGCTCAACATTCGCCGGCAGGTAGATGTTCTGGCGTCCCGGCTTCGCGACCGTCGATTCGAATTCCTGCTGCATCCGGGGCGTTGGGAACCCGAGATAGACGGCACTGTCGCAAGTACGCTTAGCGACCTGCTCGAACTTTGGCTTGGGCCAGCGAAACCTATAACGATCATCGATCTCTCTGCAGCACCCCCGGCGGTCGTCGGCGATCTGATCGGCTCAATGACTCGGGTCTCCTACGATGCGATGTTCTGGGCGCGGAATCACTCCGAAGGCGCACGTGAACGCCCACTCCTTTTCGTCTTCGAAGAAGCGCACGCGTACCTCGGATCCGCCGGCTCAAGCTCCGCACGAGCCTCGGTGCAGCGGATTGTTCGAGAGGGACGCAAGTACGGGATGGGAGCGATGATCGTAAGCCAGCGGCCATCCGAGCTTGATGCCACGGTCCTCTCCCAATGCGGAACGTTGATCGCGCTGCGGCTGACGAACTCGGCCGATCGATCCTTCGTGCTGTCCTCCGCGTCCGACAACATGGCGGGGATGCTCAGCATGTTGCCCGTGTTGAGGACCGGAGAGGCGATTATCGTTGGAGAGGCCGTGCCGCTTCCGACACGGACTCTCGTCGCCAAACCTTTGAAAGTGCCGGACAGCGAGGATCCGCGGATCGCAGGCGCCGGACGGCCGGGTGGTTGGGACCGTAACCGCGAACCCACGAAGTACTCCGAGATTGCCCGCGCGTGGGAGACGCAAGACGCGCGCGCGTTGCCCTCATCGACCTAAGCCCCGCCTACGAACCCGACCTGCTTGGAGCGCACCAGTGGAACGAACAGCTGTTGAGTCATCGAACGTGATCTCCATCGGTTACCAGCCAGATACTTTGACGATGGAAATGGAATTCAAGGGAGGCAACGTCTATCAATACTTCGACGTACCCGAGCATGTATTCGACGGTATTATCCGTGCGCCGAGCGTCGGCAGGTTTTTTCATGAGCAAGTTCGCGGGATCTATCGTTACGCACGCGTATGAATACAGATGTGCGTCAGGCCGACCCGACTGAACACGACATGACACCGCGGAAGCGCCGTTGGTGGCAGCGCCGCCAGCCCAAGCCTGATCTGCCTAGCCACCCGCTTTCGCCCGGAATGACAGACCTTGAACTCGCTGAAGCAGTACGAAGCCACATTCGCGAGGCGAAAGAGTACGCACGTTGGCGACGCGGCGGGTGGACTTTCTGGGCCACGGCATCTCGGGTCCTAGCCTTCGGGCTCTCTGCCACCGCTACCATCGTGCTGGGGACGTCAAATCCAGCCTGGCCGGTCAATCTGGCCTTCATCTGTTCAGCCCTCGTAACGACTGTGACCACGCTCGAGCCGTTCTTCAATTGGCGTACGCGCTGGGTGCTGGCCGACGCCGCGCTTGCTGACTGGCACCAGCTGGAGGACGAACTATATTTCCACGTCGCATCGAGGAAGGAATCGGAGCTGGACCGGGACGCATTGCTCGAATTCCAAGACCGCAACTCGGCGATCTGGGGGCAGCTAAGTTCTGAATGGGTGGCTGCACGCCGCGAATCCGGCTCAGTCGCTAAGTAGCGCTACGTGCCTTGCTGTCGATTCGACTCAGAGCGCGGTGGTTGTCATTGCCCACCATGCTGGTGAAGACGGCAATGCCACCCAAACGCTCGAACGCGTGGCGCAGATGATTCCGCGCATCTTCCCGAGTCATGCTCCGGCGGGCTGCGACGTCGAATCCGAGATCTCGCGTGATGAGTTGCGCCGCCGTCATCACGTCGGTGTCGGCGTCGATCCGAGTGACCCCGGCAGGACCGACCTCGTTTGCGAGTGCGTAGTCCCGATACCAGGCCTGTCGGATCTGGCACGCCTCGATCACATCGAGCAGCTCCTGACTCGGCACGTCAGCGCGCCCGTCCGCGCCCAGCCGGTAATCGGGGATCGGGAGATCAACCGCGGGCGGCTCGGCCAGGAAGAAGAACCCGAACGGCACATGGGAGTACCGCGGGACCTCCTCGATCTGCTTCATCGTGGGGGCCTTCGCCCCGTTGATCCAGGCATTCCAGGCCGGAAAGTGCCGTTCGAAATCGGCGTCATCGCGGCCGGATCGACCCGCCGCCCAGTGCAGGACGTCGGGCTCAATCGGTACACGAATAGACATGACCGTCGCTCCTCCCTCTCCGGCACTTGGCAACGAGCGTAGCGACTGGCGCCGACAAAGGCCCCGAGTTTCTGGGAGCTCGCGCACCCCGAGGCCGTGCATATTGGAGTTCCACCGGCTAGCCTTTGCGCATGCGTGGCCCATTCGATGACCCTGAAGTTGCGCGCGCGATGGCGGAGGCCGGCGTGGTGCACACGCCCGGGATGGCGGACCAGCTGATGCGCGAGCTCGCCCCTCTGCTCGCCGCCGACGGGATCGATCTGAACAATCCCGAAGGGCTCGATCTCGAAACGCTCCAAGCCGCGCTCGACCGCGCCGTCGAGCGCCGTAATCTCGAGCTCTCGACGCCGACCGGCGTGCGTCGGGGAGCCGCGTGCGTTGTGCTGCTCATGGCCGTCGGGGCCATCAGCGACGGCGAGCAGCTGCTGGCCGAGTCACTGGTGTGGGCCGTGCGGCCCGAGCCGTCCGATCCTGACGAGCCGTCAGTCGCCAACGTCATCGGGGTCGCGATGGGCAAGCTCGACGAGTGGTTCACTGACCCCGAACTCGAACGAGCCTTAATCGAAGTGCGCGTGCCGGAGACACTTCCAGGCGGCGTTCGAGCCGCGGTAGACATCCTCGTCCTTGCCCGGAAAGGGCGGGCGTTCGCCTCAATCGACGCACTCATTAGCCGCCATCGCGGCCTGAAGGTGATCGAGGGCGCGACCCTCGCGATTGCTGCCGCCCTCATGGCGCTGGCTACGAGCGCGCACGAAACCGTCACCAAGGTCGGCGTCCGCCTTCTCATCGACTCGTGAGAGCCTGACGAACAGTCATCGAATGAACCAGATCTCGTTGCGCCGCAGGCTCACCGTCTCGGCGACACTGCTCGGTGGAGCGATTGCAATGCTCGGTACGCTCGTGCCTGGCTGGGGCTGGCTGTGGTTCGTGAGCCTCGTGCTCATTCTCGTCGCTGTTGTGTTGGCCGCGTTCGAATACGCAGCCGAGCAGCGGAAGCAGCAGACCCATCCTAGGAGAGGGCATCCCTCAGGATCCGTGGGAGTAGGCCGACGCGGTCGAGGCGGTGCACCAGGTGGATCGTGAAGTCGTTCGGCGAGAACACGAGGTGGTACTTCCGCGAGTTTGCGGGATCGCGCTCGAGCAGATGGCGGTCGAGTAGGCGCCGGATCGCTTGGCTGCGCTTGGCCGACACCCCAGGGACAACCTCGGTCAAGTCAGCTGCGGTGATCGTCGTCTTCCGGGCGGCGGTGCCGAGGATTCGCGCTTCCACGACGGTCACACCGCCTGAGCGTTGCATGCGCTCGACAGCGGGGAGCAGGAGCTGTTCGGTGACGAAATCGGCGTCGCCGAGTCTGGTCAGCTTTTCAACGTCGGACGCGAGACCCTCGAGGAGGTACGTGCACCACGAGATGATGGCGTCGTTCGACAGTGAGTCGGCGTGCTCGAGTTGGTTGTAGTACTCGGCGCGGTCTGCGCCGAACACCGCCGTCGGGTTGATCGCGCGGTAGTCAGTCGGCGATGAGAATCCCTGCTTGACGAGCATCGCGTATGTCAGCAGGCGGGCCACGCGGCCATTGCCGTTGCCGAACGGATGAATCCAGAGGAAGCGGTGATGAGCAATCGCCGTCTGCAGGAGCTGTTTCTGCGGTTCGACTGGTTCCGCGACGAAGTCGATCAACCTGTTCATGTGATCTGTCACGTCTGCCGGCCACGGCGGCTGATGCTTCGACTGGCCGATCCTGACCTCACCGAGGCGATACGCCCCCGGCGTGCGATCGCCCTCCCGGCGCAGACCTTCGACGGTAAGCCGGTGCAGCTCGCGAATGAAGAGGTTCGAGATCGGTTCGGAGGGCGCAGCAGCGTCAACGAAGTCGACGGCCCGCTGGATGTTCAGGATCTCCTCGACGCCCTCGTCGACGTCGAACTCACCAGGGCCTCGGGTCTTCGCCACTCCAGACACCGCGTCGAGAATCGACGTCCGATTGCCCTCGATCCGCGCTGACATGATGCTTGTCAGGAGCTGCGATAGCGCTTTCAACTGTCGGTACACCACAGGGGGCGTCGTCCCCTTGCCCAGGACCGTCCGCGCGCGTTCGAGTTCGATGATCACGCGAGTGAGACTCGAGTCGAATGCGAACTCTGGATATCTGATGTCCACGCGACGTTTTTACCACAGCGACTTGTCGGATTTATGCGGCGGCTTTGTTCTTGCTGGTCAGGGGCATATTTATCGGTATACTGCACAGAGCGAATTTACGGCACGATGAAGCGCAATTTCGGAGTGCCTCGAACAGTTGTCGATCACGCGAGCCGCAATCATCGGCTCGCGAGGTGGGCCGTCTGTCCATCAAGCCCCACGAGCTTCTGCGGATTCGCCACCGAGTAGATCCGAGTCACCCGCCCACCCTCGATCGTCACACTCACCACCCCGAGCAACTCCCCATCGACATCCAGCTGCGCCCCGAGCGCCCCGTTCACCCACGCGAGCGTCAGATGCGGCTTCACCCCGTACTTCTCGATCGACCCGCGCAGGTACGCCACGATCTTCTCGGCCCCGACGATCGGCCGGCGTGCCGCACCCCGCACCTGGCCGCCACCATCCGCGATGGCCACGACGTCGGGCGCGAGCACGTCCATCAGCCGCTGCAGATCCCCCGAGTTGAACGCGTCCAAGAACCTCGCGAGCACCTCCTCCTGTTCGTCGCGCTCCACGCGCACCCGCGGCCGCCGCGCGGCGACGTGCTCCTTCGCGCGATGCGCGATCTGCCGCACGGCCGGCAACGACTTCCCCACGGCCGACGCGATCTCCTCGTACGGCACGTCGAACACCTCACGCAGCACGAACACCGCGCGCTCGGTCGGCCCCAACGTCTCCAGCACCGTCATCGTCGCCATCGACAGGCTCTCGGCGAGCACCACGTCATCGGCGACATCGGGTGAGGTCAGCAGCGGCTCCGGCAGCCACTCCCCCACGTACTCCTCGCGGCGGCGCGACACCGTGCGCAGGTGGTTGAGCGACTGCCTCGTCACGATCCGCACGAGATACGCGCGCGGGTCGCGGATGGCCTCGTGCGAGGCATCCGCCGAGACATCCGCCCACCGCAACCAGGACTCTTGCAGCACGTCCTCGGCGTCCGTCGCCGAGCCGAGCATCTCGTACGCGACCGTGAACAGCAGGTTGCGGTGCGTGACGAAGGCGTCCTCGCTCATGCCGGCGACGATACGCTCGCCGTCGGCCGCGCCGCGAGCGGCGGCAGGCCGCACGCATCCGACAGCCCGTCGGAATGGATGCCGAGCGCGATGTTCATGCGCGCGGTCGCGTCCATGAGCCCGACCTTCGCGGTCAACTCGAGCAGCGCGGCCGGGCCGAGTGCGTCGAGCAGCTCCGCCGACAGCTCATCGCTGACGGCGGGCGGCATCTGGCACATCGCCTCCGCGTAGGCCATCACCTTGCGTTCCAATGGCGAGAAGACGGATGCCTCGCGCCAACGCGGCACCTCACGCGCCTTCGCCTCGTCGAGGCCCTGATTGTGCGCCAGGAAGTAATGCAGATCGAGGCAGAAACTACAGCCGACGTACGCGGCCGTCGCCATGCGCGCGAGACTGCTGAGGTTCGCGTCGAGCGCATCCCACTTCTCGGACTTCTGCCCGATGCGCGACAGGTCGAGCAGCACGCGGCGGTTGTGCCACATGACTCCGACGGAGTCGGGCACCTTGCCGAGCATGCGCTTGCTCACGGTCTTCATGACCCCGCCGAGGATGCCGGTGATCTCGGTCGCGGGGATACGTGCGTCGGTGGTCATGGTGGCTCCCGTGTCTCGTGGTGGCGATGACATGAAGACACCGGTCCCGCCGCAGGTGTGACAGACGTCAGCGATGCGGAAGAGCGCTCGGCGCGGCCGCGCCGAACCAACGCTCCAGATGCGCGACGAGGTCGCGCTGGTCGTCGCCGGCCCAGGCGACGTGGCCGTCGGGGCGGAGCAGCACGGCAGACGCGTCGAGCTCGTCGCTGGCAGCGACGACATGGTCGACGCGATCGGACCAGTCGGCGATCGAAAGTGCTCCGGTTTGGTCGAGGAGCAGGCCCCGGCCTCGATGCATCCGTTCGTAGAGGCGGCCGCCACCACGCAAGCGGATGTCTCGGAGCCGGCGCCCGACCAGGTCGCCGCCGTCGCCGCTCCCGCCGGCGCCGTCCCCGCCGAAGTCGTACCGGATCCCCGTCCCCGCGACGCGCTCGATCACATGGCGGCTCGCGTCCTCGAACGCCAGCAGCTCGGTCACGAGCCGCCGGACGGCCCGCGGGCCGGGCTCGGGGTCGATCAGCACCGACTGGGCGCGCGTGAGACTCAGCACGTCGGCAGCGACCGGGTGCCGCTCGGCGAAGTAGGTGTCGAGCACCCCATCGGGCGCCCAGCCGTTCACCTCGGCGGCGAGCTTCCAGCCGAGGTTGAACGCGTCCTGGATACCGAGGTTGAGCCCCTGGCCGCCGAGCGGCGGATGCACGTGCGCCGCGTCGCCGGCCAGAAACACGCGCCCGACCCGGTAGCGCTCGGCCAATCGCGTGGCATCCGTGAAGCGCGACAGCCAACGCGGCGAGTGCGCGCCGAAGTCCGTGCCCGCGTAGGCCCGCAGTTGCACGCGGAACTCCTCCAGCGTGGGCGGCGTCGCGCGATCTTCGACGACGGTCGCGGCCGGCACGACGGCGCGATGCAGCCCGTTCCCGGCCGGCCCGACGCCGAAGCCGCGGTGCGTCTCGCGCACCTGAGCCACGAGCGCGGCCAGCTCGTCGTCAGGCATCGTGACCTCGAGCTCGGCGAGCAGCCACTCCGTCTGCGCCGCCTCCCCGGGAAACTCGATTCCGAGGGCCCGCCGAACGAGGCTCCGTCCGCCGTCGCAGCCGACCAGCCAGCGCGAGCGTTCCCGCGAACCATCGGCCAGTTCGACCGCGACCTCGTCTTCGCTCTGCTCGACCCCGGTCACCTCGGCGCCGCGCCGTACCTCAGCCCCCAGCTCGACCGCACGCTCGGCGAGCAGCCGATCGGTCACCGGTTGCGGAATCCCGAGCACGTACGCGTGCGCTGAATCCAGCGTCACCCCGGGTGCCGCCTCAATCCCCGCGAACTGCCGCACCCCGCCGGGATACTGCCGCCCCTCGGCCAAGAACCGCTCCAGCAGCCCACGCTGGTCCATGATCTCGATGCTCCGGGGCTGCAACCCGAGCGAACGCACCAACGGACTCGGCTCGCCCTCCCGCTCCAGCACCAGCACATCCACGTCGTGCAGCCGCAGCTCGCTCGCGAGCATCATGCCGGTCGGCCCGCCGCCGACGACGATCACGTCACGCATGCCAGCAGACTACGGCGGCAGGTGAATGTGATCCACGGGAATCCGCTCGACGCCCTTTGATGCTCGACGCGTCACCCGAACAGCTCAGCCCGCGCCTCGGCGCGGTGACGTCACCTCCCGATTCGTCGTCGACGTCGATCAGTACGGCCGCTTGAGTCCGACGAACATCGGGAAGTGCTTGAGGTTAAGCGTCATGATTTCCGCGTCGAGCGTGAGCGCGGTTGCAGCGATGGCGAGATCAGCGGCATCGATGCTGCGGTTGCCGGGGAGCCAGCGACGGCCGAGCTCGCCGGCGACTTCAGCGATCTCATCATCGATCGGGTGCCAGGTGATCACGCCGAGAAGGTTCAGGGTCACACGCTCTTCTCTGGGGCGCATGCCCGCCAGCACTTCAAGCTTCGTGATCTCAGACGCTCGCAGGACATCCTGTTCGCGCCAGGCACGTATCAGTCCGAGCGCGCCGACGTTCCCACGGAGGGCATCGATGACGAGGGATGTATCGACGACGACGGTCATCGGCCGAGGACCTCATCGAGCCGTCGGCCCGAACGCAGGCGTTCGACGTATGCTTCACCGTCTTCGTCCCGGTCTCGCCACGCGCCTGCAGCCTCGTCTATCGCGCGAAGATCGGCTTCGAGGTCACGCCGCGGTCCGTACACCTTCGTGACAGCATCACGGATGAGTGACGACATCGATCTTCCCGTCCGCTTGACCTCTTCATCGAGGAGCTGGCGCTCTTCGTCGGTGAGAGAGATCTGGGTTCGAAGCATGATGTAATAATACATCACATGTGCGAGTTCGCGTCGAGACCGAACGCTGTGACTCGCGTACCCGACCCGCATACCCTTCACACTGAAGCACGGCGGAGGTCGGGCAGCTCAGTCCCGGTGGATCTGTGGAGGGATCTGTTGAGGCTGTGCGTGTGCAGGAGCGGCCGAATCCACTCTTCGCCGCCACCCCTTGATCCCCGAGCCATCCGCTGGAACCATGGCCCGGTACCGACGACGCAGGAGCCGCATGCCCGAGACCATCGATCGCGCACCGACCGCCGAGATGTCGACGCTCCCGGGCGCGTCCACCCTGCTGCGCACGCGCAGGCTTATCGTCGCCGCACTGGTCACCGCGTTCCTCTACAACCTGGTCATGACCGCGAGCCGGGGCGGCTGCCCCGGCGGCGTCACCGGCGACGGCGGATACCTCGACGCGAACGGTCAGCCCACCGACACCGTTCCGATGTGCGCCAACCTCACGCTCGGGCCGAGTTGGTGGGTGTTCGCCGCCATCGCGCTCATCGTCGTGCTCGCGATCACGCGGGTGCTGAAGCGGGCGAGCGACCAGCGCACCGCGGCCCGCATCCTCGACCGGGCGGCGATCCTCATCTTCGCGATCGCGGGCGCATCGGTGCTCATCGGCTACGTCTGGTTCTTCGCGATCCCGCTCGAGAGCGTCACCGAAGGCGGCACGGTCGTCTTGCCGTTCCTGTTCGGCAGCGTCGACCTCACGGTGACGCCGATCGGCGGCTGAGCGCTACTTCCCGCGCGCCCGGCGGAACCGCTCGCGAGCGAAGTCGGGGTCCACGATCCGCTCCGGATAGTCCAACGTCGCCCGCTCGTCCTCGGGCAGTTTCCACGGCTCGTGCACCGCGCCGCCCGCGACCCCGCGCAGCTCGGGCACGTAGCGGCGCACATAGTCCCCCGACGGGTCGTGACGCTGCGCCTGCAGCGTCATGTTGTACATCCGGTTCGGACGCGTGTCGGTGCCGGTGCCCGCGACCCACTGCCAGTTCATCGTGTTGTTCGCGACGTCGCCATCGACGAGCAGGTCGATGAAGTGCGCGGCGCCGAGCCGCCAGTCGAGATAGAGCGTCTTGGTGAGGAAGTGCGCCACGATCAGGCGCGCCCGATTGTGCATCCAGCCCTCTTCGGCCAGCTGCCGCATCCCGGCGTCGACGATCGGGAACCCGGTCCGCCCCGCTCGCCAGGCCTCGAGCCCGTCGTCGTCGCGCTGCCACCGATCGCCGCGGGGTCGATAGTCGGCCCGCACGGCATCCGGGCGGGCCGCGAGCACCTGCGCGTGGAAGTCGCGCCACGCGACCTGCCTGACGAAGGCCTCGGCGCCTGGCCCGCCCCGCTCACGCGCCAGCTGCACGAGCTCGACCGGTGAGAGGCATCCGAAATGCAGGTAGGGCGAGAGCCGCGAGGTCTGGTCGCCGGCGAGGTCGTCGTGGCCGTCCTCATACGCGTCGATCCCCTCGCGCACCCACTCGCGCATCCGGCGCCGGCCCTCCTGCTCACCGCCGCGGGCCAGCTTCGGCGAGGTCGTACCGAGCCGGAGGCCGGCGATTGCATCGTCGGCGGCCGACTTCAGCGAGACCGCCTCGAGCGTCCGCGGTGCCCCGAGCACGTCGCGCACGGGCCGGTCCTCCCAGCGCCGGAAGTAGGGCGTGAACACCCGCATGTGATCCCCGCCGTCCGGCGTGATCGCACCCGCCGGTACGACGAAGTTCGTCTCGCGGCACACCTGCAGCTCGACGCCCTGCGCCTCCAGGGCCTCGCGCAACGCCGCTTCCCGCCGCTGCGCGTAGCCGCTCACGTCACCTGACATGACGACGGCGTCGGCCGAGCTCTCGCGCGCCACGCGCACGACCTCGTCCGTGAGCCGCCCGCGGCGAACCAGCAGCTTCGCGCCCCGCTCGCTCAGCGCGTCGTGCAGGTCGGCGAGGCTGTCCGCGAGGAACGCCGCACGATTCGGCCGGAAGTAGTCGCTGTCGAGGATCCGCCGATCAAGCACGAACAACGGCACGACGCGGTCGGCTCGATCCATCGCCGCTCGAAGGGTCGGGTTGTCGTGTACACGCAGGTCTCGGGTGAAGAGCACTACCGCCGTCGTCATACCCCGAAGATATCTAACCGAGTTAGGCAATCCGCGGGGGTTGCGCGCGACTCAGCCGGCGACCACGGCCCAGACGAACCCGTCAGGGTCAGCGAAGTGGCCGACGTACCCGCGGTCGGCCTGCGCCCCAGCGACCGTGATCCGCCCGCCCGCCGCCACAGCGGCGGCCAGCGCCGCATCCACCGCCTCGGGCGAGGCGACCCTCGCCGTGAGCACCATCCTGGAGAAGCCGCTGCCCTCGGGGTCGACGCCGGTATCCTTCGCCAGCACGGCCCGTTCCATGAGGCAGAGCCGAGGGGCGCCCGCCGCCGGGTGGAAGTCGAGGTACTTCCTCCCATAGTCGCGATCGGTCGTGAGGCCCAGCGCCTCGTAGAACCGCTTGGATGCGACCGGGTCGGCCACGCCGAGGATGAGCGTGGTCTCGCTCGGGCGCGGGCCGGCCGCGGCGCGGCCCGTGTCCGCGTTCGTGCTCGACGCGAGCTTCCAGATCGAGCCGTCCGGTGCGCGCAGCGCGCCCGAGAACGAGCCGAACAGCGCCTTCCTGGCCGGCTTGACCGTCGCCGCACCGGCGCTCGCGGCGAGTTCCATCACCGTCCTCACTTCCGCCGGCCGACCGAGGATGTACGTCAGCACATACCCCCGGAAGCCCACGGTCGTCACCGGCACACCGGCCTCAGCCGCGAGCGCACTCGACGACGCGAGCCGTACGCGGGCGGTGCCGTGCAGATCGAGTGCGACGGCGTCGCCCTCCTCGGTCTCGGCCGGCCGCATCGCGCTCGCGTAGAACTCGCGCGCCTCGCCGATGTCGGACGCCCCGAGCGACACGGAGGCGAGCGCGAGCGCCGCCGTGACCTCGTCGGTGGCGGTCACGACGCTACCGCCCGCTCGACCGCCTTTTCGAGCTGCTGCCATGCCGCCTCGGTCGGTTCGACCAGCGCGTACGCGGTCGGCCAGAACCCGCTGTCGTCATCGAGCTGCGCCTGCACGCTGAACCCGAACGTCGAGTAGCGCTCCTTGTCCTGCTGCCCGCTGCGGAAGAAGCACACGACCTTGCCCTTCCGTGCATACCCGGGCTGGCCGTAGTACAGCTTCGGCGACAGCTCGGGAGCGGCCTTCGCCACGATCGCGTGCACACGCTCGGCCATGACCCGATCCGACTCGGGCATACCGGCGATCTTCGCCAGCACGTCGGCCTCCTCGGCCGCTGCCCTGTCCGCGCCCCGACCTCGCCCCACCTCAGTCTTGAGCTCGGCGGCGCGCTCCTTCATGGCCGCGCGTTCCTGCTCCGAGAATCCCGACCGCTTGGACGTGCTTGCCTTCGTCACTGACATCCCTTCTCACCGTGCGATCTGCACGATGTGCCTCCACATTAGGAATGGCGCCGCGGCCGCGCTTCTCGATTCCTGATCGACCTCGCGGCTACTCGGGCACGACCGCGGTCACGATCTGGTCGACGACCGCCTCGACCTCGTCGTCACCGAGGAGCTGCGGCAGCGTCAGGTGCTCGAGCAGCAGCCCCGTCATGGCGAGATACAGCACCAGGACCGTCGAACGATCGCCGGGGAATCCGCCGTCGACATGATCCGACGTCGCGATCGCGAGATTCCCCGCGAAGTGGCGCGTGACCGCTGGCGCGAGCCGCGGGTTGCGCGTCGCCTCGAGCCGCAGCTCGAACAGCGCGAGGTGCGCGGCGCGGTCGGCCTGCGCACGCTCGACGAGCCAGATCATGAGGTCGCGTTCGGTCGCGCGGTTCGGCTCGGCCGCCATGCGGCGGGCGGATGCCTCGGGGTCGGGTGTGAGTCGCTCGAACACGTGCGCCGCGAGCTCGTCGACGAGCTGATCGCGCGACGCGAAGTAGTTCGACGCGGTGCCCGCCGGCACGCCCGCCGCCCGGTCCACCGCGCCGAACGTGAGCCCGCGGGCGCCCTGCCCCGCGAGCACGTCGACGGCCGCTTCGAGCAGCGCGCGTCGTCGCTCCGCATTCTTGACCATCCCGGATGCCTCCTGTTCGCGGACCCCTTGACCTCGTAACAACTATAGTTATAGTGGTTGCCATATGCGAACGCTCACCTACTACATCTCCCTCTCGATCGACGGGTTCATCGCGGGCCCCGACGACGAGGTCGACTTCTACCCCGGCTCCGACGACTATCGTGCGTGGATGGCGGGCGACTACGGCGACGCGGTCCCGACGCACGGGCGCGAGCAGCTCGGCATCGCGGATGCTCCGCTCACGCGCTTCGACACGATCATCATGGGCCGCCGCACGTACGACCCGGCCCTGCAGCTCGGCGTCACCTCGCCGTACGCGCACCTGCGCCAGTACGTCGTATCGCGCAGCCTCGAGCAGCTCGATCCGGCGGTCACGATGGTGACGGGTGCCCCGCTCGACACCGTCCGCGCCCTGAAGGCCGAAGACTCGCCGCTCGGCATCTACCTCGCGGGTGGCGGCCGTCTCGCGGGGCAGCTCATCGACGAGATCGACGAGCTCGTCATCAAGCGCTATCCGGTCGTCGCGGGCGCCGGCCTCTCGGCCTTCGGCCCTGAGTTCTCGCCGCGACGGTTCGCGCTCGACGCGGTACGCACCTTCGACGGCGGCAACGTCGTCGAGTGGTACTCGCGCATGCCCGAGTCGCCTACGAGCGCTCGCTGACGACCGCGTCGATCACCGGAGACCACGCGGGCGGCGGCAGCTCGTGACCGATGCCGGGGAGGGGCACGAACCGCGCCCCGGGGATGTCGCGCGCGAGCGCCTCACCGTTGCCGATCGGGAACATCGGGTCAGAGGTGCCATGCAGCACCGTGGTCGGTACGCGGATCTCCGCGAGCCGCTCACGCCAGCGGGGCGGATCGTCGAACGCGGCGAGGTCGCCGTCAGGCGGCACGGGCGTGCGGCGCACGGTGTCGGCCCAGATCGCCCGGTCGTGCGCCTCGTCGAACTCGTCGCCGGCATAGTCGCGATCGGTCGCCACGCGGTACTCGACGATCGCGTCGGGGTCGTTCCAATCGGGGTCGGCAACCGGGCTCGCCCACCGCGCCTGCAATCGGGGCGACGGCTCGGGCAGGTCGGCGTCGCCGCCGCCGAACCAGGCCGGCGTCGTCGAGACGAGCGTGAGTGCGCGCACGCGTGCCGGATGGTCGAGCGCCGCGAGCTGTGCGATCCATCCGCCGGCCGAGAACCCCACCCAGTGCCCGGCTGGCGCATCGACCGCGTCGAGCAGCGCGAGCGCGTCGTCGACGGCGACCTGCGCACCCGCCCGGCGGCGCTCGGGCGGCCCGAGCGCCGTCTCCCCCGTGCCGCGCTGGTCATACCGGATCACCCGCAGCCCGTGCGCCGCGATCGCCTCGCAGAACTCGGGCCGCCACCAGTCCATCGCGCAGTCGCCACCGGCGACGAGCAGCACGACCGGATGCCGCGGCGAGCCGATCACCTCCGCCGCGAGCTCCGCGCCGTCTGGGCGCGCGACGCGGAAGCGCCGGACCTCAGCCCGAGACATCCGCGTGGTGTCCTGCCGGCGCAGCCCGCATCAGAGGTGCGCGTCCTCCAGGTGCTTCGCCCCGTGGTTCAGCACCTTGACGACGAGGTTGTGCTGCCGCAGCACCCGGATCGTGCGCGCGATCTCGTCGGGCTTCCGGCCGAGCGCGCGCTCGTTCGCGACGACCAGCACGTCGCCGGCCTGCAGCGAGTCGAACAGCCGGCCCAGCCGCTGCTCCCAGGTCAGCTCGACCTCGGGCGCCGGGTGCTTGAAGTCGAGGATCGCCACGCCGAACCGCGCCAGATCGTTGCGCTGCTCGACCACCGACGGCATGTCGTCGCGCGCCACGACGATACCGACGAGCCGTGACCCCTCTGGCCGGGCCTTCCACCAGTCGCGGTGCAGCTGCAGCTCTTCGAAACACTCGGGGCAGCCGATCGCGGCGTGCTTGTGATCGTGGACGACCGGCAGGCTCGCGGTCGTCGCCGGCACCGTGGACGTGTCGTTCTTCGTCGTATCCGTCATCAGCTCACCCAGGTCGGCCCGTCAACGTCGCTCCCATTCTCGCCCGGATCAACCATCCCTGCACAGCAGACCATCGTCCGCACCGACGAGCACCACCGGCCGCAGCCTCACCGGTCGCCGAAGAATCGCGCCAGCTCGGGCATGAGCACGGCCGGCCTCATCATCGGCGTACCGTGGTGCGCCCCTGGAATCACCTCGCGCCTCGCGTCGAGCAGCTCTGCGAGGGCCGCACTCCCGGTCTGCATGAAGGCTTCGCCCTTTCCACCGACCAGCACCAGCGCGGGCACCTCCAGCCTCGTCCAGCGATCTGCCGGAAGCGCCCTCCCGTCCTGCAGACCCGCGCACAGCCGCACGTCGTACACGGTGGTCGCGGCCATCCCGACCATCGCCCGCCAGACCGGGACCATGAGTCGCATCGAGGCCACCATGAAGGCCGGCGCACCCAGGGCGACCCGGTTGAACTCGGTCACCGCTCGCGATCCACGCCCCTCGTCCACGAGCGCGGCGAGCCGATCCGCGAGCCCCCCTGGCACCGGCGGCCGCGAGTCGTCGACGATCACGGGCGCCTCGAAGGCGGCCACCCTGGCCACCTTGGACGGCAAGGCGGCCGCCGCGTCGAGCGCGAGCACCGCCCCCGAGGACGCTCCGAAGAGCGCAGCGGATCCGCCGTGCGCGTCGATGAGCGCTTCGATGTCGTCGACCTCGCGGGCGATCGCCCACTCTCCCGCGTCGGTGCTGTCCCCACGCCCGCGCCGGTCGTAGTTCACCACCGTGTGCGACGCCGCGAGCAGCTCGGCCAGCTTGCGCAGATCCTTCCGATCGGACAGCGCCTGCGCGACGAGCACCACGACGGGACCGCGGCCCGATCGCTCGTACGCGATCGTGGTGCCATCGGCCGAGACGACCGTGCCACCGGCGCGAGCCGTCGTGACATCCGTGCGCGTCATGATCTACTCCGTTCCGAGTCATTCGTCATCTCGTCGACCCGTGCATGCCCGGCGCCCGCGAGCGAGAGCTCACCGCCGAGCCGTTCGAGCGCATCGCTGAACCCCTCGACCATGCCGATCGCCTCGGCCCGCTCGAGATGGTCCGCGGCGGCGAAGGTGACCGTGATGGTGACCGAGGTATGGTCGCCCGATCGCACGATCTGCACGGCGGTCGGCATCTCGCTGCCCTCGATCACCGTGCCCGAGGCATCCGCGAAGCCATCGTCGAACTCGAGCCGGCCTGGCGCCTCGACGACGCGGTAGACCGCGCGGCCCCACTGTTCGTCGGCGAGCTCGTGCTCGGCCTCGGGGCGCAGCCGGTATCGCCAGGCCCCGCCGGGGCGCAGGTCGAGCTCGAAGATGTCGACGAGCCATCCGTGCGGACCCCACCATTGCCGTAGATGCGCAGCCTGTGTCCAGCAGGCCCAGACCAGGTCGGCGGATGCCAGGTATGAGCGCTCGACGATGAGCCGATTACCTGCGAAATCTTTCGTGACGCTGACGGTCATTCCCGGTCTCCTTGGGGTGCGTCGAGTCGCTCATGCGCCTCGAGGTCGGACAGATACGAATCGAGCCGATCAGTGCGTGTCTCCCAGACCTGCGCGAAGGTGCCGAGCCAGGCCTCGAGCGAGCGGAACGGCGTCGGCAGCAGGTGGTAGACCCGTGACTGGGCCTGGCGGTCGGCTCGGACCAGGCCTGCCTCGGAGAGGATCCGCAGATGGCGCGAGGTCTGCGGCTGCAGCAGCGAAAGCCGCTCGGCGATCTCACCGACGGGCCGGGCGCCGTCGCGTAGCAGCTCGACGATGCGCAACCGGTTGGGCTCGGCGAGCGCCGCGAACACCTCTGGGGCGAGCAGCGCGGCGCTCACCGGCTCGCTCCGGTCGCGAGCGTCGAGCGAGCGGATACCTCGGCAGCCCCCGCTGCTCCCGCGCGGGCGCGGCGGTGGATACTGAGCGCGAGCCCCGCGACCGTCACGACCCACGCGGCGACGGCGAGGAGCAGGAAGCGCCCCTGCCACCCGATCGGCACGTCCGGCCCGAGCTGTCCGGTCTCCGACATGAAGACGCCCATGCTCACGGTCAGCAATAGTGCGGCACCGACGGTGCACGCCGCACCGGCGATGAGGACAGGGCGAGCCCGACGCCAATGCGCACTGTGCCTCGGAAGCGAGATCGCGAGCAGCACAGCAGCCACCGGAATGCCGTCCAGCAGCACCGGACCGAGCGAATGGATCGCGCCCGTGAGCGTCGCCTCGCCCGGCGGGGTGGTCACGGGATCGGCGGTGAAGGCTCCGCCGATGAGGCAGCCGACCGCGGCGATCGCGACCGCGATGACGCCGATGCGGCCGGGCCACGTGGTGACCTGGTTCGCGAGCACGACGCAGAGGGCGGCGCAGCCGATACCGAGCGCGAGAAACGCGGCGATCATCACCCAACCGGCTGTGCCGAGCGCGAGCTCGCTCGGCGGCTGCCACGACGGATCGACCTCCGGTTGGACGAGGTGCGCGACGACGAACAGCACCGCGAAGAGCGCCCCGCCGAGCACGGCCACTCGGGCCGGTGCGCGTCGGATCCGCGTCGGCGAGGACGGGGTGTATGGAGTCATACCCTGAGAATACACTTCGATGTATATACACACAAGTAGATATTCACGGCAGTGCCAGCTAGTCGACGGGGATCCGGACTTTCGGCTCGAGGCCCAGGTAGGCGGCGTACCGCGCCGCGGCATCCTGGATCGCCGAGCGTTCGCGCGCACTCAGCGTGCGATGCGGATGCAGCATGAACGTGACCGCCGTCGGGGTGACTGTGCGCCGCATTCCGGCGAGCAGCTGACCGTCGACCAGCGCCATGCCGATCGCCGCCTCACGCCCCCGCGGCACGAGACCGTCGGCATCGAGCACCCAGCGCGAATCCTGATAGCCGCGGTACATCTCGTCGAGCACCTGCAGCAGGTGTGCGGACGGCGCCGCGGCGCCGCGTTCTCCGGAAGCCGGCGCTTCGCCGGCGGCGTGCCAGAAGGTGCGCCCGTCGTGCTCGAACGACTCGAGCCGGTCGCCCGCCGCCGCGATGCCACGCCGCACGTCGGTCACGATGAGGGTCGCCCAGTACATGAGGTCCCGCTCGGTCGCCGGCCCGTGCGACGTGAAGTACCGCAGCGCGAGTTCGGCGAGCCCCTCGTCACGGTCGAGTCGCCGGGGGGCCGGCACGCGTTCGTCGAACAGCACGTAGGTGTGCTCGCCGTCGCGAGGCGCGCCGCTCGTGACCCGGTTGTGCACCTCGAGCCAGGCCATCAGCAGACCGAGCGGCTGCCCGGTGAGGGGTTCGCCTCGCTCGGCGAGCGCGGCGGCGAGCTCCTGGCGCGTCAGGGCGGGTCCGGATGCCTCGGCCAACGCCGCCTCGACCGTGTCGGCGAGCGCGGTGACCCGGTCACCGAGCGGCCGCAACTGCTGTTCGTAGACGCGCAGCACCCGTGGTGAGGTGACCTCTTGCAGCCATCGCACGTCGTCGGCGGGCACGTAGTGCCACGTCGAGCGCAGCACGTGCGTGCGCAGCACGCTTCCTCGCGCGAGCGCGGCTGCCAGATCGTCCTGGTGAGCGGACGCGGTGCGCGTCGCCACCGCCCATGCCGACTGCGACGGGTTCTCGGCTTGGACGGCGAGGAGGCTTTGCACCACGTGTTCGGCATCGCCGGTCGGCGCGGCGAGCAGCTGCGACTGCAGCCGCCAGCGGGCGAGGTCCCGATCGGTGATCACCCCCGCAGCGTAGAGGCGGCCACCGACATACCCGGGGGCGGGCGCTGGTTCAGCGGGCTCGGGTCAGCCGGCTTCGGTCAACCGCTGCATCTGCAGGTGGGCCCACCGACGCCGGAGACCTTCGATCACGCGGCGCCGCTCCTCGGCCGCCGTCGGACGGTCGGCGCTCGGGGTTCGCTCACGCGACTCCGCCGACGAGTTCAGGAGCGCGGCGTGCGCGCGGCGTTGCTGTTCGGTCACCGTCGTCCGATCGCTGAGCATTTCGGTATGTTAGCATGCAGGCTTCGCATGCCTGTGCACATTCGCTTCGCATGCCTGTGCACATTCTATGCGGATCCGCTCGAGCCGTGCGATCCGCTCGAGCTCCGCAGGAACGCCAGCACCGCGGCCACTCGCCGGTGCACCCCGCTCTCCGGCAGGCGCAGCTTGGTGAAGATCGCGTTCACGTGCTTCTCCACGGTCGACGCCGAGAGGAACAGCGCCGCCTCGATGCCCGCGTTCGTCTTGCCCGCGGCCATCTCGCGCAGCACGTCGAGCTCGCGCGGCGAGAGACCGGCGAGCGGGCTCGCCCCGCCCGACGCGCTTCGCCGGCGCACGAGCGTGTCCACGATCGCCGGATCGATCACCGACCCGCCCGCGCGCACCTCGCGCAGCGCGTGCACGAGGTCTTCGAGATCGCCGATCCGATCCTTGAGCAAATACCCGAGGCCAGCCGACCCGTCGTTGAACAGCGCCAGCGCGTAGCTCTCGTCGGCGTGCTGGGACAGCACGACGACCCCGGTCGACGACGACCCGGCCCGGATCGCGTGTGCCGCCTCGATGCCCTCCATGTGGTGGCCGGGCGGCATCCGGATATCGGTCAGCACCGCGTCGGGCACGAGCCGCCGCACCGCGTCGAGCAGCTCGGTCGCGGTGCCCACGGAGGCGACGACGTCGACCTCCCCCGAGTCCTCGAGCAGGCGTCGCAACCCCTCGCGCACGAGGTAGTTGTCCTCGGCGATGACGACGCGCAACACGGGGTCATCCACTCGGGCGCGACTCCATTCCTCCATCGGTCGCCGACACCAGCGGGATATCCACAATCACCGACGTCCCCGTCGGCTCGGCTCGCACGACGGTTACCGTTCCCTTCAACGCGGCCACCCGGTCGCGGATGTTCGCCAGACCGCCGTGCGCGACCCGCGCGGCGGCGAGGTCGACGCCGACCCCCCGTCCGTCATCGCGAATGGAGACCACGAGATGCCCATCGCGCCGCATGAGCTCGACCGCCGCGTGCGTCGCGCCCGCGTGCTTCGCGGTGTTCGCGAGCGCCTCGCGCACCACGTAGTAGGCGGTCGTCTCCACCTCGTCCGGGTAGCGCTCGGCGCGCACGCGCGCATCCGCGGCCACCTCGAGCGGGATCGGGTAGCGCGCGACGCCCGACTCGACGGCGGCCACGAGCCCGTTGTCGCTCAGCACCGGCGGGTGGATGCCACGGGCCAGCTCCCGAAGGTCCGTCAGCGTCTCCCGCGCCTGGTCCTGCAGCTCGGCGAGCTCCGCCGAGATCAGCTCGCCGCGCTCGAGGCGGTTGCGCGCGAGCCGCAGGCCCGCGATCAGCGCGACGACGTTCTGCTGGATGCCGTCGTGCAGGTCGCGCTCGAGCCGCCGCCGTTCGTCGTCCTGCGCGGCGACCAGTCGTTCGCGCGAGGCCGTCAGCTCGTCCAGCTGCTCGGCGAGCTGCGCGGTGAGGCGCACGTTCGCGACCCAGGCTGCGGACTGCCCCGCGACGGTCCGCAGCACCGCGCGCTCGGCGTCGCCGTACTCGCCGCGCCGCCGCGGCCCGACCTCGATGCGTCCCAGCGTCTCGTCACCGAGCACCAGGGCGGATGCCTCGACCGGTTCAGGCGCCGGGTCAGGCGCCGCGTCGACCGGCAGCTCGCCGGCCAGCCCCGCCGAGGTCTGGTCGAGCAGCCCGTCGGCGTCCATGAGCCGGATCCGCACCCACGAGGCGTCCAAGCCGTCGCGCACCGCGGCCGCGAGCCGGTCGAGCAGCACGGCGGGCTCGACCGACTGCTCGAGCTGCGACCCGAGCGCGCTGAGCATGCTGAACTGGCGTTCGCGGTCGCCGTAGAGCACCCGGCGGATCGCCCGCTCCGCCCACGCCCGCGCCGGCAGCAGCACCACCGCGACCACGACGGTGACCAACACCGCCGGCACGACGTCGAGCACGTCGGAGAGCAGCAGGGCTGGGGTCGCCACCGCGATCGCGTAGAACACGGTGATGAGCAGCGTGGACGAGCGGGCGACCGTGCGCCCCCGGTCGTCCGGTGCGATGTCGAAGGCGCCGTAGCGGAGAATCCCGTGGATCGCCGCGACGGGCAGCGCGATGAGCGACCCGTAGACGAGCAGCTCGAGGCCGGGCAGCGTCGGCGCGATCGCCCAGAGCACGAACGCGACGACGGCGGACGCGACGGTCAACGCCATGACCCGGGTTCGACGGCGCACGTCGACCGAGCCGAACAGCGCCCGCGACACGAGGATGGTGAGCCCGATGGCCACGGCCGGCCACGCCTGCACGACGAGCAGACCCACCGGCTGCGCGGCCCATTCGAGCCACGGCACCGCGAACGGGTTCGCGATTCCGGCGCCGCTGAAGCCGACGTATGGCGACACGACCACGAACGGGGTCGTCAGCAGGGTCAGCACTCCCGCGAGCGCGGGCACCCACAGCAGCCACACCGCGATCCGCTGCCACCGACGCTCGAGCGCACCGTCGGGGAAGGTCGCGAACACGGAGAGGAATGCCGCCGTCGCAACCCCGTCTGCCGTCAGGCCGACCGCGTTGAGCAGGGGGAACCACTCCTCCTGTGCGATCCACGGGTTCCAGACCATGAGCGTCTCGTACGCCGAACCCACGAGCAAAGAGGTCGAGGCGAGCGCGACAAACACCGCCGTGCGCGACGACGACACCGTGAGCAGCCACATCCCGAGCACGAACAGCGGCAACGCGCCGAGCAGCGGCCACGCGAGCCCGTGGTCCGCGTCCGCTGCGACGAATCCGCGGACGACGACGATGTAGCCCAGTGCGGCGACCCCGATGGGGCCGAGCGTCGCGAGGCAGATCCACCTGCGGTCCACGCTTCCATGGTCCTCCTGCACGGCCGCCTGCGGGAGGGGGTCATCCGCACCACCCCTTAGCGGCTGTCCTCCATCGAGCGTGCACCTGCCCGCAGGTCGATTGCGGGTTCGCCGCGTTCCGGCGGCCGTGCCGGACGGGGATCGTGGCACCTGCATCCCATCCGTCTCGCCCGAGGAGCAGGCATCATGCGCAGGGTCTACACCGTTCTCGCCTGGAGCGTCGCCGGGGGCGTCGTCGTCCAGGCCGCCGCGATCGCCTTCGCGTTCGGCGGCGTCCTGAACCGCGTCCAGGAGGGCGGCGTCGTCGACAAGGCGCTCGTCGAGAGCGGTGGATCCGCCGGGCGCGGCGAGCTCGGCTTCTGGATCCACGGCCTCGTCGGCGGCGTCGCCATCCCGATGATCGCCGTTGCACTGCTGGTCGTGTCGTTCCTCGTGCGGGCGCGCGGAGCGCGCCTGTGGGCGGCGATCGTGCTCGCGGTCGTCCTGCTCCAGGTCACGCTCGGCTTCTCGCTGACGGACGTCCCGTACCTCGGCCTCATCCACGGCGCCAATGCGGTCGCGGTCGTCGGCACCGCGTCGATCGCCGCCCTCCGCATGCGCCCCCCGCGCACGGCGCGACCGGATGCGGCGAGCGCGGACGCCGCGGTCAGGTCAGGAGCGTCGTCAGATGTCGCTGCTGCCTGAGCTGCTGCAACCCGTCCCCGACGGCGGGTGGGCGTGGCGCCGTTCGGTCGCCGACCTCGAGCCCGACGCAGCCAGGGACGTCCCTGCACCGCATCCTTCGCACCAGGCGTCGAAGCCCGATGCATCCGCTGCACCCGCGACCGAACGCCCCAGCGGCGGCGAGCCGTCGGACGCCGGCCCCCGCCGGAGCGAACTCGTCCGCCGCGTCGCCGCCGCCGTCGCCGTCGCGACCGCGCTCGGCGTCGGCGCGATCGCCTGGAGCTCGACGCTCGTCGGCGAGTACTCGGTCATGGACCTGGCACCCGGGCCTGCGGCGCATGCCGGCCATGCCGGCCATGCCGGTCACGATCCCGCGAGCGATGCAGGTGCACCCGGAGCATCCGTCGCGAGCGCGACCGCACCCCAGACCAGCGTGACCGACCTCGCCGCGCCGGCCGATCGCCCCGCCGACGTGCACGTCGAGCTCGTCGCCCGGCAGGGCACCGTCGACGTGCCCGGCGGGCACCCGGTCGAGGGGTACACCGTGAACGGCACCTCGCCAGGCCCCGAGATCCGCGCCAGACAGGGCGACCTCGTCGAGGTCGAGTTCGTGAACGCGACAGTCGCCGCCGGCGCAACCCTGCACTGGCACGGCATGGACGTGCCGAACGCCGCAGACGGCGTCGCGGGCATCACCCAAGACGTCGTGCCCGTCGGCGGGCGCTTCACGTACCGCTTCGTCGCCGACGACGCCGGCACGTACTGGTACCACTCGCACCAGGTCTCGCACGAGCAGGTGGTCGGTGGACTGCTGGGCGCGGTGGTCATCGAGCCGCGTTCGCCGGCTCCAGGTTCAGCGGATGCTCCGGCCGGCAGCCCCGAGGTCACCGCCTTGCTGCACGTCTACGGCGGGCAGCACACCCTCAACGGGCGCGCCGGCGACGAGCGCGTCGCCGTCGCGCCGGGCGAACGCGTGCGCGTCCGCGTGGTCAACACGGACCAGGGCACGGCATCGGTGTGGTCGGCGGCCCCGTTCACCGTCGTCGCGACCGACGGTCACGAGGTGACCTCGCCCACGCCGGTCACGGATCAGCGGGTGCTCATCCCGGCCGGCGGGCGGGCGGATGTCTCGGTGCAGGCGCCGCCCCACGGTGCCGCCCGACTGCACGTGGGCGGCGCCCGGAGCATCCTGATCGGCGATGTGGACCCGGCCACCGAGGCCGCCACCGATGCCGCAGACGCCCCACAGCCCGCCGATACTCTCGATCTGCTCGCCTACGGCGCTGCCGCACCCCTCGACTTCGACCCGGCCGCACCCGACAGGTCGTTCGACTACGTGATCGCCCGCCGATTCGGCATCATCGACGGCCGTCCCGGGAACTTCTGGACCGTCAACGGCCGCATGTTTCCCGACATGCCCATGTTCCATGTGCGCGAGGGCGATGTCGTCGTCATGCATCTCCGGAACGATTCGGGCGACGTGCACCCCATGCACCTGCACGGCCACCACGTCGTCGTGCTCGCGCGCGACGGGGTCGCCGCGACCGGCAGCCCGTGGGTCGTCGACTCGCTCGACGTGCACCCCGGCGAGCGCTACGACATCGCATTCGTCGCCGACAATCCGGGCATCTGGAGCGACCACTGCCACACGCTCCCCCACGCGGTCGACGGGCTCGTCGCCCACGTCATGTACGACGGCGTGACCACGCCGTTCACGATCAACGGCGCGGCGGGCAACCGCCCCGAGTGAGGGCGACCGCGCGGCGGCGCGCCGGCAGCGCGCCGGCAGCGCGCCGGCGGGGCGCTGGCCGGTGCACCTCAGCGCAGCACGCGGCCCGAGACCGAGACCGCCAGGCGACGCGGGATGAACCGGGCGAGCGTCGCGTTCACGGCGTTGCCGACACCCGAGACCACGCTCAACGGCATGCGCATGCGGTCGAGTCTGCGCAGCGCGAGCCGCACCACCGCGTCGGGCGTCTGGAACCGGCCGACCGCGGCATCCGCCGAGCCGACGACCTCGAAGAACTCGGTCGCCGTGGCCCCCGGACTGAGCGCGAGCACGCCGAGTCCCGACGCTCGCGTCTCGTAGGCGAGCGCCTCGGTGAGGCTCAACACGAACGCCTTGGTGGCGCCGTAGACCGCCATGTTCGGGCACGGCTGGTAGGCAGCGGTGCTCGCGATGTTCACGAGCGCGCCGCGCCCGTCGCGCACGAGGTCGGGCAGGAACTCGCGCGTGAGGCTCACGAGCGCCGCGACGTTCACCGCGACCATCTCGTCGACCCGCGAGGCATCCGCTTCCGCGAACGCACCTTTCATGCCGAAACCCGCATTGTTCACGAGCGTCTGCGGGCGGATGCCGCGCTCGTCGAGCGCCGCGCGCAGCGCGGCCGCCGAGCCCGGTTCGGCGAGGTCGAGCTCGATCGGCGTCGCCGTGACGCCGTGCGCCCCCGAGAGCCGGCCCGCGAGCTCGCGCAATCGGTCCTCCCGCCGCGCGACGAGCACGACGTCCGCGCCGCGTGCGGCGAGCTGCGTCGCGAACTCGGCACCGAGCCCGGCACTCGCGCCGGTGATGATCGCGGTCGTGCCCCGATAGTCCTTCGCCATGCGTCCATCTACGCACACGGTGCCGTGCTCGCCCTGTGTCCGCTCGGCGGTGGCGAGGTCGACGGCGATTCGACCGGGGAACCCACTCGCCGCGGGCGCGACATCCGCGTAGCCTGACGCCCGAGATCGCATCCGAACAAGGGGGTCCTGATGGCCGAGATCGCACCCATCCAACCGTGTCTCTGGTTCGATGACCGGGCACGTGAGGCAATGGACTACTACGTCGACGTGTTCCCGAACTCGCAGATCATCCGGATCGACGAGTATCCCGACGAGTCGCTCGACGAGCACTTCGCGGGCATGTCGGGCAAGGTGCTGAACGGACAATTCGCCCTGAACGGGGTCGAGTTCACATGCCTCGACGGCGGGCCGTTGTTCCAGTTCAACGAGTCCGTGTCGTTCATCGTCTCGTGCGAAGACCAGGAGGAGATCGACTACTACTGGTCGAAGCTCTCACACGTGCCCGAGTCCGAGCAGTGCGGCTGGTGCAAGGACCAGTTCGGGGTGAGCTGGCAGGTCATCCCCGCCCGCATGGGCGAGCTGACCCGCCGCCCCGAGCAGGTGCAGGTCATGATGCGGCAGAAGAAGATCGTCATCGCCGAGCTCGAGCACGCCTGAGGTGTCGCGCGATCCTGACGTCCCCGACGCATTCGACGTGGTCACGGTCGTCGTGCTCCGCCGCCCGGCGGATGCACCGGCGATGGGCGAGGGTGCGCTGGACGAGTTGCAGACGCGCCATCTGGCGTATCGCGCAGAACTCGCACGGAGCGGCGTGCTCGTCGCGAACGGGCCGTTCGGCGCGCAGAGCGACGACGCCTACCGCGGCATGTCGGTGTTCGCGTGCGATCCCGTCGAGGCAGCGCGACTCTCAGCGGCCGACCCGTCCGTCATCGCCGGCCGGCTCACGTTCGACGTCATGGAGTGGTGGGTGCGCGCCGGTGCGCTCGCGTTCCCGCTCGCGGACGGCCTCGTCGGCGACCGCCGCGCGCTGCCCGGCGACTGAGGCGCGGTGGCCGAGCGCACGCCCCGTCGCTGCACGAACTCCCCGGCTCGGGGACGTAGGCTCGTGTCCTGCGTCATTCGACTGAACAGGAGCACCACGCCATGACCGACTCGTCCTTGGACATCTTCGAGCAGTACGAGTCGAACGTGCGCGGATACATCCGTGCGTTCCCCGTGGTGTTCGACAGTGCACGAGGGTCGACGCTGACGGCGGCCGACGGACGCGAGTACCTCGACTTCTTCGCGGGCGCCGGCGTGCTGAACTACGGCCACAACAACCCGGCCTTCACCCGCGCACTGATCGAGTACCTCGAGCGCGACGGCATCATCCACGGGCTCGACATGGCGACCTCCGCGAAGAAGGCGTTCATCGAGGCGTTCGAGCGGATCGTGCTCGAGCCACGCGGCCTCGACTACAAGCTGCAGTTCACGGGCCCGACCGGGGCGAACGCGGTCGAGGCCGCGCTCAAGGTCGCCCGCCAGGCGACGGGCCGCTCCAACGTGGTCGCCTTCACGAACGCCTTCCACGGGCTCAGCCTCGGCGGCCTCGCCGCCACCGGCAACCGGCACTATCGCGACGCCGCAGGCGTCGCGCTCGACAACGTCACGCGGCTCCCCTACGACGGATACCTCGGTGCCGGCGTCGACACGCTCGACCTGTTCGAACGCATGCTCGAGGACGGCGGCAGCGGGCTCGACCTACCCGCAGCGGTCATCGTCGAGGCGGTGCAGGGCGAGGGCGGCATCAATGTCGCGAGTGCGCCGTGGCTCCAGCGGCTGCGGCAGATCACGGCAGACCGGGGCATCCTGCTGATCCTCGACGAGATCCAGTCGGGCATCGGGCGCACCGGCTCGTTCTTCGCGTTCGAGGAGTCCGGTATCGTGCCCGACCTCGTCGCGGTGTCGAAGTCGATCTCGGGCTCCGGCCTGCCCATGTCGCTGGTGCTCATACGCCCCGAGGTCGACGTCTGGAAGCCGGGCCAGCACACGGGTACGTTCCGCGGCAACAACCTCGCGTTCATCTCCGCCCGCGTCGCGCTCGAGGAGTACTGGGGCGACGGCGCGTTCATGGCCGGCGTGGCCGCGAAGTCGGCGCTGCTGCGCACCGCGCTCGACGAGATCGTGGCCGAGCACTCGGATCTCGGCCTCACGGTGCGCGGGCGAGGCCTGTTCATGGGGCTCGTCTGCGACAGCGACCCGACGTTGGCCGGCCGCGTCTCGGCCGAGGCATTCCGCCGCGGGCTCGTCATCGAGACCTCGGGTGCGAACGACCAGGTGCTGAAGTTCCTCCCGGCGCTCACGATCACCGACGACGAGCTGTCGCGCGGCCTGCAGATCGTGCGAGAGAGCCTCGCGGCCGTACTCGCCGGCTGACCCCGCGCACCGTGCCGGCGCGTCTGCTCAGCGCGGCGGCAACGGTCCCGACGATGCCGGAACGGCGTCGAAGGTCGCCTCGTTCACAGGGAAGCCGTCGACGTCGCCGTCGCCCGCTCCGCGGATCGCCCACGGCAGCCCGGCGGCGAACGTGAAGCTCGCGACGTCTTGACGATGGATGTGCAGATGCGGCTCGGTCGAGTTGCCGGTGTTACCGCAGTCAGCGAGATGCTGGCCAGCGTCGACGCGATCGCCCCGCCGCACGCGCAGGCTGCCCCGCTTGAGGTGGGCGTAGACGAGATGCGACCCGTCGTCGAGTCTGACGACAGCGTGGTTGCCGATCACCCGGCCGGCGCCGCCGATCTCCCTGACCAGTCCCTCGGCGATCATGAACCACAGCAGCGCGGGCCAGTTCGACCTGCTGCCGTGGTCCTTCAGCCGGTCGCTCGCCCGCACGACCACCCCGCCGGCGCCCGCGAAGAGCGGCTCGCCGAACGCGGGGAATTGTTCGGGCGGAAGCACCCCGGCGCCGGCCTTCCCGAACTCGGGATGCTCGCGATCCTCGGGGAGGAAGACCAGGTCGATCGCGTACGCCTGCCCGTACGCCTGCGTGCCGTGACTCGGCACCGCGCTCGCCGGGCTGTTCACGGCCTGCCATCGGCCGGCGACGGGCGGGTCGACGACGAGGGCTGCGCTGCGATCGGTCGGCGACCAGAACGTCAGCACCATGCCGATGACGGCGGGCACGAATCCGATGAGGAGCAGCCAACCTGAGATACGGCCGAGGTCGGCCTCGACGAAGAGGTCCGTGACGAGGACGACGATGCCGGCCAGGATGAGCAGCATGCCCAGGCGGAGCGTCGGCAGCCGGATCAGCGAGGCCGCGCGAGCGGCCGGCGCAGTCCGGTGCCGCGGTGTCGTGCGTTCCGTGTTCGGCTGAGTCATCCGGTGCCCCTTGATCGCCTTCGCCAGACCGCCCGTCACTGGCTCGCCCTCATCTCATCAGGTCGTCGCACCTCGCAGACAGGCGTTGTGCGCGAACCCGGGGAGTGCTATCCGTTTCGGCCAGGCGCCACAGACGCTGCCTGGCGGCGTCGGTAGGCTCGGGCACACGGATGGCAGGAGCGACGGCGGGAGCGATGATGGCCGAGCAGCGGGTGCCGAAGGTGTACCACCACGGGCGGGTCATGCACCTCGCGAATCGGGCGATGACCGCGCTCACGCGCGCCGGCCTCGTGCCGCATGCGGCCGTGCTCACCGTGACCGGTCGCACGAGCGGCCTGCCTCGGTCGACGCCGGTCACGGCGATCGAACAGGGCGGCGCGCTGTGGCTCGTCTCGCCGTACGGCACGGTTTCGTGGGTGCGCAATGCGCGCGCGAGCGGCGAGGTCACCCTCGCCAAGCGCCGCACGACCCGCCGCTTCGCGGTGCGCGAGGCCACGCCCGCCGAGGCAGGCCCGGTGCTCAAGCGCTATGTCGCGATCGCCCCGATCGTGCTGCCCTACTTCGTCGCCGGCCGCCACGACCCGGCCGAGGCGTTCGCCGCAGAGGCCGATCGCCACCCGGTCTTCGAACTCGTCCCGCTCGAGGCCGGCGAGCCCGGTTCGCCGAGCGCTCGCTGACGAGCACCCGGTCGACCCGAAGACCCGGCCGCCGCGGGGCGAGCGGCTCAGGGCTCGACGGCGAAGACGTTCTCCGAGATCTGCACCGCGCCGTCGGGCACGTCGTACCCGTCGGGTCGCACCTCGTAGGTCTCGCGCGCGTTGCTGACCTGCATCGGGCCGCCCCCTCCGCCGCAGCCGGCCATGCCCTCCTCGTCGGCCGGCAGCACGACGAGGCAGATCGAGGAACCGGTGGCACCCTCGACGAGGTACAGCCGAGTACCCTCGTGCTCTCCGACGAGGCGGCTGGTGCCGGCGTCGATCAGGTCGCTGTCCCGCTCGACGTACTCTGCGGGTAGCTCGTCCGATGCGACGGGGTCCCGATCGAACACCGCGTACCCGCCGCCGCCCGACGTGCACCCGACCATGCCGACTGCCGCAGTAAGCGCGATGGCAGCGGTGACAAGCGGACGGGCGAGGGTTCGCGTGTTCGAAGACATCCGACGATGCTAGGACATCGTCCGTTCGACGTCGAAAGCCGAGGCATCCGCTCGGCCACCCGCAGCCTCGCAACCGGCGCGCTACAGCGCGCCCGTCGCGGGCGTCTCGCGCACCCGCCCGCCGCCCTCGAAGACGAGCAGGCGGTCGGCGAGCTTGTCGACGAAGAACCGGTCGTGGCTCACCACGAGCACGGCTCCCGGGAAATGCGTGAGCGCGCGCTCCATCACCTGGCTGCTCGTGATGTCGAGATGGTTGGTCGGCTCGTCGAGCACGATGACCGCCGCGCCCGAGAGCAGGCACTGCGCGATCGCGACGCGCGCCCGCTGGCCACCGGAGAGGGTGCCGATCTTCTGCTGCAGGTCGGCCTCGGAGAACTGCAGCATCGCGAGGAACCGGTTCACGCTCTTCTTCGTCGCGCTGAACGCGAGCGAGTCGGGATACGCGTTCACGGCGTGCCCGACCGTGTCGGCCAGGTCGAGCTCGGCGTACACGCGGTTGTACGAGACGAACCTGGCGCCCTTCGCCCAGCGCACGCTGCCGGCGTCGGCCTCGGCCTCGCCGGTCAGCACGTCGAGCAGCGTCGACTTGCCCGAGCCGTTCGAGCCGAGCACCGCGACCCGGTCGCCGCGCTGCAGGTCGAAGGACACACCCTCGAACAGGGGCGTGCCATTGAAGCCCTTCGTGAGCCCGGTGACCGTGAGCAGGTCGTTGCTCACCTTCAGCCCCTCGTAGATGCCCGTGATGATCTGGTCGATCGGGCGCGGTGCCTGCCGTTTCTTGATGTCGGCGAGACGCCGGGCGACCGCGTTCGACGGGTTGCGCGCGGCCTCGCGGCGCGCGGTCGCGGCAGCCTGCTCGTAGGCGAGCAGCTCCTCCTCGTGCGCGAACTGCTTCTCGAGCATCTTCAGGCGCGACTGCTTGGCGTGCACGTAGGCCGAATAGTCGCCCTCGTACTCCTGCAGCCGGTAGTTCTCGATCTCGATGATGCGGTCGACGACGCCGTCGAGGAACTGCCGGTCGTGCGAGACCACGAGCACGGCGCCCGTGAATCCGCCGAGCCAGCCCTCGATCCAGCGCACCCCGTCGAGGTCCAGGAAGTTCGTGGGCTCGTCCAGCAGCAGCACGTCGGGCGACTGTATGAGGATCAGCGCGAGCGCCGCACGATTGCGCCAGCCTCCAGACAGCCGGCCGACCGGGAGGTTCCGCCGCTCCTCGTCGAAGCCGAGGCGCGTGAGCACGGTGTCGATGGTGGTCTCGTAGGTCCAGCCGCCGATCGCGTCCATGCGCTCGAATAGCGCACCCTGCTCGGTGAGGAGCCGGGTCATGGCCGATTCATCCATCGGCTCGGCGAGCTGCGCACCGATCTCGTCGAGCCGGCCCTGCGTCTCGTGCACCTCGGTGAAGTGGCCGCTCAGGATCTGCTGCACGGATCGCGAGCCATCGAGCTCGGAGAACTGCGAGAAATAGCCGACGGTCGTGCCGGGCGTGTGGTCGACGGTACCGCCCGACGGCTCGCGCCGCCCCAGCACGAGCTCGAGGAACGAGGTCTTGCCCGTGCCGTTCTTGCCGATGAGCCCGACGCGGTCGCCGCGTGTGAGTTTCAGGTACGCCTCTTTGAGCACCGGGCGCCCGTCGAAGTCGAGGCTCACATCGTTCAGGCGGATCAGGCTCACGGGCAGCAAGACTACCGGCCGCCGTCTGAGAGCCCCGCCCGCTACAGCCCCTCGGCGATCTCCTTGATCGCCGCGAGGCGGCGCTCCCACTCGGCGCCGATCGCGTCGAGTCGTCGCGCGGTCGCGCTGAGCTCGGCGCCCATGACGCGGTACCGCACCTCCCGGCCGGCGCGAACATGCTCGACGAGCCCGACCTCCTCGAGCACGGCCAGATGCTTCGCGATGGCCTGCCGCGTGACGGGGAGACGCCCGGCGAGGGCGGACGCGGAGGCGTCGCCCTCGCCGAGGGCGGACAGGATGCTCCACCGGGTCTCGTCCCCGAGCGCGGCGCACACCTGGACCAGCGTGGTCACGCGTCGGGCTCCAGGCCGACCTCGAGCAGCGCGACGAGCTTGTCGAGCTCGAGCGTCCAGCCCTCGGCGTGACTGGCCATGTTGGCGGCCGGGTCGCTCGTCAGGTCGAACCCGGTCTCGACGACCGTGAGCTGCGTGCCCTCGGCGGTCGGCTCGAGGGTGAACGTGAACGTCGTCGCCCGCGTCTCGTCGAACGCATCAGGAAGGGCACCGAGCGCGTCGTCGTTGTTCCAGCGGTACGACACCATGCGGGGTTCGTGCAGCGCCTCGACCCGCAGCGGGATCGCACCGTACTCGTCGAAGGTCATCGTGCCGACCGCGCCGGCGCCGGCCCCGTCGAGCGTGACCCGGCCGAACCAGCGCGAGATGTGCGCCGGTTCGGTGACGGCGGCCCACACCTTCTCGATGGGTGCGGCGATCCTGATGGTGCGGCGCACCGTGAAGGCGGCATCGTCGACGACGGATGCCTCGTTCTTCGTCATGCTCTCCATGATCGTGCCTTTCGTGTGGTGAGCGGATGCCTCGACCGAGGTTTCGTGCAACTTCATAGTTGCACTTAACTCGAGGTTACGCAACCGTCTGATTGCACTTGGCCGCCGCAACTTCGTTGAGCGGTCGAGGATGGCGGGTGCCTTCGCCGCAGACCCGCCACCCTCGCCCGTTCGACGGCAAGCGATCGGAGCCTGCGTCGACGAGAATCGAAGAATGGAACCACGCTTCGCTCCGCCGGCGGCCGACCGGGCCACGGACGCGCCCGACGTCGGCACGTTCGACGCCGACGTCGCCGTGATCGGGCTCGGCGCGGTCGGGTCGAGCGCCGCGTGGCGCCTCGCCGCACGCGGGCACGACGTCCTGGGGTTCGAGCAGTTCGAGCCGGGGCACGCATGGGGTGGTTCGACCGGCGCCACGCGCCTGTTCCGCGTCGCCTGCCTCGAGCACCCCGGGCTCACGCCGATCGCGCGCCGCGCTCGCGACCTCTGGCGCGAGCTCGAGGCCTCGAGCGGGCAGACCCTGTTCCACGAGACCGGCGGACTCATGATCGGACCGCCCGACTCGCGCATCATCGAGGGCACCCTCCGCGCCGCCGAGGCACACGACCTGCCCGTCGAGCAGCTCAGCGCCGAGGAGATCGCCCGCAGGTTCCCGGGCCATGCACGGCTGAACCCGGGCGACATCGGCGTGTGGGATCCCGAGGCCGGCATCCTCCGGCCCGAGGCCGCGATCGTGGCCGCGGTCGACGCCGCGCGCGCCTCCGGCGCACGCATCCTGACGAACACCCGGGTCACCGCGTTCGAGCCCGACGGGGAAGGCGTCACCGTCCGAACCGCCGACGCGGTCTACCGGGTTCGGCGGGTGGCGGTGACATCCGGCCCGTGGATCGCGCGATTCTTGCCCGACCTGCCGGTCACGCCGCATCGCGTGGTCATGACCTGGTTCCGCGCGCGCGAAGGCCGCGAGGCGGACCTCGACACGCTGCCCGTGTTCATCCGCAGCGTGCCCGGTCGGGACACCTGGATCTGGGGGCACGGCGCGATGCCCGCCGCCGACGGCGCTGCGGGGTTCGACGCGAAGGTCGGCCCTGAGTTCGACGGCCCGTTCGACGCCGACGATCCCGACGCGATCGACCGGGTCGTCCACGCCGGTGAGACCGACGGCATCAGCGACCTCGTCGCTGCGGCCTTCCCCGACCTCGACCCCGAGCCGTCAGGCGTCACGACCTGCATCATGACGCACACCCCCGACGGCCAGTTCACCGTCGGGCCCACCGCAGACGAGCGCATCGTCGTCGGCGGCGGCTGCTCCGGCCACTCGTTCAAGCACGCCTCCGCGCTCGGCGAGCTCGTCGCGCAATCGATCGCCGGCGAACCCCAGTTCTCGGACGCCGCATTCATGGACCCGCGCCGCTTCGCGAGCTGATCCGAACCGCACGTCGGCGACAGCAGTTACCTCGACCTCGGAGCGAGGTCCGGTCGCGGCGGCGCAGGCGGCGGCTCGGGCAGGCCGATCGCGAAGATGTCGTCGAGCAAGACGTACGCCGCCTCCTTCGGCAGCTCGCCCGGGTAGAAGCGCTCGTACAGCGCCTCCGCCTCATCGGTCGTTGCAGTGCCCGTGAGCGCGAGCAGTATCGCGATGTCAGCGTCGTCTCGGGCTGGACGACTCGCACGGATCTTCATCGCGAGGAGCGCCTCGGCTGAGATCACCCAGACCGAGACGTCCTCGTCGTCATACAGCGGCTCCCACCCGACATCGCACGCGATCGGGATGAACGTCGCCGCCTTCGAATTCAGCCAGTCATCGTCCCAGCCACGACGTCTCCCGATCTCGCCCGCGATGCGCAACGCAGGCCCAGGCGGATGGATCTTGGCGTCGATGTCGGGCGTGACACGGCGCTCACCGTAGTAGCGGAGCAGCATCGCGGCCCCGCCGACGATGCGAACACCACCCGACTCTCCCTGGCGGTGGAGCTCACGAACCAGCTCGCGCAGCCCCTCGATCATGTCCTCTCGGCCGAGCTGGATCATGCGCTCTGCAGGGTCGCCTCGTCGACAAGGATCCGGTGCCGCCTGAACGCCCCGGGTACGTTGCGAATCGACCGCGCCGAGCTCCATCGATTGACGATGAGCGGAGTCGGCTCTTGCAGTGTGCGGGTGATCTCGTCGACCCAGCTCGGCTCCGGAAGTCCATCTCGCTCGAGCCAATACCTGGTGACGGCGGCGAGCGCAGCGTCCCAGACATCCGAGCCTGTGTACACGGGCGCGATGGCTGCGAGCATCACCCGCTCCACTCCCTTGGTCGCGCCGAGATTGTCGCTGTAGCGAAGGAACACGCGAAGCGCAGCTTCGTGATCAGCATCGGCGACGTGCTCGCGAATGGATGCGCCGGCCTCCGCCGCCCCCGCGCGCGTCGTCGGATAGATCCCCAGTCGACGGCCGGTTGCATGCAGCAGACGATCCAGTTTGTCGACCGAGGGGCTGCGTCGCCCCGATTCGATCAGGGAGATGGTCGATTTGTCGATTCCGGAACGCTGCGCGACCTCGGCCTGCGAGAGGCCCGCGGACGCTCGAGCGGCTCGCAGGATTGCGGCAGCTTCGGTCATCTTGGCCTCCTGGTGTTTGCGGATACGCAAACCCATCCTACTCCTCGGCGTGTTGATCTGCAGGGTCATAGTCGCGAATTTTGCCATGCAACCTTCTGGTATGCAATCACCGACTCCCGAAGCACATGCATCCTGGATGCGCGAGAGGCCGAGGCATCGCCCCGGCCCCCGCCCAGCCACGGCTCAGCCGAGGTTCGCGTTCACCTCGTCGATGAACGCCGTCGCGGCCTCTGCCGGAGTCATCCGCTCGAAGAGCACCTCGGTCGTGTAGCGCTGCAGCACCGACTGGGTCGCGCCGCCACCGGCGGGCGCGGTCACGGGCGGGTCGCCGATGACCTCGCTGATCGCGTCGATGTAGGCGAGCACCGTCTGGTCCGACGGGCTCAGCTGATCGGCCACGGCCTCGCGGATCGCGAGGTTCGACGGGATGCCCCGCTCGGCGAGGAACAGCTCGCCGACGCGCTCGTCGTTCGCGAGGAAGTCGACGAACTTCGCAGCCGCCTCCTGGTTCGCCGAACGCGACGAGATAGTCCAGTACATCGACGACTTCAGGTAGTCGCTGCCCTCGGCGTCGCTGCTGCCGGGCATACGCAGGAGCTCGAGCGATTGCCCGCTCGCGCCGTCGAGCACCGCGAGATTGTGGCTCCACCACTCGCCGAGGGCGAGCTGCCCGGTCGCCGTGCCCGACTGCTCGAGCGACAGCGAGATCTCCTCGACCGCGCGCGACGCGGGCGGCGTGGCACCCTCGGCCTGGCCCTCGAGCACCATCTCCCAGAAGCCCGCGAGGGTCTCCTCGCTGATCGCGAGCCCGTCCGCGTCGTAGAGGGCCTCGCCGTGCTGGCGCGCCCACACGATCAGCCCCTGGACCTCGAACCCGAGCGTCTCCGAGCCCCAGACGCTGCCGCCGCCGGCCGCGGTCACGGCGGCGGAGGTCGCGAGGTAGTCGTCCCAGCTCCAGGTGTCGCCGTCGGGGACCGGCACGCCGGCACCGTCGAAGACCGCGGGGTTCGCGATCATGACCGGGCTGGTCACGCCGATGCTGAGACCCGTGAGCCCACCGTCGTTCTCACCCGTCGCGAGCACCTCGGCGGCGTAGTCGGCGGTGTCGATGTCGAGCGTCGAGAGGTCGGCGAGCGCGCCGCGATCGGCGTACTCCCGCAGGTACATCTCGTCGAACTGCATGACGTCGGGCGCGTCGTTCGCTGCGACCGAGGTCGCGAGCTTCTCCCAGTAGCTCGCGAAGTCGCTGTACTCGCCGACGATCGTGATGCCGGGGTTGTCCTCCTCGAAGAGCGCGATGGCCTCTTCGGTGAGGGCGTGCCGTGTGTCGGATCCCCACCAGGTGAACCGCAGTTCGATGTCCTTCCCCTCGCCCGCGCCGCCGCCGCCGGCGCAGCCGGTGAGCAGCAGCGCCGCGGCGGTGGCGCCGACGACCGCCGTGCGGAGGGCTCTGATGCGTGATGTCATGTCCGTGCTCCTATGCAATCGGGATGTGTGCTGGTGATGCGGGGTGGTGCCGTGGCGCCCTGGTCCCGGCGGTCACTTGATGCCGGTCGTCGCGATGCCCTTGACGAGGAATCGCTGACCGAACAGGAAGGCCAGGAAGAGCGGGATGAGCGACACGATCGACATCGCGAACAGTGCGCCCCACGAGGTCGAGCCGGTCGAGTCGACGAAGGCCCTGAGTGCGACCGGCACCGAGTACATGTCTGGTGCCGTGAGGTAGATCAGCTGGGTGAAGAAGTCGTTCCACGCCCAGATGAAGGTGAAGATCGCGGTGGTCGCGAGCGCGGGCAGCATGAGCGGCAGCATCACCTGGAAGAAGATGCGCGGATGCCCCGCACCGTCGATGCGCGCCGCCTCGTCGAGTTCGCGCGGGATGCCGCGGATGAACTGCACCATGAGGAAGATGAAGAACGCATCGGTCGCGAGCAGCTTGGGCAGGATGATCGGCAGCAGTGTGTTCACCCAGCCGAGCTGCGAGAAGAAGACGTACTGCGGCACGATCACCACGTGGATCGGCAGCATGATGCCGACCAGCATCGCCGCGAACGCGAACCGCTTCAGCCGGAACTGGAGGCGCGCGAACGCGTAGGCCGCGAGCGAACAGGACACCAGGTTGCCGATGACGCAGCCGAGGACGATGAGCGCGGAGTTCATCAGGTAGTGACTGAACGGATGTGTCAGGGCCGACCACCCGTCGACGTAGTTGTCGAGCGTGGGATCGGTGAGGAGCAGCCCCGGCGAACGGAAGATCTCGTCAGGTTGCCGGAACGAGCTCACGACCATCCAGATCAACGGGTACAGCATGAGCGCCGCGCCCGCGATGAGCAGGGTGTGCCTGACGATGCGTCCGCCCCGGGCGGGGAACGCGCGACGGCCGGCGCGGGCGGGAGGGGTGGGCGTGGCCCGCGTGGCGGACGAGGGCGAAGCCGGCGCACGGCGGGCCGGCGCGGTCATGTGCTCAGTCATCGTAGAAGACCCAATACCGGGAGAAGAAGAAGTTGGCGGCGGTGATGGCGGCGATCACGATCATGAGCAGCCACGCCACCGCTGAGGCGTACCCCATGTCGAATCGCGTGAAGGCCTGCTGATAGAGGTACAGCGTCATGAACATGGTCGAGTCGGCGGGACCGCCCGTGCCGTTCGAGACGATGAAGGCCTGCGTGAAGGCCTGGAACGCGTGGATGAGCTGCAGCACGAGGTTGAAGAAGATGATGGGCGTGAGCAGCGGCAGCGTGATGCGGAAGAAGCGCTGCCGTGCCGTGGCGCCGTCGACCTTCGCGGCCTCGTAGTACATGGCCGGGATCTGGCGCAGCGCGGCGAGGAAGATCACCATGGGTGCGCCGAAGGTCCAGACGTTCAGCAGGATCAGCGTGGACAACGCGGTGTCCGGTGTCGTCACGAGACCCGGTGCCTCGATGCCGAAGACCCTCAGCACCTGGTTCACGAGACCGTCGTTGCCGAAGATCTGCCGCCAGAGGATCGCGATCGCGACACTGCCGCCGAGCATCGACGGCAGGTAGAACACCGAACGATAGAACGACAGGCCGCGCATGCCCCGGTCGAGCACGATCGCGAGCCCGAGCGAGAGCGCCAGCTGCAGCGGCACCGAGATGAACACGTAGAGGAAGCTCACGAGGAGCGAGTTGTGCAGCCGCGAGTCCGACAGCAGCCGCTCGTAGTTCTCGCCCCCGACGAACTCGGGCGGCTGGATGAGGTTGTACTCGGTGAACGACAGCGCGAGCGAGCCGAGCATCGGGCCGAGCGTGATCACCACCAGACCGGCGGTCCACGGCAGGAGGAACCAGAACGCGGCGCGCCCGTCGCCCGTCTTCCGACGCCCTCTGGGCGGCCGGACGGCCGCGAGGCCGGTGGTCGCCGAGGGATCCGGCTCCTCCGCCCCGAGCCGCGCGCCGACCCGTGTCGCGAGTGACATCCGAACCTCCTCGTTGGAATGCTTCAGGTGAGACAACGTGAGACTACATATGGACTCGGGCAATTGCAACACCCGAATCCTACGTTGCCGTGGCGCGGCTTCCTTCGTGAGACAACGTGTGCTTTAATGTCGAGGTGGATGATCACGGAGACCCCCAGCGCGCCGGTGATCGCGGTCCGACCATGAGCGATGTCGCTCGCCTCGCGGGCGTGAGCCTCAAGACCGTCTCGCGCGTGTTCAACGGCGTGAAGTCCGTCGACGAGCGGTACGCGGCGAAGGTGTTCGCGGCCGCCGACGAACTGGCCTTCATCCCGAACATGGCCGCGCAGACCCTGCGCAAGAAGGAACAGCGCACCTATCAGGTCGCGACCATCTTCACCGACCCGAACAATCCGTTCCTCGGCACGATCCTGTCGACGCTGCAGCGGGTCGCGCACGAGTCCGACACCATGGTGCTGGCCGCGACCACCGGCAAGCAGACCGATCTCGAGCCGAACCTCGTCCGCGCGTTCGCGACGCGACGCGTCGACGGCATCATCATGTCGCCCACGAGCCCGTCGCAGGCCTACCTGCAGCCGCGCCTCGAAGCCGGCCTGCCGATCGTCTGCATCGACCGCGCGCCCGTCGACGTCGAGACCGACGTCGTCATGAGCTCCAACCACCTGGGCGCCCGGGATGCCGTGCAGCACCTGCTCGCCCACGGCCACCGCCGGATCGCCTACATGGGCGATCTGCTCGGGTTCGCGACCGCGAAGGAGCGGCACCAGGGCTACGTCGATGCCATGGAGGCGGCCGGCGCGCCGATCGACCCCACATGGGTCATCGACGATCTGCGTACGAGCTGGCAGGCCGAGGCCGCGGTGCTCGACCTGTTCGCGCGCGACGATGCGCCCACGGCGCTCTTCACGAGTCAGAACCTCGTCACGATCGGCGCGCTCGAGGGGCTCCGCACGCTCGGCTTGCGCGGCCACGTCGCCCACGTCGGCTTCGACGACGTGCCCCTGGCGGCGCTGCTCGACCCGCCGCTCACGGTCGTCGCGCAGGATCTCGAGACGATGGCCGAGACCGCGATGAACATGCTGCTCGCACGCATCGACGATCGGTCACGGCCCGTGCGCCGGGTCACCGTACCGACCAAGCTCATCCGCCGCGGGTCCGGCGAGTTGCCCGCTCCCCCGGTCACGGGCGAGCGGGCAACGCGCCTCGCGTAGCGCGGAGGCCGCATCCCCCTAGAACTCGTCGGGGTGCGGCCCGGTTCGGCGTCCGCATGCAAGGCCGTCGAGTGCCGCGAGCTGGTCATCGGAGAGACGGATGTCTCCTGCCGCGAGGTTCGACCGGATGCGCGCGGGCGTCACCGACTTCACGACGAACGCGTCGCCTCGCGCGCGGTGCCACGCGAGAATGACCTGCGCGGGCTCGGCGCCGATCGCCGCGGCGATGCCGACGACCACGGGATGGTCGAGCAACGCGCCTGAGGCCAGCGGGCTCCAGGCCTGCGTCACGATGCCCAGCCGAGCGTGTTCGGCCCTCAGATGGTTTTGCGGCAGCCAGGGATGCAGTTCGATCTGGTTGAGCTCGGGCGCCTCGCCCGTGGCGTCCACGATCTCGCGCAGGTGGTGCGGCTCGAAGTTGCAGACGCCGATGGCGCGGATCTGGCCGTCGTCCCGGATGCGCCGCAACGCCTCCCAGGTCTCGACCGTGCGCCCGATCGCGGGCCGCGGCCAGTGGATCAGATACGCGTCGACGTGATCCAGCCCGAGCTGTTCGAGGCTCGCGTCGAACGCCCGGCGGATGTCGTCGTATCCGAATGTGCCCGCGTCGAGCTTGGTCGTGACGAACAGGTCCGACCGATCGACGCCCGCGCGATGGATGCCCGCACCGGTTCCGCGCTCGTTGGCGTAGCCCTGCGCCGTGTCGACGAGCCGGTACCCGCTCTCGATCGCGGTCTGCACCGCGGCGGCCACCTCGTCGTCGGGTACCTGCCACACGCCGAACCCGACCTGCGGGAGCTCCGCACCAGACCCCGTGCGGATCGCGGGATCAGGCATCGACCGCCACCGCCATGAGACGCGAAGCCGCTGAACCGACCTGCGCCCGCTCCTCGTCGGTCAGCGGCAGGAACGGCGCGGCCCCGACCGAGGACGAGATGACGCCCTCGTCGACGAGCACCGACTTCATCGACCCGACGAGCGCGGCGAAGCCGCCGATGCGTGCGAGGTCGGGAATGGTCGTGATGTCACGGAGCCGGTTCAGACGGGTCTGCTCGCGCTTGACCGTCGACCAGTCCCCGTGCTGCGCCGCACGGTACATGCCGACGAAGCCGGCCGGCTCGACGTTGGCGAGGCTCGGCACGGCACCGTGCGCGCCGAGAAAGAGCGCCGTCTCGACGAGCGGTTCGTTGCCCATGAGCACCGAGAAGTCGAGATCCTCGGTCTCGACGAGCACACGGCGGAAGTTGATCACATTGCCGCTCGAGTCCTTGATGCCGATCACGGCGCCCTCGCGCGCGAGCGCGATCGTGATGTCGGCGGGGAGCGAGCGGTGCACGGTGGACGGGATGTCGTAGGCGATGACCGGGACATCGAGGGCCGAGGCGACCGTGCGGAAGTGGGCGAGCACCTCGTCGTCGTGCGTGTCCACGTAGTAGGGCGCGGTGACCACCACGGCCGCGACGCCGAGATCCGCGGCACGCTTCGCGTGCGCGATCGTGCGCCGGGTCCCGGAGTCGATCGCCCCCGCGACCACCGGCACGCGACCCGCGGCGGTGTCGACGAGCGTCCCGATGATCTGCTCGCGCTGCGCGTCATCGAGCAACGCGATCTCGGCGCTCGACCCGCAGGCGAACAGCCCGTTGACGCCCGCCCCGATGAGGTGCTCGGCGAGCGCTGCGAGCGATGCCGTGTCCACCTCGCCCGACGGTGTGAACGGGGTGAGCACCGGCGGGACGATTCCTTCGAGCGGAACTCCAGCGATCAACGATTTCGGCATCTTTGCTCGGCCTTTCCTTTGGCGTGGGTGAGACAACGTGAGACTAGCAGGGCTCAGCCGTCAGCGCACGCGGCGTTCCGGACGCAATGTCGTGCACGAGCAGTGCGGTGTCTCTCGTTGTCTACGACTCGCCCGCCGATGCCGCGTCTCACCTGCGACCTCGACGGCATGTCACAGCCGTGCCGCCCGCCCGGTCACAGCTGTTCGACACCGCCCGCACCCGCGGGTGCACCGCCCCCGAGAGGACCACCGTCATGTCAGATCAGCAACCGCACGTCGTGTTCGTGCACGGCGCCTTCGCCGAGTCCGCGAGCTGGAACGGCGTCATCGAGCGCCTGTACGCGCAGGGCATCACCTCAACCGCCGTCGCGAACCCGCTGCGCAGCCTCGCGGGCGACGCCGCCTACGTCCGCGACGTGATCGCGTCGATCGAGGGGCCCGTCGTCCTCGTCGGCCACTCCTACGGCGGCATGGTCATCAGCGAGGCATCCGCCGGCAATGAGCAGGTCGCCGCGCTCGTCTACGCGTCCGCGTTCGTGCCCGAGCCCGGCGACAGCGCGTTCTCGCTGTCGGCGAGCGAGCCGGGCAGCACGCTCGGCGACGCCCTCGACGCGCACCCGATCGCGACCGGCGGCGTCGAGCTCGTCATCCAGCGCGCCAAGTTCCACGACCAGTTCGCGGGCGACGCGCCGACGCAGGTCGCAGGACTCATGGGCGCGACCCAGCGGCCCGTCACCGAGGCGGCCCTGAAGGATGCCGCAGCGGCACCCGTGCCGGGCTGGAAGGACCGGCCGTCATGGCACGTGTTCGGCAGCGACGACCGCAACATCCCCGCGGCCGTCATGCGTTCGGGTGCCGCACGAGCCGAGGCACGCGGCACGAACGAGGTCGCGGGGGCGTCGCACGCGATCAGCGTCTCGCAGCCCGAGGCGGTCGCGGCGATGGTCGCCGAGGCCGTGCGCGCCGTCGCCGAGTCGCGCGCGGCCTGAACGTCGGCTGCCGCTCCGCGCCCGAGCGCGGAGGGCGGCACGCCCGTCACAAACCGGCGGAGCATCCGGTCAGAGTCGGTGGGGGCGCGAGAGCGCGCCCCCACCGACCGACGGGAGCCTCCCATGGATACAGGCATCGACGACGCGCTCGCCGTGTTCAGCGGCGTGCGCCCTCGCCTCTTCGGCATCGCGTACCGCATGCTCGGCAGCGCCACCGAGGCCGAAGACATCGTCCAGGAGGCGTGGCTGCGCTGGCAGCACGCCGACCGCGCGGCCGTGCTCGACCCGCCCGCGTTCCTCGCGACCACGACCACCAGACTCGCGATCAATGTGCTGCAGTCCGCGCGTGCGCGGCGGGAGACCTACATCGGTCCGTGGCTGCCCGAGCCGGTCGACACGAGCGCCGACCCGACACTCGGCGCCGAGCGCGGCGAGGCGCTCGGCTTCGCCGTGCTCGTCATGCTCGAGCGACTCACGCCGACCGAGCGCGCGGCGTACGTGCTGCGCGAGGCGTTCGCCTACGACTACGCGCAGATCTGCGAGATCGTGCAGGTCTCCGAGACGGCAGCGCGCCAGCTCGTCAGCCGCGCCCGCAAGCACCTGACCGGTGAACGCCGGCGCGAGGTGCCGCACGCCGAGCAACGCCGCCTGCTCACCGCGTTCGTGAGCGCCGCGCAGACCGGCGACCTCGCGGCGCTCGAACGACTCTTCGCCGAGGACGTCGTGTCGTACTCCGACGGCGGCGGCGCGGTGCGCGCATCGAAGTTCCCGGTGCACGGGCGGCTCACCGTCGCGAAGTACGTGCGCGCGTTCCACACGCATTTCTGGGAGGGCGTCGCGATCGACGCCGCCGAATTGAACGGACAACCTGCGGTCCTGCTGTCGAAGGAGGGCACCGTGTTCGCCGCGCTCACGGTCCTCGCCTCGGCCGGCGACACGTCGCCTGCGATCGATCAGGTCCTCTGGATGATGAACCCGGCGAAGCTCGCGGCGGCCAGACCGCCGAGCAAGAACAGTGCCGCGTGAGCCCGCCCGTGTCGCGCGAGCGCCCCACCGCGCGGCTGCTCCACGCGCTCGAACGCGGAGACGAGGTCGCCGTCACGGCACTGCTCCACCCCTCGGCGTACCTCGTGGTCGACGCGGGCGACCGCACCGGCGGGCAGGCCCGCGGCCGGGCACGGGTCGCGCGCGTCCTGGTCGAACGGCTGACGGGACATCCGGATGCCTCGCTGGAGACCGTCGACGTCAATGGCGAGCCGGGCCTCGCCCTCAGGCGCGCCGACGGCGCGGTGACCGCCGTGCTCGGTCTGGCGGCCGACGCTCGCGGGCGCGCGACCGGCCTGTGGCTGTCGACGGCGCCCGCGAAGCTCACGCACTGGAACCGCCGCCCGCCGCCGCCCGAGTGACCCCTCAGCCTCGGCGCCCGTGGGCACGAGCACGCGCGTTCGTCACACCAGGGGGCCCTGCCCGGTCAGAGCTGATGAGGGCCGCGGACTCGCCGCGCCGCACACGGAAGGTATGACCCATGAGAATCGTCGTCATCGGAGGCACCGGCCTCATCGGATCCCGAGTCGTCACCGCACTCACCGAGCTCGGCCACGAGGCGATCCCCGCCTCGCCGAACTCGGGTGTGAACACCCTGACCGGCGAGGGTGTCGCCGAGGCACTCGCCGGTGCCGACGTCGTCGTCGACGTGTCGAACTCGCCCTCGTTCGCCGACGACGACGTGCTCGCGTTCTTCACGACGTCGACCACGAACCTGCTCGAGGCCGAGCGCGCCGCCGGCGTGCGACACCACGTCGCCCTCTCCGTCGTCGGCGCCGACCGGCTGCCCGACAGCGGCTACCTCCGCGCCAAGGTCGCGCAGGAACGACTCATCACCGACTCGGGCCAGCCGTACACGATCGTGCGTGCGACGCAGTTCTACGAGTTCGTGGGCCGGATCGCCGACGAGGCGACGGTCGACGGCGTCGCTCGGCTGTCGACCGGACTCATGCAGCCCATCGCCGCGGCCGAGGTCTCGCTCACGGTCGCGCGAGCGGCCGCAGGCACCCCCGTGAACCGCATCGTCGAGATCGGCGGGCCGGAGCAGCTGCCCATGGCCGAGTTCATCGGCCGCGCCCTCGGGCAGCGCGGCGACACCCGCGAGGTCGTGGCCGACCCCGAGGCGCCGTACTTCGGCACGCTGCTCCGCGGCGACGAGCTCACGCCCGGCCCCGACGCCCAGCTCTCGAGCCTCTCCTACACCGAGTGGGCCGAGACGCAGGTGCCCGCGGCCGCGCGGCCCGGACACTAGGGCGGTCGCATCATGCGCGTCGCAGTCATCGGCGGCACCGGCCTCATCGGCGGCCGCCTCGTCTCCCGGCTCACCGCCTTCGGGCACGACGTGGTCACCGCGTCGCGAGCGACCGGGGTGGACTCGTACACGGGCCACGGTCTCGCGTCGGCGCTCGCGGGCGCGGACGCCCTCATCGACGTGTCGAACTCGGGATACCTCGACGAGGCGGGCGCGAACGAGTTCTTCTACGCATCGACCCTCAACCTGCTGACCTACGGCGCGGCCGCCGGCGTGCGACACCACATCGCGCTGTCGATCGTGGGCACCGATCGGCTCTCGCGCACCGAGGGCGGGTACTTCGCCGCGAAGGCCGCGCAGGAACGGCTGATCCGCAGCTCGGGCCGCCCGTACACGATCGTGCATTCCACGCAGTTCTTCGAGTTCATCCAGAGCATCGCGGACTCGGCGTCGATCCAGCACCGCGTGCGGGTCTCGAACGCGTTCATCCAGCCGATCGCGGCCGATGACATCGCCGACGCGGTAGCCGGTGTCGTCGCGGGTGCACCCGCGAACGGCATGATCGAGTTCGCGGGCCCCGACCGGTTCCGGATCGAGGAGGTCGTGCGGCAGGGCCTGCGCATCCTGCACGACCCCCGCCAGGTGGAGGCTGACCCGCTCGCGCAGTACTTCGGCACGCAGCTGGCCGAGGACGAGCTGCTGCCCGGCCTCGACGCGACCCTCGCGCCGACGCACTTCGCCGACTGGCTCGCGGCCGGCGGCGACCCGGGCGAGGCGGGCACGCCGATCGCGCCCGAAGCGCGGGCACACGATGCGGCGATTCGCGAACCGGCTGCGTGGCGCCGGCCGGCCGGCGCCGCCGACGAGGCATCCGTCGCCGTGGAACCCGCCCCATGAATCCGGCACCGGGGAGCGCCGCGCTGCCGCGGATGGGCCCGATCCGCCGCGTGGCCGCGGGCGTGCTCGACGTCGCGTACGTCGCGTACGTCGAGCATGGCCCGGCCGACGGGCCGCCGGTGCTCCTGCTGCACGGGTTCCCGTACGACATCCACAGCTACGTCGACGTCGCGCCCCGGCTCGCCGAAGCAGGTCGACGCGTGATCGTGCCCTACCTGCGCGGCCACGGGCCGACCCGGTTCCGCGAGCGGGCGACGCCGCGCAGCGGCCAGCAGGCGGCGCTCGGTCAGGACGTCATCGACCTCATGGATGCGCTCGGCATCGAGCGCGCGGCGCTCGCCGGCTACGACTGGGGTGGCCGCGCCGCGTGCGTGGCCGCGGCGCTCCGGCCTGAACGGGTCGCGGGGATCGTGTCGGTGAACGGATACCTCGTCCAGGACATCCGGGCCTCGCTGGCGCCGCTCAGACCCGTGCTGGAGGCCGGGTTCTGGTACTTCTTCTACTTCCTCACCGAGCGCGGGCGGCTCGGGCTCACCGCCGATCCGCGCGGTGTCGCCGAGGTGATCTGGCGCCGCAACTCGCCGGCGTGGGCGTTCGACGATGCGACCCTCGACCGCGCCGCCGAGGCGTTCCGCAATCCCGACTACGTCGAGGTCGTGATCCACTCGTACCGGCACCGGCTCGACCACGCCGACGGAGCACCCGCCTACCGGCGGCTCGAGGGCGCACTCGCCGCACTGCCGCCGATCACGGTGCCGGCGGTGACGCTCGACGGCCTCGCGGACGGCAACTTCCCGGCGACGGATGCCTCGGCCCAGGCCGAGCACTTCACCGGCCCTCGAGTGCACCGGCACGTGCCGGGCGCCGGGCACAACCTGCCGCAGGAGGCGCCCGAGGCGTTCGCGGACGCGGTGCTCGAGGTCGCGCAGCTGGCCGAGCTGCCCGCGGTCAGTCGGCCGACGGCAGCACCCCGCCGAGCTTCGCCGGGTTGAGGACCCAGTAGAGGCGGTCGATGCCGGCGGGCGACGGCTCGATCGCGAGCATCGCGACCGGGCCGGCCGAGCCCGTGAGGAGCACGGCGGGCTGGTCGTTCGCCTCGATCCAGCGCACGTCGACGCCCTCCCAGAACCAGCTCGAGAAGGCGGTCACGAACTTCGCGACCCGCTCCCGGCCGACCATCGGGACCCGGGCGGCGCGTGCCGCGAGCCCGCCGCCGTCGGACGTGCTCACGACGTCGGCGCTCAGGATCGACTCGAGCCGCGTGAGATCGCCGGACTGCGCCGCGTCGAGGAACGCGGCGAGCAGCTCGCGATGATCGGATGCCTCGACCGGCGTCCGTCGCTCGGCGGCGAGGTGCTTGCGTGCACGGCTCACGAGCTGCCGTGCGCTCTCCTCGGTCGCGCGGAGGATCCGGGCGATCTGGTCGTAGCCGTAGTCGAAGGCCTCGCGCAGCACGAACGCCGCACGCTCCATCGGGGTGAGACGTTCCATGAGCAGGAGCGTCGCGAGGTGCAGCAACTCGGCGCGTTCGGCTTTGAGCTCGGGATTGGCCCCGGTGTCGACGGGCTCGGGCAGCCACGGGCCGACGTAGGCCTCGTGCCTGACCCGCGCCGACTTCAGCTCGTTGATCGCGAGCCGGGTGGTCGTGGTCGCGAGGAACGCCGCCGGGTCGTGCACCTGCGCGCGATCGTACTGGTGCCAACGGAGCCAGGTGTCCTGCACGATGTCCTCCGCGTCGGCGACGCTGCCCAGCATGCGGTAGGCGATGCCGAACAGTCGTGGCCGCACCCCGGCGAAGACCGCAGCGGCCTCGTCATGCTGCGCTCGCGTGGGTGCGTGATGATCGGGCATGAGCGGACGATCCTCCGTTGCGCGTGCTGGGGGCGCATGCTGGGGCCAACTGTACGGCCGGAGCGGACAGGCGCGGAAGAGCGCATCCTGGCGGAGCGGCGCGGGCACGCGCTCGATCGATTGCCGATGTGGGTGGCATCCGTCACGATGTCGGGCATGGACACCGACGTCATCGCATGGCTGCTCGACCAGGATCCCGCGGTGCGGTGGCAGGTGCGCCGCGATCTGCTCGACGAGCCGGCGGAGCCGGTCGCGGTCGAACGGGCCCGCGTGGCGAACGAGGGCTGGGGTGCGCGCATCCTGGCCGCGCAGACCCGCGACGGGTATTGGGGCGGCACGGTCTACGGCTCGCATCGCGAGCGCGACAGCGTCATGTGGTCACTCCAGATCCTGCGCGGGCTCGGCGTCGATCCGCGAGCTCCGCACGTGGTCGAGGCGATCGATCGCGTCCGGCGCGGGGTCGTGTGGGATGAGGTGGACGACCTGCCGTTCTTCCACGGCGAGGTCGAGGAGTGCGTGAACGGCGGCGTGCTCGCCACGGCGTCGTACTTCGGAGTGGTCGGCGAGGGCACCGATCGCATCGTGGGCCTGCTGCTCGAGCAGCGCCGCGCCGACGGCGGGTGGAACTGCGACCCGCCCGAGGAGTCCGCGCGCAGTTCCTTCCACCCGACCCTGTGCGTGCTCGAAGGGCTGCTGGCGTATGAGCGGGCGACGGGTGTCGGCGGCGCCGTGGGCGCGGCGATCGCCGAGGCACGGCGGTCGGGCGAGGAGTATCTGCTCGAGCGATCCCTGTTCCTCCGCAAGTCGACCGGCGAGATCGTGGACGAGAAGTACCTGAACTTCTCGTTCCCGACGTACTGGTTCTACGACGCGCTCCGCGCGCTCGACTACCTTCGCGTGGCGCGGCCGGAGGGTGACCCGCGGGTCGCCCAGGCGATCGACGTGCTGCTCGCGCAGCGCGGTGACGACGGCCGCTGGCCCGCCGGCGAGCGCTGGCCCGGGCGTCGCGCCTACGAGATCGACGCGCCGCCCGGCGAGCCCAGCCCGTGGAACACGCTGCGTGCACTGCGCGTGCTGCGCTGGGCGGGCGTGGAGTAGTCCGCGCGGCGTCCCTCGCGATCAGGGCGCCAGGGTCAACCCGTGTTCCTCGATCGCCGCGGCGAGGATCCTCACGGCCTTGGGGCCGACGCCGTGCATGGCGAGGAGCCGGCGGCGACCGAGGCCCGCGACCTCGCCGAGCGTCGAGATGCCCGCTTCGAGCAGCGCGCTGTTCGCCGGGCGCCCGATCGGCGGGAGGTCGCCGATCTGCTCGGGGATGTGGCTCGTGCCCATGCGTTCGTTCTGCGCGTCAGGGGTGGGTGCTCACCGCCGGGCGCGCGTGCGCGAGCGCCCAGTCGAGCGCGTAGTCGGCGACGGCCTCCCAGCCCGGTTCAGCGCAGGTCCAGTGCGAACGACCCGGGAACTCGTGATACTCCGTGAGCGCAGGCGACTTCTCCCAGTGCTTCGCGTTCGAGCGGTTCACGCTCGGCGGCATGATGTGGTCCTCGCCGCCCGCGATGAAGAGCAGCGGGGCGCGGTCCTTCGCATAGTCGACCCAGGTCTCCTGCGGTCCCGGCTTGAGGTTGGCGAAGAGACCGTACTCCCACACCCAGTTGCCCGGCGCCGGGATCGCGAACTCGCGCCACACCGCGTCAGACTCCTCGCGCGTGAGCGTGTTCGCGAACGCGTAGTGGAACTCCTCCGGCGTGAACCCGACCGCGCGGTGCCGATTCGCCGGGTTCTTCTGCGCCGGGAACAACGATTTCACCTGCGAGAGCGGGCTCACCCGGACCCCCTCGGTCGGCGCCGAGTCGATCACGACCGCCGAGGCACCCAGCCCGCGGGCCAGCAGGAGCTGCGTGAGCGTGCCGCCGAACGAGTGACCCATGATGATCGGCGGGCGCGGCAGCGCCTCGATCACGGCCGCGAGGTGGTCGACCGTCTCCGGCACCGTGAGGTTCGCGATGATCTCGGGCTGCTCGCGCAGCGCCTCGACCTCGATCTCGAAGCCCGGGTACCCGGGCGTGACCACGGTGAAGCCTTTGGCCTCGTAGTACTGCTTCCAATTGCCCCAGCTTCGCGGGGTCATCCAGAGCCCGTGCACAAGCACGATGGTGTCTGGCGCGACGGCCGGATTGAGAGCGCTCTCATCTGACATGGCGGATCCTCTCGAGAATCGACGATGCGTATGGTGCGGCAGTGGTGCGCTCACGGTAGCGGAGAACCCGAGCCCGCCTCAAGTGCGAATTCGGCTCCGTTTCCACGGCACCGCCGCGCCATCCACATCCCCGAGGCGGATGTCGACTCCCAGCGCGCCGGTGCTCAGCTCAGGCGTGCTGATCGGGCTCACCCTGCTCGGGCTCGACGCTCCATGCCGGCGGCTCGTCGACGCCCGCCTCTTCATCGCGGTCGGCGTCGTCCTTCGTCTCCTGCACGATGCCGGCGGCGTGATGCACCGGCGCGTACACCGTGTAGAGCTGCAACGGCTCGTCACCGGTGTTCACGACGTCATGCCAGGTGCCCGCGGGCACCTGGATGCTCCAGCCGTCCGAGACATCCTCCTGGAACGAGAGGTCGTCTTCCGCCGGCCCCATCTTGACCCGTCCGCGCCCCGCGTCGATGCGCAGGAACTGGTCGGTCTCGGGGTGCTTCTCCAACCCGACCGACGAACCGACCGGAATCGACATGAGCGTCACCTGCAGGTACTTGCCGCTCCAGACGACGGCGCGGTAATCGGTGTTCTCCTTGGTCGCCGACTCGATGTCGAACGCGTTGGGCCGGGGTCCGTTGTCGATGCTCATGGCACGAAGCTAGCCCGAGCGGCGCAACGCTCGCCAGGGCTTGCATCCACGTCACGCCGGTCGATGGTCGCCGCGACGACGGTCACGGCCCGCGTCGGCCGCGCAGCTCACCCCTGCCGGCGCACCTGGCCGTACGCGTCCACCGTGATGACCACGGTGTCACGCTTCCGATTCAGCGCCCGGTAGATCACGTAGATCAGCCACAGACCGGCCGTGAAGAGCACACCGATCGTGTTCCAGAACCAGCCCATGCGCCGAACCTTCGAGACCACCGCCTGCCCGGCGCTCACGGCCTGCACGGTCCAGCCCTGCTGCGCGTAGCGCGCAACCTCGGCGTTGAGCACCTGCGCCCGCGCCTCCTCGGACAGCACCGCGCGTCCGGCATTTCCCTCAGTCATGGCTGCACCCTACCGAGCCACGGTGCCCGCCGACAGCGCCAGATCGGGGCACGCGCTCACTCGCCGCCGAAGCCGCCGCTCGTGATGGTGTTGATCGAGAGCACGATGATGAGGGCGTTGAAGAAGAACGAGATCGTCGTGTGCCAGATGACGGTCCAGCGCATCCGACGGTCGGTGACCATGACGTCGGACACCGAGAAGTTCGTCGCGTTCGTGAACGAGAAGTACACGAAGTCGCCCAGCTGCGGTGACGGCGTCTTCGGAAACTCGAGGGGCGGGGCATCCGCCCGCTTGTAGAACCGCGCGAAGTAGATGCGCGCGAATCCCCAATGGAAGAGCGCCCAGGCGAGCAGCATCGCCCACACCGCGAAGAGGTCGATGCCGTCGTGCCAGTCGGGATTGAAGATGAGCTCGATCGCGCACCAGAGCCCGACGATGCTCGCGATGAACGCACCCGTGGTCGACAGCACGCGAGCAAGCGGGTGCAGAAGGATCCAGCGGATCGGCCGGCTGCCCGATTCCGATCCGCGCACCTCGATGTTCATCCAGACCACGGTGACGAACACGTAGAGCGTGCCGACGAGGCACCAGCCGATGAGGGCCAGCACCCCGGCATCCTCGTCCTCCGTGGAGATGAAGAAGCCGCCCAGCGCGAGCAGCACCAGTTGAGCGACGAGCCCCACCGACTCGACGACGAGCGCGAGGACGTCTCGCGGACCGAAGGCGCCGACCGCTTCGGCCGCAGGCGCCGGATCGCCCGCACGACCCGGCCGGTCCGCGAGCGTCGGCTGGCCAGCGAGCGCCGGCCGGCCCGCGGGGGTGACGCCGGGAGCGTCCGCTCCGGATGCCCCATGGCCGGCGTCGCTCGGACCAGCGGCCGCGTCGTCGGCCGGCGGGTGCGTGTCGCTCATAGGCGAAGTCTGCCGAAGGTCGAGCGCCGCGCGGGGATGACGCTCCGGATTCGGGTACGTTTACCGCGATGCGCGCCACTCGGCCGCGACAGGAGATGAACGGGGACGCGATGAGCGATGCAGCACCCACGAACGGCTGGCGGCGCTTCTGGAACCGCGGCGGGTGGTGGAAGGCGCTCATCGCCGCGGTCGTGTACCTCGCACTGTATCTCGGCGCAGGCGCGCTCATCGGGCACTTCGCGGGCGACCTGATCGATCGCGACGACCTCGCGGCGACGCCCGAGAGCGTGTTCTTCGCACTCGCCCTGCCCCCGTTCGTCGGCGGCGTCCTGCTGCTGCTGTTCGCCTGGTCGCTCGGCTGGCTCCGGGAGCTGTTCTCCCGCCGGGCGCAGCAGGCCCGGGGCTGGATGTGGATCGCGCCGGCACTCGTGGCCGCCGCGATCGTGCTCCGGCTCGCGGGTGCCGACTACGGCTCGTACACGGTCGCGACGGTCGCCGTCGTCTTCCTGGCGGGCATCTTCGTGGGATTCAGCGAGGAGCTGCTCACCCGCGGACTGGTCGTGGACCTACTGCGCAGGCGCGGCTACGGCGAATGGGCGGTCATGCTGCTCTCGACGCTGGTGTTCGCGCTCCTGCACTCGGCGAACCTGCTGTCCGGGTTCTCGCTCGACACCGTGCTCCTCACGATCGGGTTCGCCTTCGGATTCGGCATCTGCATGTACCTCACACTGCGGGTCACCGGCTCCCTGCTCGTGCCCATGCTGCTGCATGCGCTGTACGACCCGTCCGTCATCCTCGCGACCGGAGGCGTCGACCAGAACGGCGCGAATGCCGCGCACAACCCCCTCGTCGCGATCGGCGGGCTCTCGACGTTCGCATTCCTGCTCCTCGCGGTCATCGCGCTGTTCCTCGTGCGAGGCCGGCTCACGGCGCCCGTCGACGGGCTCGCGCGGGCACGGACCCTCGCGTAACGCAGCACACACGGCCCCGAACGGTCTCAGATGGCGAGTCTCTCGCCTCGGAACCCGCCATCCGCGACCGCTCACGGGACGTCTGTGGGTGGTGGGTGGCAGGGTGAGGGCATGGTAATCGAGGTGCGGCCCGCGACACGGTTTGCGGATGTCTCGGCCATGGTCGGCCCGAAGCGGCCCGACGCGAACGTGTGCTGGTGTCTCAGCTACCGCGTCCCCTCGAAGCAGAACCGCGCACTGCAGGGCCCCGAGCGCGGGGCGTTCGTCGAGCAGCTCGTGCGCCAAGACCCGCCGCCCGGCGTCCTCGCCTACGACGGCGATGAGGTCGTCGGCTGGGCCGCGGTGCATCCGCGCGCCGACACGAGCTTCGCGCGGAACCGCAAGATCCCGCACGTCGACGACCTCGAGGTGTGGTCGGTCTGGTGCATCCGTGTACGCCCCGGGCACCGGGGCGAAGGCATCTCGCACGAGCTGCTGCACGGCGCGGTCGAGTTCGCGCGCGAGCACGGCGCGCCCGCAATCGAGGGCTACCCGGTCGACAATCGCGGCGAGCGGGTCGACCTCACGATGGCCTACGTCGGCACGCGCGGGCTCTTCGAGCGCGCCGGGTTCACGAAGGCCGCCGACACCGACTCGGTGCTCAACGGCTTCCCGCGGGTGCTCATGCGCCTCGACCTCGGCTGAGCCGTGCCGGCCCCCGGTCAGGGGCCATGCCCCCGGCCGCCTGGCACCCAACCCAGCGGACCACCACGGCTACTAGGATGCACTGCATGCGCCTCGACTCGATGCCGACGACGACGATCTGGTGGGGCATCGGTCTCGCCGTGGGCGGCGCGCTGCTCATCGCGATCTCGCCCCCGATCCTCAATGCGATGTTCCTGCCCAACTCTCCCGAGTGGTCGACCGCGGCAGAGCTCCTCAACCTCGTGCTGACGATCGCTCGCGCGGTGCTGCCGCCGCTCGGCGCCGCGCTCATCGCGGCCGGCCTCGTCATGAAGTACGTCGACGCCCGCCTCCGCGGCGAGCGCATCGCCGACCGCCCCCGCCGCTGGCGCTGGCCCGACCAGCGCGACGCCGACTCCCCCGCGGTCGAATCCGACCCGACCTGACCGGCGCGACCCGATCCGGCACAGCCCGGCCCGACCCGGCACGGCACGGCACGGCCCGACCCAACCTGAGCGGCACGACCCCGGCACGACCCCGGCACGGCCCGGCACGGCTCCGAGCGGTCAGCGCCCGCGGGTGGATTCGCGGATGAGCAGCTCGAGCGGCAGCTCGAGGCTCGTGCCGCGGTCGGCGTCGCCGCGCAGCAGCTCGAACAACATCCGTGCGCACGCGACGCCCGCCTCGCCGCCCTTGGTGTCGATCGCGGTCACCGCGGGGTTCAGCACCTGCAGCGCGCTGCTGTCGACGCACGACGCCAACAGGAAGTCCTCGCCGATCACGTGCCCGGCCGCGGTGAGGGTGGGCGCGACCGCCGCGGCGACGCCGTCACCGGCGCCGATCAGCGCATCGACACCGGTCTCACCCGCGAGCATGGCGCCCGCCTCACGCTGGATGAGCGAGGCGTCGGCACCGAACGGCGCGACCGCGATGACGGGCTCGACGCCCGCGAGCCGGCACCACGCGCGGTACGCGCCCTGGATGCGCATCGACCAGTCCGACACCGTGGTCGACCCGATGAGCGCGGGACGGCGGGCGCCGCGCGCGGCGAGATGGTCGAGGAGTTCGCGGGCGTAGCGCCCGTGGTCCGACCAGACGACCCCCGCGGGCTGCCGCCCGCTCGGGAACCGCTCGGATGAGACCACCGGCAGCCCCGTCGACGTGAGCCGCTCGACCATGGGGTCGTCTTCGACGGGGTCGATCAGCACGAGCCCGTCGACGTGCGGCGCGTAGTTCGGCCGTGCCTCCTCGCCCGCGACGATGACGGTCACGTCGTAGTCGGAGCCCGCCGCCTCGTTCACCACGCCGTAGACGAACGACATGTAGTGCTCGCTGCGCACGAGCACCTGCGGGATGTACAGCCCGATCGCACCCGTCGTCTGCGTGCGCAGCGACCGCGCCGAGCGGTTGATCGAGTACCCGAGGTTGCGGGCCGCGACGAGCACGGCCTGCCGCGTGGCATCCGACACCCGGCCGTGACCGCGCAGCGCATCGGAGGCCGTGGTCTTCGAGACCCCGGCCTCCCGCGCAACGTCCACGATGGTCGCGGCCACGTGTCCTCCCAAGGTTTCCGTCATTGTGTCAGGCTCGACCGCCTCAGAACACCTGCCACGAGTCGCGCGTCACCGTGCACGGCCCGCCCTCGTGGAACTGCAGGTGCCCGCCTTCCACGTCGAGCGAGATGGTGAGCAGGGTCTGCCAGCGGTGCTCGAACGACAGTGCGGGGTCCGGGTGGCAGCACACCGGCGCCCCGTCGGCCTCGTGCACGAGCATGCCGACGCCCGCCCGTTCGACCGCGTCCATGGACGTGAGCGCGCCGAGCCGGTCGCGCAGGTGTTCGAGTCGCGGGTACGTGCTCGACGTGTCCGGAACCATCTCGCCGCCGGCGAGGGCGTCGTCGAGGAAGTGGTTGGTGTGCAGCAGCACCCCGTCGCCGGTCGGCCGCACGACGGCGGTGCCGCCCGAGCTGAGCTCGACGCACGCGGCATCCGATCGCCCGTCGCGGTAGGCGACGATCGTGAGCACCGTCGATGCCGTGACCGACGCCGACCTGGCGATCTCGATCGCCTCGTCGAGCGAGGTCGCCTGTTCGAGCAGCTGCCGGGCGACCGCGTGCACGGGCACGCCGATGCCGTCGCCGTCGTTCGCGTGGTTGAGGATGTTGAAGTGCACGCCGAGCCCGGCGCTGTTCACGCCGATCTTGCCGAGGATGCCGAACTCGGTGAAGTACCGCACCTCATGCCCTGGCCGGGCGAGGTAGCGAACGACGAGTGTGTCGTCGTTGGAGACGTCGTGCCAGTCCCAGGTCTGCACGGTGCGGGGCGGCCCCGCCTCGGGCAGCACGACCGAGGTCGAGCACTCCCCCTCGCCGATCGCGCCGACGGTCGCGAGGATCTCGGTGCGCGCGTTCAGCATGCCGAGCTGCCACAGCTCGAGTCCCGCACCGTCGGCCTGGCCGCGGAGCTCGGTGGCGAGGTCGGGTGCCCACGCCGCGATCTGCTCGGCGGCCTCTCGGCCGAGCCTGGGAAGGTCGCCCGGCTGCACGCCGACGACCTCGAACAGCTCGGAGTAGCCGGCGACGTTCGCCGCGATCTCGTCGGCGCCGAACCGGCCGAGCGCGACGCCCCGCGCGTACGGGTCGAGCTCGTCGGTCTCGAAACGGCGGACGGTCATGCGCGGGGTCTCCTCTGGATGGCGGGCGGGCGTTGGCTGGCCGGCCGGCTCGGGCCGGCTGGGGACGGGGCGACGGATGTCTCGGGCGCGTGCCGCAGGCGCATCGACGCCGTCATCGGCCGGCCTCGAGCACGGCGTCCCAGGCCACCTCGGAGGCGACCGAGGCGAGCGCGATCGAGTTGATCGCCTGCTCACCGAGCCGGGTGCTGCCGGCGGGCGGCAGGTCGACCTCGTCGGTCGTCATCGCGAACAGCGTGTCGCCGTCGTGGTTGGTGTGGAAGGGCTGGATGGCACGGTGCATCGAGCTGTGCACCTGACGCCCGAACAGCCGCAGCTCCTTGTCGTCGAGCTTCACGTTGGTGAGGACGGCCGTCACGGTCGTGTTGCCCGCGGCGGTCGTCGGCTGCTCGCCCGCGAGCAGCGCGGCCTCGTAGTCGAGCACCGGCAGCCGCCGCTCGCCGGTCTCGCGGTCATAGTTGCCGCGGATCACGGTGCCGTCGCGGTCGACGATGACGCCGACGGGGTTGACGACCGTGACCACGAGGATCCGGATCGCGCCGATCTGCCGGAACGCCGCCCCTTGACCCGAGAACTCGCACCGCGCGAGGTCGATCTTCCCGGCTGATGCGGCGACGCCCGCGCCGACCCTGCCGACCGCGATCGCGTCGCTGCGCGCCGCGGCGAGCGCCGCGCGCCCGAGTGCGGCATCCGGCACGATGCCCGTGTCACGTGCGGCGAGGTCGTAGATGACCGCTCCCGACGCCGACAGCAGATCCTGCCAGCCGACGCGGCCGCGACGTTCCTCGAGCAGGGCCTCGTCGACGCCGGTCGCGGCCGCGAGCCCGTAGGCCGATCCGCCCGCGAAGCAGATCGCGTGGTTGAACTCCTCGTAGCGCCCGATGATGCCGATGGCGCCGCCACGCGCGTCGACCGAGGTGCGCACGCCCGCGGGAATCGAGATGACGGTCGCGCCGGTCGGCCCTTCGGCGTACTCGGCGGTGCCGACGCTCACACCCGGGAAGTCGAACGGCACGTCGGCCCGGCCGGGCCCGTGCACGGGCACCAACTCGACGTCGTCGTTGCCGACACGATCGCCCCAGTAGGGCGGTGGCGTCAGGCGGTGAGCGACCCCGTCGTCAGCGGTCGGCTCGACGGTGCTGCCGGTCATGCTGGTCTCCTGTTCGGTGGTGATGCCTGCGTTCCCCAGCGGCGCGCTCATCTGGCCGCTCGCAGGATCGCGTCCCAGGCCAGCTCGGACGCGAGCGCGCCGACCGCGATGGAGTTCACCGGCGCGTCGTCGTCCTCGGCCGGGATGTGCGGGGTGAGGTCGACCTCGTCGGTCGTCAGCGCGAACAGCGTGTCGCCGTCGAGCGCCGTGTGGAACGGCTGGATGCCCCGGTTCATCGACGAGTGCACCTGCCGCCCGAAATGGACGAGTTCGCGATCGCTGAGCCTCACGTTCGTGATGACGGCGGTGAGCGTGGTGTTCCCGCGCTCCGCGCGCGGCGCCTGCGACCGCGCGATCGCCTCGACGTAGTCGGGCTCGAGCCGCCGGCGCTCGCCGGTCACGACGTCGTAGTTGCCGCGGACGACCTCGCCGTCGCGGTCGACGATCACGCCGACCGGATTCGGGACCGTGACGACGAGGACCTTCACGTGCCCGATCTGCCCGAACGCGGCACCCTGGCCCGTGAGCTCGGTCCGTGCGTAGTCGATCTTCCCCGCGGATGCGGTCGCACCCGCTCCGACCCGGCCCACCGGCACGCGGCCGTGTGCGGCGGCACGAGTGGCCGCGCGCCCGAGCGGGGCATCCGGATACACCGCGGTGTCGCGCGCCGAGTAGTCGTAGATGACCGCCGTCGAGACGAGCTTGAGGTCGTCGACCGCGCCGCGGTTGCCGCCGCGGGCGCGCAGCTCGTCGGCGACCCCCGACCCGGCCGACAGGCCATAGACCGAGCCGCCCGTGAGGCAGATCGCGTGCGCGAAGTACTCGAACCCGTTGCTCATGCCGATCGCGCCTCCCCGCGCGTCGATCGCGAGCCGCGCGCCCGCCGGGAGGTGCAGCACGGTCACCCCCGTCGGCCCTTCGGGGTACTCGGCCGTGCCGACCTCGACGCCCGGGAAGTCGTACTCGACGAACTCGGCGGGGGCGCCGGTCACATCGATGCCGGTCCCGGTGCGCGGCTCGAGCGTGAGATCGCGGTTGGTCGGCCGGTCGCCCCAGTCGGGAACGCCTGCCAATCGTGCCTCGGTGGCCGCGGGGGTGGTGGTCTCGGTCACAGTGCCTCCAGGAGTTGACGCGAGTATTCGTGCTGCGGGGTCTCGTAGAACCGCTCGGTGTCGGCGAGCTCGACGATCTCGCCGAGTCGCATGACCGCGATGCGGTCGGCGAGGTAGCGCACGGCCGCGAGGTCGTGCGAGATGAACAGCGCACCGAAGCCGTGCTCGGCCTGCAGGTCGCCGATGAGGTTCAGGATCTGCGCCTGCACCGACACGTCGAGCGCGCTCACGGCCTCGTCGAACACGATGAACCTCGGCTTGGTGACGAGTGCGCGGGCGATCGCGATGCGCTGGCGTTGTCCGCCGGAGAGCTCGTGCGGGTACCGGCCGGCGAGGACCGGGTCGAGGCGCACGTCGCGGAGCATCCGCTCGACCGCGGCGCCGTGGCTGCCGAGGGTCGACCGGTCGAGTGCCGCGAGCGGCTCGGCCACCGAGAGGCCGACGGGCAGTCGCGGGTTCAGCGACCACGACGGATTCTGCGGCACGGTCTGGATCTGGCCGAGTCGTGCGCGCCGCCCCCGCGCGCCCGCTTCGAACGGCTTGCCGAGGAAGCGGACCGTCCCTGAGGTGGGTTCGCGGAGCCCGAGCGCGACGGCGGCGGTCGTGCTCTTGCCCGAGCCCGATTCGCCGACGAGCCCGACGGTCTCGCCCGCACGCACCGCGAACGTGACGTGGTCCATGGCGACCAGGTCCCGGCGGTTGCGGCCCCAGCCCGTGCTGAAGACGGTGCTCACGTTGTCGAGCTCCATCACGGTGTCAGCCAATGTCCACCACCTCCATGCCGACGGTCTCGATGCGCTGGCCGGGTGCGGCGAGCGCGGGGTCGGCTGCGGCGAGCGCCTTCGTGTACGGATGCGTCGGACTCCCGAGCACCCGCGCCGCGGGCCCGTCTTCGACGACCTTCCCGCCGTACATGACGGCGACCCGCTCGCACCAGCGGCCGACCGATCGCAGGTCGTGGCTGAGCCAGAGCACGGTCGTCCCCGCGTCCTTCGCGAGTCCGAAGATGAGCTTGGTGACCTCGCCGCGCACGTTGCTGTCGAGCGCGGCGGTCGGCTCGTCGGCGACGAGCACCCGCGGCGCCCTCGCCATGGTGATCGCGATCATGACGCGTTGCGCCATGCCGCCCGAGATCTCGTGCGGGAACAGCCGCAGCACGCGCTCGGGATCGCGCATGCGCACGCGTTCCAGGTGGCCGACGAGGTCGGCCCTCGCCGTCGGCAGTCCGCGCAGCGCGAGCTCGAGCTGCCGGCCGACGCGCATGGTCGGGTCGAGTGCGGCGACCGGGTCCTGCGGGATGAACCCGAGGCAGTCGCGCCTGAGCGCCCGGATCTCGTCCCGGTCGAGCGCGAGCACGTCCTGGCCCTCGACGTGCACGCTGCCGCGCGGGTACGTCGCGTTCCCGGGGAGCAGGCGGCCGATGACGGAGCCGAGCGTGGACTTCCCCGATCCGGACTCGCCGACGAGCCCGACGGTCTCGCCCGCACCGACCACGAGGTTCGCGCCGTCGAGGGCGCGGACGACGGTGCCGCCGGTCTGGTACTCCACGACGAGGTCGCGGACCTCCAGCACGGCGCTCGAGGTGTGCGTGGCGGTCATTCGAGCGACCTCACTTCTCTCGGTTCGAAGCGGTCCCGGAGGCTGTCGCCGATCACGTTGATGGCGAGGATCGCGATGACGATGAGCGCGCCGGGCAGGATCATGAGCCACGGCGCCGTGACCATGTAGCTCGTCCCCTCCTGCACGAGGAGCCCGAGCGAGGCCCCGGGCAGCTGGACGCCGTACCCGAGGAAGCTCAGCCCGCCCTCGACGAGGATCGCGACCGACAGGGCGTAGGTGCCCTGCACCGCGACGGTGCCCGAGACGTTCCGCAGGATGTGCCGCGCGAGGATCGTCGGCGTGCGCACGCCGCTGATGACCGACGAGGTCACGAAGTCGCGCTGCGCGACGAGACGCGCGGCCTGACCCACCATCCGGGTCATCAGCGGCACCGTCACGAGCACGATGCTGCAGAGCGCGGCCACGTACCCCGGGCCGACGACCGCGGCGATGAGGATCGCGAGCACGATCGCGGGGAACGCGTACAGGATGTCGCCGATGCGCATGATGGTGCCGCCCACGCGGCCGCCTCGGTAGCCGGCCACGATGCCGCACACGGTCGCGATGACCGCGGTCAGCAGCACGGCGAGCGCGGACAGCAGCAGCGTCGTCATGACGCCCTCGATGAGCCGGGGCAGCAGCGACCGGCCGAGGCTGTCGGTCCCGGCCGGGTACGCGAGCGACGGCGGCGCGAGCCGCGGCCCGACGATCGCCGTCGGGCTGCCGCCGAGGCCGAAGAGTCGACCGAGCACGGCGACCGTGAACAGCACCGCGAGCGTCCACATGGCAGAGGTGGCGAGGCCGTCGAACGAGGCGAGGTACGCCCAGGCGCGGGCGATCGGGTTGCGGCGGCGCGCGGTGTGCTGCAGCACGGCGGTCATGCGCGGCTCCCGTTCAACTCGGTGTCGGCGGTCTGGCCGGATGCCTCGGGCGCGACGCCCGGCGAGGGAGCCGCCCGGGCGTCCTGCGCGGCGTCCACGCGGGGCGCCCGCGAGGAATCCGCCGCCCGCGAGGGATCCGGCGCTGCCCGCGAGACATCCGTCGCGACCTTCCCGCCGAGCCGGCCGCGAAGCCGCGCCCGGCGGCTCGCGCGCGCCGTCGCGCGCGACTCGACCGAGACGCGGGGGTCGATGATGCCGGTGAGGATGTCGATGACGAGGCTCGACAGCACGAACACGGCGGTCGCGAGCAGCACCGTGGTCTGGATGACGGGGTAGTCGCGGCGGTCGAGCGCGAGCACGAGGTACGAGCCGATGCCCGGCACGTTGAACACCCGCTCGACGATGATCGTGCCGCCGAGCAGGGCCGCGGTGATCGTGGCCGTGAGCGTGAGCACGGGGATGAGTGCGTTCCGCAGCACGTGGTGCCGCACGATGAACCACTTGCGTTCGCCGCGGGCGACCGACGCGGCGATGTGCGGCTCGACGAGCACGTTCATCACGGCATCGCGCGTCGTGCGCGCAGTCGCGGCGACGCAGAAGATCGAGAGCACGATCGCGGGCAGCAGCAGCGAGACGAGCCCGCCGCCGAGGTCGGCGGTGGGCGAGACGAACGTGCCGACCGAGAGCCCGAGGCTGAACCGTGAGAACAGGAAGACCACGAGGCAGCCGAGCACGAACTCCGGGAGGCTGATGCCGATCGTCGACACGATGCGGGTCGCGACGCTGCCGCGCCCGGTCGAGGCGTGGGTGCCGGCGTAGACGCCGAGCGGCACGCCGATCGCGATCGTGATGAGCATGGCCATCGCGGCGAGCAACGCGGTGACGGGCAGCCGCGACAGGAGCTCGTCGACCACGGGCTGCTGGCTCGCGAGCGAGACGCCGAAGTCGCCGCGGGCGGCGTTGCCGAGCCAGAGCAGGTACTGCTCGGGCAGGCTCCGGTCGAAGCCGAACGTCTCCCGGAGCTCGGCCCGCTGCGCCTCGTCGGCGAGCGGGCCGAGCACGATCTGGGCGAAGTCCCCGGGGAGGCTCCTGACCGCCGCGAAGATCAGGATGGATGCCCCGAGCAGCACGACGAGCGCACTGAGGAGCCTCCCCGGGAGCCAACGGATGACACGCATGGGACTACTCGGCCCCGATCAGCCGGAAGTCCGTGAGGTAGCGGAAGATGTCGCCGTAGCCCTCGTTCGCGTTGATGGTCGGGCTGACCAGGTCGGTCCGGTAGGCGATGACGCCGGGCCGGGTCATGAGCGGCACCATCTCGGCCTGCTCGTCGACCGCCGCGCAGAGGTCCGTGAGGATCGCATCGCGGCTCGCACCCGCGGGCTCCTCGCTCGCGTCGACGACGAGGGCGTTCACCTCGGGGTTGCCCGTCATGAAGCCCGCGGTGAACGCGGTCACGTCGGTGTTCCACCAGCGCGACACCATCGCGGCGTCACCGTACCCGGCGAACCAGCTCACGCCGATGTCGGCCGTCGCGGGGCCGCCGTTGAAGAACGCCGCCCCGTAGGTCGCGTCGTCGACGATCTCGATGTCGACGGTCACGCCGAACGGTTCGAGCTGCTGCTGGAGGATCTGGGCGATCTGGCCGGGCGCGCTCTCGGAGTTCCAGGTGACGAGCGAGAGCTCGAGGTCGCCGCCGGCCTCCTCGAACGCCGCGGTGATCTCCTCGTCGGTCATCTGCGCGGACGGCAGGTCGTCGGGGTTGCATGCGCCCGGCAGCGAGACCGGGGTGACGCCGGTGGGCAGGCCGTGCCCGGCGAGCGCGAGGTCAGAGAGCTGCGCGCGGTCGATCGCGGCATTGACCGCCTGCCGCACCTTCGGATCCGCGAGCGGCGAGTCGGGGTCGGTGGAGTTCAGGATCACGTAGTAGAAGTCGGTGTTCTGCTGGTTCACCGCGGTCGCGTTCGGGGTGCCCGCGAGCAGGTCGAGCGCGTCGGCGTTGTTGAAGAACGCGTACTGCGCGCTGCCGTCGCGGATCGCGGCGAGGCGGTTGGCCTCGTCGGGCACGATCTCGAGCTCGATCGTGTCGATGCCGAGCTCGTCGAGGCCCGGGTAGTGCGGGTTCTGCTCGAAGGTCCACGACTCGTCCTGCACGTGCTCGGTGGCGACGAACGGACCGGTGCCGACCATCTCGGTCGTGAGGTCCACGGTGCCGTCGCGCACCTCCTGGACGGGCAGGATGCCGGCGGGGGTGTTGGCGAGCGCGCCGAGCAGGGCCGTGTACGGGCTCGAGAGCGTGATGGTCACCTCGTGCTCGCCGGTGACGTCGGCGGACGCCACGGGCCCGAGCTGGGCCGACCAGGCCGACTGCGACTCGAGCAGGAGCTCGATGCTGCCCGTCACGTCCTCGGGGGTCATCGGCCGGCCGTTCGAGAACACCGCGTCGTCGCGGAGCTGGAACACGTACTCGGTCGGGCTGACCTCCTCCCACGACTCGGCGAGTCCCGGGGTGAACTCGAAGTTCTCGTCGATGTTGACGAGCGTCTCGTAGCTCAGGCCCATGATCGTCCACGACCTGGCCGTGTCGGCCGAGCGCGGGTCGAGGCCGTTCGGCTCGACGGTGTCGTAGTCGAGGTAGGCGCGGAAGGTGCCGCTCGACTCGATCGAGTCGTCGGCCACCGCGAGGAAGCCCTCCGCGACCTCTTCGGAGCCGCCGGATTCGGCGGCGGGTTGGGCGGTACAGCCGGTGAGCAGCAGGGCGCCGGCGGCGAGGCCGATCAGCAGGGGGCGTGTGTGTCGCATGGGTGTTCGACTCCTTGGGTGCGTGGTGGCGGCCGCCGATGCGACCGCGGTCTGTGTTCGCGCTGAGGGGTGGAGCGAGTGGACCTATCGAGGTGCCGGATCGTTCCGGCGTTTTGGCGAATGTAGCGGTGCGATCGAGGGGCGTCAAGACATCCGGGCGGAAAATGCGGGACTGAAACATGCCGGTAACCGCGCATGACGGATCGTTCCGGCACTCATTGACGAACAGTGTTCGTACCGGCTACGTTGGCTCGGAATGCCGGATCGATCCGGTGCGAGTCCGTCGAGCCACGGCAGGGAGGTGCCCGTGCGGCCTGAGCCGTTCGTGCAGCGCGAGCCGTTCGTGCAGCGCGTCGTCCGCTACCCGGTGAAGGGCCTGCGGGGCGTGCCCGCTGACGGGCCGGTCGAGGTGGTCCCCGGCCGGGGACTCCGCTGGGACCGCAGCCACGCCATCGAGCACGCACTCGTGCCGGCGCGCATGCGCACCGGCTGGAACCCGCGGGAGGCGTACTTCCACCTCGCCAAGCAGGAGCGCATCGCGGCGTTCGGCACCGCGCTCGCCGACGCCGAGGGCGATCACCCCACGCTCACCGTGACCGCGCCCGACGGGCGCACGGCGAGCGTCGACCTCGGCGGCGAGCGCGACGACGCGGGCACGATCCAGGCGAGCCCGGTCGATGCGCTCCTCCGCGATCTGCTTCCGGCCGGTCCCGCAGGGCCGCCGTCGCTCGTGCGCACGACCGCGGCGGGACTCTGGGACTGGCCCGCCGCACACCTTTCGATCATCAACCTCGCGACGCTCGACGCGCTCGGCGCGGCCGCGGGCGAGGCCATCGATCAGCGCCGGTTCCGCGGCAACCTGTACCTCGGCGGCCTGCCCGCGTGGGGCGAGCTGGCGCTCCTCGGCCGGCGCATCCGCATCGGCGACGCCGTGTTCGAGGTGTTCCAACCGACCGACCGCTGCCGGGCGACGACCATCAACCCGCTCGACGCCGTCTCCGACCTCAATGTGCCCGCCCTGCTCGCGAGCCGGTTCGGGCACATGTTCTGCGGCGTGTACGCGCGCGTGGTCGAGGCGGGGCGCTTCGCGCCCGGCGACCCGATCTCGCTGCTGGACGAGCCGGCCCCGGCCGGCGGCGCGCCGCTCTCGGAGCCGCTCGAGCCCGAGCATGGCTGGCCGCGCACGGCACGCGTGCTCGCGCGCCACGACGAATCGGCGAACGTGACGAGCCTGTGGCTCTCCGACCCGTTCGGCTTCCTGCCCGAGGCCAGGCCCGGGCAGCACGTGCGCGTGCACATCCCCGGCGCGGCGGCCCCCTCGTGGCGGTGTTACACGATCTCCGCCGTGGAGGCGGCCGGCGCGGCCGACACGGGGGTGCCATTCGTGCCGGACGCGACCGGGCGACCAGCGCGCATGCGTATCAGCGTGAAACGCGACGGCCGCATCTCCTCGGAGCTGCACGACGCGTTCGAGGTCGGGCGCGAGCTCGTCGTGAGCGGCCCGTTCGGCGACGTGACGATCGATCCGGATGCCTCGGGTGACGTGGTGTTCGTCAGCGCCGGCGCCGGCATCACACCGACGGTCGCGATGCTCCGGGCGCTGGCCGCGAGCGTATCCGCCGCGCGCGCCGCCGAAGGTGTCGGCCCGGGCGCCGCACCTCGGCGCGTGCGCGTGCTGCACGTCGACCGCACCGCTGAGGGGCTGCCGCTCTGGAATGAGGTGCGCGAGGCGATCGCCGTGATCGGCGACGCCGAGGCATCCGTCTACCTGACGCGCGAGACCACCGAGGCGGCGACCGCGCTCGGCGCGTCGGCCGGCCGGCCGACACCCGAGGCCCTCGCGGCCACGCTCACCGGACTCACCCCCGCGAACACCGACGTGTACGTATGCGGGCCGGCCGGCTTCACGGCCTCGGTGCGCGCGGCGGTCGAGGCCGCAGGCGTCGCCGCCGACCGGGTGCACGCCGAGGTGTTCTTCTCGCCGACCGCGGCCGAGCTCACCGAGCCGCGACCGCCGTCGACCACCGGGCCGCACCGCATCTCGTTCGGCGAGGACGAGCTCATGTGGCGGCCCGAGTCGGGCTCGGTGCTCGATGCGGTCGAGGGCATCGGCGTGGACTGGCCGAGCGGATGCCGCGTGGGCGCGTGCGGCACCTGCGCGCGCGTGCTGCGGGCGGGCGAGGTCGAGTACCTCAGCGAGCCGCTCGTGCCTCCCCCGGCGGGCTCGGTGCTCGTCTGCTGCAGCGCCCCGACGACCGACGTCGTCTTCGAGCCGGCCACCTGAGCCGGACCCGCCCGCAGCTCGGCCCGCACCGCGGCTCGGCCCGCATCTCGGCTCGGCCCGCACTGCGGCTCGGGCCGCACCGCGGCTCGGCCCGCACGATCCCGCAGACCTCACGCCCGAGGCATCCGCCCCGAGGCCTCACACCACCCGTCCACCGCACATGACAGGATCACCTCATGGCCAGCCCCCTGCCCTCCGACACCGGCGTCGTGCAGCCCACGCCGCCCGACCTGTCCGCGGCCGACGCAGCCCGTATCGCCGCCGAGGCGTTCGGGCTCGCCGCCGAGGCGACGACGCTCGGCAGCCACCAGGACCGCAACTTCCTGCTCACGCTGACCGACGGCGATGAGCCGGTTCGCGATGACGACCGCGCCGGCCGGCGCTGCCTGCTCAAGGTCGCGAACCCCGGCACGTCGGCCGTGGAGCTCGAGTGCCAGTCGGCCGCGGCCGACCGCATCGCGCAGCGGGCGCCCGGCGTCCGGGTGCCGCGGAGCCGGCCCGGCGCGACCGGCGCCACCGCGATGGCGATCGAGCACGAGGGCGAACAGCTGCACGCACGCGTGCTCGACTTCCTCGAGGGCTCGACGCTCTCGGGCAGCGGTCACCTCTCCCCCTCGACCGTGCGGGCGATCGGACGTCTCGCGGCGACCGTCGACCTCGCGCTCGCCGACTTCGATCTGCCGGGCATCGAGCGCGCGCACCAGTGGGACCTGCGCCGGGCGCCCGAGGTGCTCGACGCGCTGCTGCCGTACATCGGCGACCCCGCGCTCCGCGCGCGTGTGCGCGACGCCGCAGACTCGGCCTGGGCGGTCGTCGAGCGGCTCGCGCCCGAGCTGCCCGAACAAGTGATCCACGGCGACCTCACCGACGACAATGTCGTGTGGAGCGACCCCCTCACGAAGCGACCCGACGGCGTCATCGACCTCGGCGACCTCAACCGCAGCTGGACCGTCGGCGAACTCGCGATCACCGTGTCGTCGCTGCTGCACCACGACGGGGTCGACCTGCCCGCGGCGCTTCGCGCCGTGACGGCGTACCACGCGCTGCGTCCGCTGAGCTCGGCCGAAGCCGCGGCGCTCTGGCCGCTCGTCGTCCTGCGCGGCGCGATCCTCGTCGCGAGCGGGCACCACGTCGTCGCGACCGACCCGGAGAACGCCTATGCCGCCGAGAACCTCGGGCACGAGCTCGCGATCCTCGACGCCGCGGTGTCGGTGCCGCTCCCGGTCGCGAGCGCGCTCGTGGCCGCGGCGATCGCCTCGGCTTCCGACGCGTCGGTCGCCGATCGGCTGCGGCTGCCCGCGCACGGCCACCTGCTCGACGGCGTGACGACCGACCACGTGACCGTGCTCGACCTCTCGGCGACGAGCCCCGCACTGCACGAGGGCCGCTGGCTCGAGGCGGACATCGAGGGACGGATCGCCGCAGCAGCGCTGGCGCACGGCACCGGCGACCCGATCGTCACCGCCAGTGCGACGCTGACCCGGTTCGGCGAGCCGCGACTCACGCGCTCGGCACCGGACTTCGCCGGCGCCGGCCCAGACGGCACCCGCGAAGCGAACGCCGCACGCGTCAACGCCGCCGCGCCGGCCAACACCGCGCTCGGCATCGAATTGACGTTCGCCGAGCCGGTCGACCTGCTCGCGCCGTGGGACGGCGTCGTCGACGAGACGCTCGACGGCCTCGAGCTGCGCGGCGACGGACTGACGCTCACACTCGACGGCGCCGAGCTCGCCGTGGCCCCCGGCGCGGCCGTCACCCGCGGCGAGCGGGTGGGGCGCGTGGCATCCGCTCACGGTGCGACGACGCTGGGTGTGCGCGTCGAACGCGACGGGGCCGGCGCGCCGTGGTTCACGCAGGCGTCTTTGTCGCGCGCGTGGCGCGCGGTCGTCGCCGACCCGACGCCGCTCGTGCTCGGGCACGAGCTGCCCGACCCGCGGCAGGACGCGGCGGCGCTCGTCGCACGCCGCGAGCGCGCACTCGCCGACGTGCAGGAGCACTACTACGACGAGCCGCCCATGATCGTCCGCGGCTGGCAGGACCTGCTCATCGACGCCGATGCACGCGTGTACCTCGACTCGGTCAACAATGTGACCTCGATCGGGCACGCGCACCCCCGGCTCGTCGACGCCGTCAGCGAGCAGTGGAAGCTGCTCAACACGAACTCGCGGTTCAACTACCCCGCGGTGGTCGACTTCGCCGAACGGCTCGGCGCGCTGCTGCCCGACGGGCTCGACCAGGTGTTCCTCGTGAACAGCGGGTCCGAGGCCGTCGACCTCGCGCTCCGCATCGCGCGCGCGGCGTCCGGCCGGCGCGACGTGCTCGCGGTGCGCGAGGCCTATCACGGCTGGACCGACCTCTCCGATGCGGTGTCGACGTCGATCGCCGACAACCCGAACGCGCTCGAGACCCGGCCCGGCTGGGTGCACACCGTCGACGCGCCGAACAGCTACCGCGGGCGCTACCGCGGCGCAGACGCGGCGCGGTACGCGGTCGACGCGGTCGCCGAGGTCGACCGGCTCGCGGCCGACGGAACGCCCGTGGGCGCGTTCATCGCCGAGACCTTCTACGGCAACGCGGGCGGCATCGCGCTGCCCGACGGGTACCTCGAGGCGGTGTACGCCGCGGTGCGCGCGCACGGCGGGCTCGCGGTCGCCGACGAGGTGCAGGTCGGCTACGGCCGGCTCGGCGAGTGGTTCTGGGGGTTCGAGCAGCAGGGCGTCGTGCCCGACGTCGTCGCGGTCGCGAAGGCGGTGGGCAATGGGCAACCGCTCGGCGCCGTCATCACGACGCGCGAGATCGCCGAGCGGTTCCGGTCGAACGGGTACTTCTTCTCCTCGGCGGGCGGCAGCCCGGTGTCGAGCGTCATCGGTGTGACCGTGCTCGACGTCATCCGCGACGAACGACTGCAGGAGAACGCCCGCGACACCGGCGCGTACTTCAGGTCACGGCTCGAGGAGCTCGCGACGAGGCATCCGCTCATCGGAGCCGTGCACGGCTCGGGGTTCTATCTCGGCGTCGAGCTCGTGCGCGACCGCGTGACGCTCGAACCCGCGACCGAGGAGACCGCCGCGATCTGCGAGCGCATGCGCGAGCTCGGCGTGATCATCCAGCCGACCAGCGACCGGCAGTGCGTGCTCAAGGTCAAGCCGCCGCTGTGCTTCTCGCGTGCGAGCGCCGACGCGTTCGTCGACGCGCTGGACCGCGTGCTCGAGACGGGGTGGTGAGCGCGACGCGTCACCGGCAGGCGCGGGCGCGGGCGCGGGCAGGCGGGCGGGGCGAGAGCGCGACCACATGATGTGAGCGCGACTCTTCCGGATGTCTGTGGCGGTCGGTACCGTGTGCTCGACCGAAAGGACCCCTCATGTCTCGCACCCCCGACCGCGCCGCGCTCGAACGGCTTCGCGATGAGCTCTCCGGCACGCTCGTGCTCGCCGGCGACCCCGACTACGACGTCGCCCGGCTCGCCTGGAATCTGAGCGTCGACCAGCGCCCCGCGGCCGTCGCGACCCCCGCCGACGTCGCCGATGTGCAGGCGATCGTGCGCGCGGCGCCCGACGGCGGCTTCGGCGTGACGACCCAGCCGAACGGCCACGGGGCCGAGGGCGCGCTCGAGGGCGTCGTGCTGATCCGCCCGTCGCGGTTCGACGAGCTCTCGGTCGACACCGAGGCCCGCGTGCTGCGCGCGGGCGCCGGCGTGAACTGGGGGCGCGCGCTGCAGCAGCTCGACGGCACGGGGTTCATCGCGCTGGCCGGCTCGAACCCCGAGGTCAACGTGGTCGGGCTCGCGCTCAACGGCGGGCACTCCATGTTCAGCCGCCGGTACGGAATCACCGCCCGTTCCATCGTCGCCGTCGAGCTCGTCGACGGCGAGGGCGCGGTGCGCCGGGTGACCGACGCCGAAGACCCCGAGCTCATCTGGGCGCTGCGCGGCGGCGGCGGCCTCTTCGGCGTCGTCACCGCGATCGAGCTCGCGCTATACCCGGGCGACCAGCTGTTCGGCGGCACCCTCGCCTTCCCGATCGAGACCGCGACCACGGTGCACTCGGCGGCCGTCGAGCTTGCGCGCGACATCCCCGAGCTCGGCCTCGACCTCGGGCTCGCCCGCTTCCCCGACCTGCCGCTCGTGCCGCCGCCGCTCCGGGGGCAGACCGTCGCGACCGTCGCCCTCGTGCACCTCGGCGACGAGGTCACCGGGCGCGGGTACGCCGACCGGCTCATCTCGGCGGCGGCACCCATCGCCGACACGCTCACGGTGTTCACCATCGGCTCGCTCGCGGCGGTCGCGGCCGAACCGGTCGACCCCATGCCGACCGTCGACTTCGGCGCGGCGCTGGGCTCACTCGACGACGCGTTCATCCACGACCTCGTCGACGCGTTCCTGCGCGGCGCAGATCTCGGGCTCGCCCGCGTCGGCGTGCGGGTGCTCGGCGGGGCGATCGCCGAAGAGCTCGGGTCAGAGCTCGCCGCGATCGGTGCGATCGAGGCGCCCGGCCTCCTGAGCGCGGGCGTGCTGCTCATGGATCCCTCGATCGATGCGATGGCGGCGCTGCAGCCGCTGCGCGAACTCGTGGAGACCTATCCGGCGACGGGCACCGTGCCGAGCTTCCTCGGTCGGGGGGCGACACTCGCCGACGCGTACGGGCCCGCGGTGCTCGCGCGGCTCGCCGAGGTGAAGCGGCGCGTCGACCCGCGCGACGTGATCGTCGGCAACCGCGAGCTGCCGGTGGCGGCCGTGTAGCCCGCAGCTGGCCGAGTCCGGCGCGAGCTCCTTCAGGGCGGATGCACCAATTAGTGAGTACACTAATTATTTGTGAGCAAGGGAATGAATCCATTCGAGGGGCGTCCGGGGTTCTGGAACCGGGTCAACCGCATCCTCTACCCCATCGCCGGGCCGGCCCAGGTCGGCATCGGGTACGGCAAGACCGAGGCGCCGTACGTGCCGCCCGCCAATCCCGTCTGCCCGGTCTGCCGGCAGCCCATGGCCGACCACACCATGCAGCGCGGTAACGCGAACACGCCGACTCGCATGCTCTGCCCGACCTCATGAGCGACACGATGAGATCCCCCGCGGATCTGCTGCAGCTCGACAAGCAGGTCTGCTTCGCGCTCGCGGTCGCGTCGCGCAGCGTGATCGGCCTCTATCGCCCGGTGCTCGAGCCGCTGGGGCTGACGCATCCGCAATACCTCGTGATGCTCGCCCTCTGGGAGCAGAGCCCACGCACCCTCAGCGGGTTGAGCGCCGAGCTGATGCTCGAGCCCGCGACACTCACCCCGCTCGTCAAGCGCCTCGAATCGGCCGGCCTCATCACGCGCGCACGCAGCGCGCACGACGAGCGGGCCCTCTCCATCGAGCTGACCGAGCAGGGCCGCGCGCTCCGCGCGCAGGCCGAGGCCGTTCCGCAGCAGATCATCGACCGCCTCGGACTCCCGATCGACGAGCTCGAACACACCCGGGACGCCCTCACCCGCCTCATCGACGCCGCCCGCGCGTAGGGCGTGTCTGACACACCCTAGGGCCGTCCCGGTGGCGGGCACGGCCGGAGTCAGCCCTGGAAGTCCTCGGGGTCGACCTCGTCGAGGACGCGTTTGACCTCGGCGAGCTTCGATGCGGGTGACCTCGACCCGCGTCACTTCGGCGCCAAGCATCCCTAGCATCCCGAACAAGCCGACGACCGACACAGGATGCGCGAGCACGAGTCCGCTCTCCTCCGATGGTGCGGTGCCGTGGCCGCCCGACATACCCGTGATTATGGAAATCGAGGACACATAACGATATGCGCAAGGAGACGAATCGATATCGTCCGATCCAAGGGTACGCATGGCGCAGCGGAATGCGACGAGGCGCCCGAGCAGACCTGCCCGGGCGCCTCGCCATGACGTCGACTCAGACGCGACTTCGCCGACTGAGCGCGACGAGCATCATGCCCCCCAGCGCGAGCAACAGGGCTCCGAGCCCAATTGCGCTGAGCGCCTCCCCGTCGGTTCCCGTCGAGGCGAGCCCGCTGCCCGAACCCGATCCGCCGGGAGAGGTGCCGGGTGGTGCGGTGCCGGGCTCCTGGGGGCCAGGCGTTACCGGCGGCTCGGGGTGGGGCGCGGGCTCGACGGTCACAACCAACTCGGTCGATGTCGAGCCGTTCCAGACCACTTCGGCATCGGCAGACCACGCGGCGCCGTGGAAGCGCGCGGTCAGCGACAATACGCCCACCTCGTCGGCGGCGATCGCGAAGCTCGCGTCCCCGTCGACGAGCGTCGCCGAGTCGACCTGGTCGCCATCTTGCCAGAGGCTCACATGACCAGACACTAGCTCACCCGACTCGCCACGCACGGTGACGGCGAGGTCGACCTCGTCGCCGACGATCGCATTCGCGGCGCCGTCGAGCGTCGTGATGGTCGGGGCTTCCAGGGCGTCGGCGAGCTTCTCGAACCGCCATTGCTGGTACGGCCACTTCGCGGCCTGCGTGAGGTTGCCTGCCTGGTGGTCACCGTCGCGGCGGTGGCCGCCGAATACGGCGGTCTCGGCGCCGGGGAGGTTTGACGTGGCCTCAAGCGCGAGGTTTGAGGTGCGGCCGACGAGGCGTTGGAACCCGTGTCCGGTGTCGTCGAAGTACCAGTGCTGGCGTTCGTCATCGGCGCACGGTTCGACGGCCACGCCCGTGCCCTCCGTGCCGGACAAGTCCGCCATCGTGAGGCATGTCTCGCGATCACCGGCCTGCGACCGCAGTTGGTAGAAGGCGTCTCCGAGACTCTCCAAACGCCAGGCTTGCGCCGCGCCAGGCTCCTCGCAGGCGGCACCGACCGCGAGCCCGTCAAGCGAGGTCAGACAGGTCTCGCTCGCCTCGGGGTTCTGCAGGCTGTTCGGGTCGTCGATGCTTCCGGCCTGAAGTCGGAGCGCATACGAGGCGCCCTCAGTGACCTCGTAGGGCCCTTTCGACTCGGGGAAGTACGGCCAGCCGCCGTCCCACTCGAACGGGCGGATGCCGAGCACGGTCCCGGGCATGTATGAGTGGTAGATGAAGTAGACCGTGTCGCCCTCGACCAGGAAGTCGGGTGCGCCTGGAGCGCGGTGCAAGCCCTCAGGGGTGACGCCGGGCTGCGTCATCCTGCTGTTCAGGATGATCGATCCGCCGCCCTCGGCGAGGTCGACGCCGTTCTTGTCGAGGTAGGGACCGTCAATCGTTGCAGACCGTCCGGCGACGATCTTGTACGTGTTGTCATTGCCGTTCCCCCTGCAGCACCAGTCCCAGGCAGTGAGCAGGTAGTACCAGTCGCCGTGCTTGAAAACGGACGGGCCCTCGATCCGGTTGAAGTTCGGGTTGTCGATCGGGAACTGCTCGCTCTCGCGGTCGGCTACCTTCACAGGCTCGCCGACGAGCGTGACCATGTCGTCCGCGAGCTGCTGGATGAAGATGCCGTCGAAGTGCGACCCCCAGACCATCCACCAGTTGCCGTCGTCGTCCTGGTGAACTGCGGGGTCAATGGCATTGAACGTCTCCTGCGTCGGGCTCAGGGTGCCCGACGTGACGATTGGCCCGCCGTGGTCGACGTAGCTGGACGGGATCCCCGGTGTCTGCGTGGTCTTCAGGCCGATGGCAGAGTTGTTCGTGCCGAACGATGAGGTCGAGTAGTAGTAGAAGAACGTGTCGCCGATCTTCTGCACGTGCGGCGCCCAAAGCGCCCGGCCAGATGAGGCGGTCCAGTCGGCCGCAGGCACGTTGCCGATATTCGTCCATGGCCCGTTGAGGCTGGGGGCCGACCAGATGCCGCGGTGCGAGGCGGCGGCGTAGTACGTGTCGCCGTCCCGGTAGACGGTCGGATCGTGCAGGTTGAGGTTGCCGGACAGCGCAAGCTGACCGGACGGAGGTTCGGCGGCGGTCGCGGGCGCGGATGCCACGGACAGGAGTCCGGCACCGAGTGCGAGTGCCGCGACGAATGCCAGCGCACGTTTCACGCGGGAGGCGATGGTCATCTTTCCTCGTTTCTCTTCGTTGAGCGGGTGGGGTGGAGCTAGGAGGAGGAGTCAAGGGCGTCGACGGGCAGGTCGGGCGCTCAGCGCATGCGCAACGCCGTCCAGGACACTGGGGGAACCGTGATGCGCAGTCGCCCGCCTTCGAGGCGTGCGCTCGCCGGCCGTGCGGTCACGCGTTGGGGCTGCTCGAGCGTGTTCGCGGCATGCCGGTCGGCATCCCACAGGCCGGTGCTTTCAGCGACCGCGGTGGTCTCGAGGCCGCGGGTCTCGATCTCGACGTCGATCGCCGCGTGCAGAGAGCGGTTCACCACGAAGACACTGAGCTCGCCAGTCGACGAGTCGATGGTCGCCGCCGCATCGATCGCGGCGACCTCGCCGTAACGTGCCGTCGGATGCGTCGGGGCCTCCACCACCACATCGAGAGCGACATCTCCGCTCATTCGGGCCATGTCGGCGAACGGGTAGAAGATTGTCTGGCGCCAGGCCGGTCCGCCGGGCTCGGTCATGATCGGGGCGATCACGTTGACCAGCTGGGCAAGGCTTGCCGCCCGCACCCGGTCGCTGTGGTTCAGTAGTGAAATGAGCAGGCCGCCGACCACGACGCTGTCGGTGACCGTGTAGCGGTCCTCGAGCAGGCGCGGCGCGTAGGGCCATTTCTGCGGGTCAGTGATCTTGTCCTCGCGGTGAAATCGTCGGTTGTACCAGACGTTCCACTCGTCGAACGAGATCTTCATCATCTTGTCGCTCTTCAGCTCGGCTCGCACCTGATCGGCGGTGGCGGCGACGGCCTCGATGAAGCGGTCCATGTCGACACCCGAGGCGAGGAAGCTCGGGGCGTCACCGTCGAGCTCCTCGTAGTAGGCGTGGCACGAGATGTAGTCCACGACTTCGTACGCGTGCATGAGCGCTGTACGTTCCCACGCGCCGAACGTGGGCATGTCGGGCTTCGAGCTGCCGCACAGCACGAGCTCCAAGCTCTCGTCGGCTCTTCGCAACGCGCGCGCCGTCTGTGCGGCGAGCCGCCCGTATGCGTCGGCGTCGGTGTAGCCGACCTGCCACGGTCCGTCCATCTCGTTGCCGAGGCACCACATGCGCACGTCGTGAGGCTCGGGCGTGCCGTGGTCGATGCGGGCGTCGGCGAGGCTCGTTCCGGACTTGATGTTGGCATACTCGTAGAGATCGACGGCCGCCTCGATGCCGCGGGTCCCGAGGTTCACAGCGAGCATCAGCTCGGTGTCGGCCAGTCGCGCCCACGTCGCGAACTCGTCGAGGCCTACCTCGTTGGTCTCGATGGAGTGCCAGGCGAGATCGATCCGGCGTGGGCGCTGGTCGCGGGGGCCAACGCCGTCCTCCCAGCGATAGCTGGAGACGAAGTTGCCGCCTGGATATCTGACGGTCGTCACACCGAGTTCGCGCACGAGGGCGAGCACGTCCTGCCGGAATCCGTGTTGGTCGGCCGTCGGGTGCCCGGGTTCGTAGATGCCGTTGTAGACCGCTCGCCCGAGGTGCTCGACGAACGAACCGAACAGTCGCCGGTCCACCGTGCCGATGGTGCGGTCCCGGTCGATGATGATACAGGCGGAGGTCATGATCGGGTTGCGTCCTTCGTGGTGTGAGTTCATGCGTCGAGGCTCATTTGACGCTGCCGAGCGACAGCCCACCGCGCCAGTACTTCTGCAAGGAGAGGAATGCGACGATGAGCGGGATGATGGAAAGGAACGCACCGGTGATCATGAGGTTCCAGATCTGCTGGCCGCCGGAGTTCTGGATGGCCTGCCCCTGCCATACACCGAGGCCGACGGTGATCGGGAACAGGCGGGAGTCGTTGAGCATCGCCAGCGGCAGGAAATAGTTGTTCCATGTGGACACAACCGACAGCAGGAATACCGTGACGATCGCCGGCCGGAGCAGCGGTAGGCAAACCTGCACGAACGTGCGGTACTCGCCGGCACCGTCGACTCGGGCGGCGTCGAGCAGCTCATCCGGGATGGCGTCCTGCGTGTATACCCGCATGAGATACACGCCGAACGGGTTGAGCAGCGACGGGAGAATGACGGCCCAGATCGTGTTCGTCCATCCCACCTGGCTCAGCAGCACGAAGGTCGGGATCACGAGCGCCGTGCTGGGGACCATGACCGAGCCGAGCAGGATCGCGAACGACACGGTTCGGCCCCGGAAGCGATACTTCGCCAGCCCGTATCCGGCGAGCACCGCGAGGACCGTCGCGCCGCCGCCCCCGACGAGCGCGTAAAGGGCCGAGTTGGCCATCCAGCGCAGGTACTCGCCATTGTTGTACTGGACCAGTTGGGCGATGTTGTCGAACAGATTGAAGTTTTGGTCGAACCAGAGCGCGCCCGCCGAGCCGTTGAACAGTGCAGAGGTCGACTTCGTACTGGCGACGAGCAGCCACCAGAGCGGCACGAAGAAGTAGATGACCAGAGCGAGCAGAAACACCTGACCTGACAGGCTCGGTCGGCGGCGGCCCGGCAGCGGCGTCCGCTCGCGGGTCGCGGGCGCCGTGGCGCGCGCCTTCCGTTTCTGCGGTGCATCGGTGAGGGCGCTCATGAGTTGAGACCGTTTCTCTTGCGGGTGAAGTACATGAACAGGTAGGAGCCGATGAATACGAACAGTCCGAGCGCGAACGAGATTGCGGAGGCGTAGTTGAACTGGTCGTAGGAGAACGCGAGCGAGAACGCGTACATGTTCGGCGTGAACGACGTGCTGATCGCGCCCGGCGCGACGTTGCGCAGCACCTGCGGCTCGGTGAAGAACTGGAGTGTCCCGATGAGGGCGAAGACCAGGATGAGGATCATCGCCGACGAGATCATCGGGACCTTCACGCGCAGCGCAATCTGCCACGCGTTCGCACCGTCGATCTTCGCCGCCTCGTAGATCGAGGGGTCAATGCCCTGGAGGGCCGAGTAGATGATGATCATGTAATAGCCGGCCCACTGCCAGGTGACGATGTTCAGCAGTCCGAAGAACACCCACTCCGGGGAGAGCAAGAAGGGTGCGTCGAGGCCGAACATCCCGGCGATCTCTGCAATCGGGCCGAAGCGCGGGCTGTACAGGAAGCCCCACATGAGCGCGCCGATGACCACCGGCACGGCGTACGGCATGAAGATCATCAGGCGCGAGAACCGTGCGAGCCGCGTGGTGATGGCGTCGAGCACGAGCGCGGCCGCGAGCGACACCAGCATCTGCAGCGGGATGAGCACGAGGGAGAACCCGGCGACGAAGAGGACGCCTTCGAGGAAGTCGGGATCGGTGAAGGCCTTGACGTAGTTGTCGAATCCGGTGAACACGACACCGCGGGTGAGCGTGCGCGTGTTCAGGCTCATCCAGAAGGCGTAGAGCAGCGGAGCGGCGAGGAAGGCGATGAAGACGATGGCGAACGGCCCGACGAACGTCCAGCCGAAGAACGTGGTTCGGCGCGATACCTTCACGAGCGCACGGCGCTGACGTTGGGCGGGCTCGCGCTTCGAGGAGGCCCTGGCGAGGGTGGTCATTGCGATGATCCTGATCTCTCAATGCGGTCGGGGCGCTCGCGAGGAACGCCCCGACCGGCTCGGGTTCGTGCCGCTTACTGAAGCGTGAAACCCTGATCTGTCGCGTATTGTTCGAGCGTCTCCTGGTAGGTCGCGAGCGCCTCATCGATCGTCGCGTCGCCTTGCAGAATCGAGAACTGCGCCTCGGTCAGCTTGTCGTACGCGAATGTCTGGAAGGGGCTGAAAGTGAAGCCGTCGTACGCGGCCGCTGCCTCGATGAACACGTCCTTGTTGATCTGCTGATCGTTGAAGAACGGATACTTCAACTCGACGAAGTAGTCCGACTCGAGCACGGGCAGATAGGTCGGGAAGAGGGCGCCCTCCTCGATGCCGACCCGCCATGCCTCCTCGGTACCGAAGAGCTCACGGGCGACGGTCGCTGCGGCGTCCGGATTCTTCGCCTGACTCGTGACGCCGAACGAGGAGCCGCCCCAGTTCACGAACACCGGGTTCTCCGGATCCCACTGCGGCAGCGGTGCTGCGGCCCAGCGCGCGTCGGGGTCGGCCTCTTCTTCGAGGCCCATGAGGTAGCCAGGACCCCAGGCCGCCGCCAGGTAGGTCGCGTGCCGGCCGTTGACGACAGCGGTGTTGAAGTCGGGCGTCGAGCGGTCGTCGGCGCTTGCGATCCCGGCGTCGATGAGTCCGAACCAGTACTCCAACACCTGCCTGGTCGCCTCGTCATCGACGTCGATGCCGATCTCCTCGACGTTCTCGGTCGAGAACTCGAAGGGCACGTTGCCCGCCTGCGCGAACAGGGCCTGGCTGAACGAGCGCCCATTGGTGGGGTAATTTCCGAGGAAGCCCTCCGAACCGGCGTCCTTGAGCTGCTGTGACGCAACCGCGAACTCGTCCCAGGTCGTCGGCACCTCGATTCCGTTCTCCTCGAAGATGTCGGCTCGGTAGAGCATTCCGACCGGGCCGAGGTCGACCGGCACGGCGTAGACCGCGTTGCCGCTCGAGACGTCCTTCCAGGCGCCGGGCGCGTACGAGGACTCGAGGTCGGCGGCACCATGCTCGGTGAGGTCGACGAGGCCGTCACGGATGCTGAAGCTCGGGATCACCTCGTTCTCGAGTTGGATCACGTCGGGGGCGCCGTTGCCGGCCTCGAGCGCGGTGCTGAACTTGGGGTAGACCTCCTTGCCGACGCCCGCGTTGACCCAGCACACCTGCAAGTCTTTGTGGGCGTTGTTGAACACGTCGACGACGCCTTCGAACGCGGGGTACCAGGCCCAGACGGTGACCTGCTCGGCGTCGGGGTTGACGATGGTGTTGGCGCACGCCGCGCTGTCACCGCCCCCGGCTTCGCCGCCGGTATCGGCGGCGCACGCCGAGAGTGCCAGGAGCGCGGCGGCGGACATCGCCGCCGATGCGAGGAGCCTCTTTCTCATTGCGACTGTTCCTTCCGAAGATGCACGAACGCATGTGATTAGGGGGAAGCACGAGCACTCCGGCAAACACGCCTTCGTGTTTCATGTTTCCTATAGGATAGAGGGAGTGGCAAAGAATGTCTAGAGAATGCCGGATCTGCGTGCTCCGCTCCATACGATGAGTGGCAAGGCACCGTTGAACGCGTGGCTCAGCGTTCGGGGGCGAACGATTCGGTGATTGTGAGTAGGCATGTCGTTCAGTAGTGGGTCGGACATCGATCGACGAGGTCTGCGCGAACATGTCTACGACGCGATCCTGCGCACGTTGCTGGACGGTGGCGTGGAGCCGGGCGGACGACTCTCCATCGACACGATCGCGCGCGAGCTCGACGTCTCCCCGACACCGGTGAGGGAGGCGCTCGTCATGCTCGAGCGCACGGGGCTCGTCACGCGCGTCGCGCAGAAGGGGTACCGGATGGCACCTGCGCTCGACGACCGACAGCTGGACGAGTTGTTCGAAGCACGGATCCTGTTGGAGGTCGAGGCGACCCGCCTCGCCTTCCCGCATCGGGGTGAGCTGATCCCAACCCTCTCGAGGGTCATGCAGGAGCACGAGGAGCGAGCCGAGCACATCCTCGAGATCATGGGGGAGGGCGGCGTGCCGCCCGAGTTGACAGCCGCGTACTTCGATATCGACGGCGAGTTCCACAACGCGATCTTCGGCCACGCGGGAAATCGATACGTCTCGGAAATGTACGAGACGTTGGGCGCGCGCAGCTATCGGATGCGGCAGGCGGTGGTCCGCGGCGTGCACGACGTCCGGGACGCAACTGCGGAGCACCGCGCCATCCTCGACGCCTTCGTCGCGGGCGATCAGAAGGCCGTCACGGCGGCCATGCGGACCCACATCGAGAATGTGCGGCGGCGCTCGCTCGAAGATAACCGCTGACGCGCCGGCGGTCACTGAGCGCCGCAGGTTACGCGGGGCACGGCTGTGGTGCGGTTCGGCGATTCACAATCGGTCGCTGCACGCCTGATCGCGGGCAGTGGCACCCAGGGGCGACAGCAGGCCGGCCCGGCCGGCCGGGCCATGCCTTGTATCCGTGGCGCCCGCGAACTATCCTTCCTATAGGAAATAGCATATCTGACTTCCAATACCGCAACGGAGCACATGTGAAGCACGACCTCCTCCCCACTGATGGCGCCTGGCAGGTGGCGACCTGCCTGCACGGCATCCCTGTGTCCAACCGCGACGGCGTGGCGTTCCACGATGCGCCGCTCGAGATCTGGGACCGCGCACTCGCGGAGATCGAGGGGGTCGGCTTCACCCTCGCCGAGCTCGCCGACAGTCACGTGCGGCCGGCCGACCTCGATCGGACTCGGCTGCACGACCTGCTCGCGCTCGCGCGATCCCACCACCTCCGATTCCCATCGGTCCATGTGCAGCGCCGCAGCGTGATCGAGCCCGGTCGAGGGTCCGAGAATCTCGACTACGCCCACCGCACGATCGACGCCGCGGCCGCGATGGGTATGACCGTCTTCTCCACCGGGCTGCATCAGCCCTTCACCCTGGCTCAGCGACAGGCGCTCTGGTTTTGGACGGAGCAGGGTGCCAAGGACCCCGACGACCCTGACGTGTGGGCGCTCGCCGTCTCACGGCTCCGTGAGCTCGGTCGTCATGCCGCCGACGTCGGTCTCAGCATGTCCCTCGAGATGTATGAGGACACCTATCTGGGCACGCCCGACAGTGCCGTCCGGCTCGTCGAGGAAATCGGACTCGAGAACGTCGGGCTGAACCCCGACATCGGAAACCTCGTGCGCCTCCGACGCCCGCAGCAGGACTGGCGGGAGATGTTCGCGAAGACCCTTCCCTACGCAAACTACTGGCACCTCAAGAACTACTCCCGAGACGAGGCGTCCGACGCCTCGTCGATCGCCGTCACGCCGACCTCGCTCGAGGGCGGACTCATTAACTATCGAGCCGTCATCAATGAGGCGATCGACATCGGATACGAAGGGATCTTCGTGATGGAGCAATACGGGGGTGACAGCCTCGGCGTGTGCGCGACCAACCGCGAGTACGTGTTGGGTGTGCTCGACGTTCGCGCGCGCGTCGATGCGTCGGCATCGGCTGGGCTCCCCAAGGGGCTCAGCGCATGAGTGGACAGCAGATCGCGGTCGTCGGCTCCGGGTACATGGGGGGCGGTATCGCCCAGGTGTTCGCGATGGCGAACGCGTCCGTCACGATTGCCGACGTCTCTCCTGAGGTCGCGCGTGCCAACTACGACCGGCTTGTGGCCGAGACTCGCGAGTTCGTCGACGCTGGTCTCTTCCCCGCCGACGCGGTCGAGCTCGTGCGTGCGAACCTCCGTGCGGCGGAGTCGATCGAGCAGGCCGTCGCTGACGCCCAATTCATCGAAGAGGCCGTGCCCGAGAGACTCGACATCAAGCATGCCGCGCTCGCCCGGATTAGCGCAGCGGCAGCGCCCGATGCGATCATCGGATCGAACACGTCTACGATCCTGATCGGCTCGCTCGCCGAGGCGGTCGAGCGCCCCGAACGATTCCTCGGAGTGCACTTCTCCAATCCGGCGCCGTTCATCCCGGGCGTCGAGCTCATCCCGCATTCCGGCACGGATCCCGCAATCCTGCCCGTCGTCGAGGATCTCGTCGCCGCGGCCGGGAAAGAGACCGCCCGGGTCAAGGACGCGACCGGGTTCGTCCTCAACCGCCTGCAGTATGCGCTCTTCCACGAGGCGACCCAGCTCGTGGAAGAGGGCGTCGCATCGGCTGACGACATCGACACCATCGTGCGCACCACGTTCGGCTTCCGGCTGCCGTTCTTCGGACCATTCGCGATCGCCGACATGGCCGGACTCGACGTGTACTCGTTCTGCTACACGTCCTTGCAGACGAAGTGGCCGGAGCGGTTCGCGACGCCAGCATCGCTGAGCGCACTCGTCGAGGCCGGTCGGTTCGGAACGAAGACGGGTGCCGGATACCTCGAGATCGGCGCCGAACGGACCGCCGACCTCATCGCGTATCGCAATCGCGCGTACGCCCAGATGCAGCGCTTGCTCTACGAGCTCGGTCCCGCGCCGATCGCGGATCCCGGCGACGAGCAACAGCGCTTCGCCACGCCGGCCACAGAAGGGGCGGGGCAATGACCCGACTCCACAACGAGCCGGCTGACTTCGCCGAGGAGGCGATCGACGGGTTCGTGGCCGCGAGCGGGCGCTGGGTGCGCCGGGTACCCGGAGGCGTGCTCCGAGCCGCGCCCGGAACCTCGGGGTCGGTCGCCGTCGTCATCGGCGGCGGGTCGGGCCACTACCCCGCCTTCGGCGGACTCGTCGGCCATGGCCTCGCCCACGGGGCGGCGCTCGGGAACCTATTCGCGTCGCCGTCGGCGCAGCAGGTGCGCCAGGTAGCAGAAGCGGCCGACCAGGGCGGTGGCATCCTGCTCACCTTCGGCAACTACGCCGGCGACGTCGCCAACTTCGGCCGGGCCGCAGATGCGCTTGTCGCCGCGGGTACCGACGTGCGGATCGTCGCCGTCACCGATGACATCTCGAGCGCCCCGCTCGAACAGCGTCACACGCGCCGTGGCATCGCCGGAGATCTCGCGGTGTTCAAGGTCGCCGGAGCCGCCGCGGAGCGCGGCTACTCGCTCGACGACGTCGAACGAGTAGCGCGCACGGCGAACGAACGGACCCGATCGTTCGGTGTTGCGTTCTCCGGATGCTCCCTGCCGGGAGCGCACGACCCGCTCTTCAACGTGCCCGAAGGGCGAATGGCGGTCGGAATGGGCATCCACGGCGAGCCGGGCATCGGTGAACGAGATGTCCCCAGCGCGAACGACCTGGCCACCCTGCTCGTGCGCGACCTCCTCGAGGAGACGCCCGACGAGGCTCGCGCCGGCCGTGGACGGATTGCAGTGATCGTCAATGGTCTCGGCTCGGTCAAATACGACGAGCTTTTCGTGCTCTACGCCGCCGTCGAACGCTTGCTCACGGCTGCGGGGCTCGAGATCGTCGAGCCCGAGGTCGGTGAACTGGTGACGAGCTTCGACATGGCCGGCGTGTCGCTCACGCTCTGCTGGCTCGACGACGAGCTCGAGATGCTGTGGCGCGACCCGGCCGACGCTCCGGCGTATTCGAAAGGATCGGTCGTTCAGGCGGAGGCGTCCGCGAGTTCGGCTCATGATTCCGGCGGCGACGTACCGTCCGCCACGCAGCCCGCCGCGCTCCGCCCCGGCTCGCCCGCCTCGCGCGCGGCCGCCTCGCGGATCGCGGACGGTGCGCAGGCGGTCGCGCACATGCTCGCAGATCGAGCGGACGAGCTCGGCCGCCTGGACGCCATCGCCGGCGACGGCGACCATGGCATCGGCATGGTCCGCGGATCAGGCGCAGCGTCGGCGGCCGCACGCGCGGCCGCCGATGAGGGCGCTGGCTCGCGGACCGTGGTGGAGCGCGCATCCGATGCCTGGTCCGATCGTGCGGGCGGGACTTCCGGCGCACTCTGGGGCGCGATGCTCACATCCATCGGCCTCGCGCTCTCCGACGAGACCGAGCCCACGACTCAGGAGGTCGCCGACGGCGTGGTCGCGGCTGCGGAGGCCGTGCTCGGGTTCGGCGCATCACTCGGCGACAAGTCGATGGTCGATGCCGTGATTCCGTTCCGCGACGCACTCGTGAGCCGGCTCGATGCGGGTGCGACCCTGGTCGAGGCTTGGGATGCCGCAGCCGCCGCCGCGTCGGATGCGGCGCAGGCCACGGCCGATCTGCTGCCGCGTATCGGGCGCGCGCGACCCCACGGCGAGAAGAGTCTCGGCACGCCCGACGCCGGGGCGGTGTCGTTCGCCGCTGTCGCCGAGGTCGTGGGCGCGAGGCTCCGAGCCGAGACGACTCCGAAGGATGGCCCAGTTCGATGATCGAACCGCTTCGACTGGTGGTCGGGTCGGATGACGCCGGCTTCGCATACAAAGAGGCGCTACGCGCCGACCTGGAAGGCTCCGAGCTTGTCTCTTCCGTGCGCGATGTCGGAGTCGCCTCCGACGGCCACACACCATACCCGAGCATCGCGACCACCGCAGCCGAACTCGTCGCCGCAGGTAAGGCCGATCGTGCGCTGCTCATCTGCGGAACCGGGCTCGGAGTCGCGATCGCCGCGAACAAGGTCCGCGGCATCCGCGCGGTCACGGCTCACGACTCGTTCTCGGTCGAGCGCGCGGTGCTCTCGAACGATGCCCAGATCCTATGCGTAGGCCAGCGCGTCGTCGGCCTCGAGCTCGCACGGCGGCTCGTTCGCGAGTGGCTCGCGTACCGTTTCGACCCGACCTCGGCCTCTGCCGAGAAGGTAGCGGGCATTCTCGCCTACGAGCGCCGCCAGCCGGTCGTGCCCGCGGATCGCTCGTGCTGACGCACGCGGTGGTGGCCCCGTATCTGATCGGTGTGAGCCACAAGATGTACCTCAGCCATGCCCGGGCGATTGCATGGACATCGGCGGTGGCCGAACTCGCTCTGGATCACCCGGCGCTCGTCGGTGGGCTGGCCGAGTTGTTCGTCGCGCCGTCCCATGTGGCGCTCGCACCCGCGGCGGAACTGCTTCGCGGAACCGGAGTGCGGCTCGCTGCACAGGATGCGTCCTGGATGGATACGGGCGCATTCACGGGTGAGAACAGCCCAGCTGTGCTGGCGGAGGTCGGGTGCTCCATGGTCGAACTCGGCCACGCCGAGCGGCGAAGGCTGTTCGGCGAGCACGACACGATGGTGGCGAAGAAGACGCAGGCGGCCTTTCGCAACGGCCTGACGCCGATCCTGTGTGTGGGCGAGGTCGATCCCCGAGGAGATGCGGCTAGGTTAGCCATCGCGCAGCTCGACGCCGCACTCTCCCTGGTCGACGACGAAGGGACGACTGGGCCCGTAGTTGTCGCGTACGAGCCGGTCTGGGCGATCGGTGCGGACCGGCCGGCGCCGACCGACCACGTCGTCGAGGTCGTACAGGCCATCGATACCCATCTCGCGCAGCATCCGTTGCGACCGGGCAGTCGCGTGATCTACGGCGGGAGCGCAGGCCCGGGCACGCTCGCCCGCTTCGGGGGCGAGGTCCGGGGACTCTTCCTCGGTCGATTCGCGCACGAGCCGGCCGCGCTGCGTGATGTGTGTGACGAGGTCGCTGCGCTCGTCGAGGCGTCCATCCGACCCGCGTTCGACTAGCGCGTGCTTGACAGTTGCGTGGTCCACGCGATGTCGGCGCACATCGATTGATCTGTCAGACACGTCCCATCTGCACCCGACCCGGCAGATGACGCGGCGGGCTAGCCTTGGAAGTCCTCGGGGTCGACCTCGTCGAGGAAGCGTTTGAACTCGTCGAGCTTCGCCTCGTCGGGCTCCTCATCGGCATGGATGTCAGCCATCTCGGCCGGGATCCCCGCCTCGGCCAGCACCTCGTCAGCGACGAAGATCGATGCGTCGGTGCGCACGGCGACGGCGACGGCGTCCGATGGCCGGGCGTCGATGACGCGCGTGCCCGTCGGTGTCGACAGCGTGATCTCAGCGAAGAACGTACCCGCCTCGATGCGGGTGACCTCGACCCGCGTCACCTCGGCGCCGAGCATCCCGAGCAGCGACGTCATCAGGTCGTGCGTCAGCGGGCGAGGCGCCCGTTCGCCGGAGATCGCGATGAGGATCGACGTCGCCTCCTGCGTACCGATCCAGATGGGCAGGACCCGGGACTCATCGTCGTCGTCGAACAGCGGCTTGAGCAATACGATGTGCTGCCGCGCGGCGTCGAGCGCGATCCCGAGCACCCGAACCTGGACCATGACGCCTCCCGCCCGCGACCGCGGGTCACACTGCCAATGGTAGGGCGGATCGGGCGCATCGGGGCCAGTCGCGCAGCACCGGATGCCTCGCTACGGCGCGTCGTCGAGGCGCTCCGTCGTAGAGTCCAGCCACGCCGAGAACCGCGCGTCGAAGGCGTCCGGATGCGAGAGCATCACGCCGTGCCCGCCGCCCTCGAACATCGCGAGCTCACTGGCGGCCCATCGGTCGTGCAGCCGGATCATGCCGCGGCGCAGCGTGCCGCGTTCGCGCGAACCCATCATGAGCAATGCCGGTCGTTCGGACGCGGTCACCGATTCGGGGACCGCGAACGTGAAGTTCGCCCGGGTGAGGTTCACAAGGGTGTTCGCCGACATGGCGCGCGACAGCGCGAAGTAGTCGGCGAAGTCGGCATCGGGCACGAACAGGGTTCGGGCCTGCGCCCGTGCGAAGCGCTCGTTCCTGGTCAGGCCGATCATGGGCCGCAGCAGCCCCACCGACGCCGCCATGGACGGCATCGGCTCGACGATCGAGCTGACGACGACGAGTCGGCCAACCCGGTCGGGATGCATCGCCGCGAGGGTCAGCGCGACCTGGCCGCCGAGCGAGAAGCCGACGACGGTGGCGGGCGGGCCGGGCCGGTCGAGCCCGGCCTGCTCGGCGACCGAGCGCGCTGCTGCCTCGTGGTCGCCGAACTCCTCACCCGGACGCGCGGGGTCATGCCCCGGCAGCGTCGGCGTGCACACGTCGAACCGGGTCGAGAAGGCGTCGGCCTGCGCGCGCCACATCCATGGCCCGACGCCGCCGCCGTGGATGAGGACGAGCCGTTCGGCCGCGTCGCGCGAGCCGCTCACGCCCCGCCCGCCTCGGGTGGGCGGCCGGCGAGGAAGGCGAGGGCGGCCTGCCGATACGCTCTGGAACCCGGCGAGTTGAAATGGTGCCGGCCCGGCACCTCGAAGAAGTGTCCAGCGGGCGTGGCGGCGGCCAGGGCGCGAGACTGCTCGAGGATCGCGTCTTCGCTGCCGGTTGCGAACAGCACGGGTTGCGCGGGCGGATGCACCGGGTCGGGGTCGGCATCGCCGAGGCGCATGCCCTCGGCGAGTGCGACGAGCGCGAGGATCTCATTGCCCGGGACACGCTCGGCGAGCGTGACGTAGTTCTGCGTGACGCGGTGGTCGATCGGAGTCCCCGACTCGGCGTAGGCGCGCGCCTGCTCGATCTGCAACCGCGCGAGCGGCCGGCCGTCGGGGATGCCGCCGAGCACCGCACGCTCAACGCGTTCGGGCGCCTGCACCGCCAACTGCCAGCCGACGCGAGCCCCGAGCGAGTATCCCGAGTAGCGCACGGCGTCGAGCAGATACGTGTCGAGCACGGTGACCAGGTCCTGCACGAGCGCGTCCATGGTGTACTCCGACGACTCGTGCGGCTTGTCGCTCGCGCCGTGCCCGAGCTGGTCGACCCCGAGCACACGGAAGCCGGCGCGGGTCAGGTCACGCACCCACCCGGTGCTCACCCAGTTGTCGCGGCAGCTCGACGCGAACCCGTGCACGCACAGCACGGTCGGCGCGTCATCGTCGTCCCGCGCGTCGGGGTCCCACACGTAGGTCGCGATGCGCCGCCCCTCGGCGGTCATCACGTACTGCGGGGACGGCATCGCGGTGATCGCCGGGTTGGGAGCAGCCATGCGCTCATTCTTCCCTGCCGCTCCTGTGCCACACGCACAGTACCCAAATTCCCTGCTCAGGAAGGACCGGCCGACACACCGACCTGGAAGCGTGTGCCCCCGGCGTGTCCGCCAATTCTTCCTGAGCAAGGAAACGCAGGCGTGTGGGAGATCAGCCCTGGTACCCCTTAGCATCCGGTCGGTTCGCAGGCAACCGGGCATGGCTGCCACCCGGCTGGCGCGGGTCCGTCGGTATGTTCGAGAGCGTGGCACGCACCGAGACGTCCGATGATGCTGCCGGCTGCGCAGCCGAAGAGACCCACGACGCATGACCGACCCCCTTCCCTTCGACGTCGCTCCGTGGAGCATCGGCCTGAGCGGCCTCGACGAGTCGGAGCTCGCGCACCGCGAGTCGGTGTTCGCACTGTCGAACGGTCACGTGGGATGGCGCGGCACGCTCGACGAGGGCGACCCGCACGGCATCACGGGCAGCTACCTGAACGGTGTGTTCGAGCGGCACCCGATGCCCTACGCGGAGGCGGGCTACGGCTACCCGAGCTCGGGCGAGAGCGTCATCAACGTGCCGAACGGCAAGGTCATCCGGCTGTTCGTCGACGACGAGCCGTTCGACGTGCGCCGCGGCGAGGTGCACCGGCACGAGCAGCGCCTGGACTTCCGTGACGGCACCCTGCACCGCGAGGTCGAGTGGACGTCGCCGGCGGGCCGGCGCATCAGGGTCACCTCGACCCGGCTGGTGTCGCTGTCGCACCGCCCGGTCGCGGCGGTGCGCTACGTGGTCGAGGCCGTCGACGGCCCCGCCACGATGACGCTGCAGTCCGAGCTCGTCGCGAACGAGGCCCTGCCCGAGGTGCACCCCGACGACCGGGTCAAAGAGGTGCTCGACGAGCCGCTCGCCGCGTGCGGCGCGTTCGTGCTCGGCACCTCGGCGACGCTCGTGCACGAGACGTATGAGAGCGGTCAGCGCATCGCGGTCGCGATGGACCACACGGTGTCCGCACCGGGCCGGGCGATCGTCGAGACCGAGGTCTCCGACCATCTCGCCCGCACGACCATCAGCGCCCGCCTCGAGGCGGGCGAACGACTCGAGGTCGTCAAGCACGTGGGCCACGAGTGGTCGGCGACGCTGGACCCGCAGGCGCTCCGCGATCGAGCGGATGCCGCGGTCGACGAAGCCCGGCGTGCTGGCTGGGCGGGCCTCACCGCCGGCCAGCGCGAGCGACTCGACGCCTTCTGGACGTGCGCCGACGTCGAGATCGAGGGTTCGCCGCGCCTCCAGCAGGCGGTGCGGTTCGCCCTGTTCCACGTCTTCCAGTCGGCGGCGCGACTCGAGGTGCGCTCGGTCCCCGGCAAGGGGCTCACCGGCGCCGGCTACGAAGGGCACACCTTCTGGGACTTCGAGGGATTCGTGCTCCCCGTGCTGACGTCGACGGCGCCCGAGGCGGCGCGGCAGGCACTGATGTGGCGGCACGCGACGCTCGATCACGCGCGCGAGCGCGCGCGGCAGCTGAAGCTCGCGGGGGCGGCGTTCGCGTGGCGCACCATCGACGGGCGAGAGAGCTCGGGCTATTGGCCGGCGAGCACCGTGGCCTTCCACGTGAACGCCGACATCGCCGCGGCGGTGCTGCACTACGTCCGGGCGACCGGGGACGACGCGTTCCTACGCGACGTCGGCGTCGAGCTGCTGGCCGAGACGGCGCGGCTCTGGATGGCGCTCGGCCGCTGGGACGACGACGGCCGCTTCCACCTCGATGGCGTCACCGGACCCGACGAGTACACGGCGGTCGTCGACGACAACGTGTTCACGAACCTCATGGCCGGGCAGAACCTCGAGTTCGCGGCGGCGGCCGCACGTCGTCACGCCGATCGGGCGCGCGACCTCGGCGTGACCGGCGACGAGATCGACGCCTGGGAGAGGGCGGCGGGCGCCGTCGCGATCCCGTTCGATGAGCGGCGCGGGGTGCACGCCCAGTCGGCGGGCTTCACCGATCACGCGCGCTGGGCGTTCGAACGCACGACGGCCGACCAGTACCCGCTGCAAGCGCACTTCCCGTACTTCGACCTCTATCGCAAGCAGGTCGTCAAACAGGCCGACCTCACGCTCGCCATGTTCTTCGCGCCCGACGCGTTCACGCCCGAGCAGAAGGCCGCGAACTTCGGCTACTACGAGCAGCTCACGGTACGCGACTCGTCGCTTTCGGCGGCGGTCCAGGCGGTCGTCGCGGCCGAGGTCGGCCACCTCGATCTCGCCGCCGACTACCTCGCCGAGGCGGCGACCCTCGACCTCGACGACCTGCACGACAACACGGACGAAGGGATGCACATGGCCTCGCTCGCGGGCATCTGGACCGCACTCACGTGCGGCTTCGGCGGCATGCGCGACAGCGACGCCGGGGTACGGTTCGCGCCGCGGCTGCCGCCGCAGCTCACGCGCATCGCGTTCGGCATCAAGCTCGCGGGTCACACGCTCCGGCTCGAGGTGCGACCGGATGCCACGACCTACCGTCTGAGCGACGGCCCCCCGGTGACCGTGCATCACTTCGGCGAGCCGGTCGAGCTCGAGGCGGGGCATCCGCTCACCCTGCCGACGCCGCCGCTGCCCGACGCCGGTCCTCGCCCGACCCAGCCGAAGCATCGCGCTCCGCGCCCCTTCGCGGAGGCGCTCCGCGCCTGACCCCCGACACTCCCACCCGGCCCGACCCCCGACGCTCCCTCGCCGACCGACGCTCCCTCGCCGACCGACGCTCCCTCGCCGACCGACGCTCCCTCGCCGACCGACGCTCCCTCGCCGAGCGGTCGCAGATGGCGGGTGTGTTCGAGCAGGACCCGCCATCTGCGACCGCTCGAGCACGGGTTCGCCGGGCAGCACCGGGCGCGACGGGGCTAACGTTGCATCCATGGCTCCGACCGGGATGTCTCGTGACCAGCGGATCGTGCTCTCGATCGCGGTGCTCGCGTCGTTCGTGTCGTTCCTCGACGGCACGGTCGTCACGGTCGCGCTGCCCGCGATCATGCACGACCTCGGCGGCGGGCTCACCACTCAGCAGTGGGTCGTCGACGCGTACCTGATCACGCTCGGCGCGCTGATCCTCGTGGCCGGGTCGCTGAGCGACGTGTACGGCCGGCTCCTCATCCTCCGCATCGGCCTCATCGGCTTCGGCCTCACGTCGATCGCGATCGCGGCCGCGCCGACCCCAGAGTTCCTGATCGTCGCGCGCGCCCTGCAGGGCGTCGCGGGCGCGCTGCTCGTGCCGAGCTCGCTCGCGCTCATCACGTCGAACTTCCGCGATGCGGCGCAGGCGCGCGCGATCGGCGTCTGGACCGCGCTGACGACGGCCGCCATGGTGGCCGGCCCGGTGATCGGCGGCCTGTTCGTCGACTTCGCCTCGTGGCGGTACGCGTTCCTCATCAATGTGCTGCCCATTGCGATCACCATGTGGCTGCTGGTGCGGCTCGGCCACCGCGACGTGCGACACCCCGGAGCCCGCATCGACTGGCTCGGCGCGGTGCTCTGCACGGTCGGGCTCGGCGGGGCGGTGTTCGCGCTCATCGAGCAGCCCAACCTCGGCTGGTCGCCGCTCATCATCGTGACGCTCGTCGTCGGCGTCCTCTCGTTCGCCGGATTCCTCGTGCGACAGCGGTTCGCGGCGCAGCCCATGATGCCGCTGTCGCTCTTCCGCGTGCGGAACTTTTGGAGCGGCAACGTCACGACCCTGTTCGTGTACGCGGCGCTCTCGCTGAACGGCTTCGTGCTCGGCGTCTACCTGCAGCAGGGCGCCGGTCTGCCCGCGACGCTCGCGGGGCTCGCCACGCTGCCGTCGACGATCATCATGATCGTGCTGAGCTCGCGCGTCGGCGCCTGGTCGGGCAGGATCGGGCCGCGCGTCTTCATGACGGTCGGGCCGCTGCTCATGGCCGTCGGCGCGCTGCTGCTGCTCACGGTGTCGGCCGACTTCTCGTACTGGTGGCAGGTGCTGCCGAGCGTGCTGGTGTTCGGCTTCGGGCTGACGCTGACGGTGGCGCCGCTGACCTCCGCGATCCTCGGCTCGATCGAGCCCGCCAAGTCGGGCATCGCCTCGGCCGTCAACAATGCCGTCGCGCGTGTCGCCGGCCTGCTCGTGATCGCTATGCTCGCCGCGATCGTCGGCGGGCAGCTCGACCTCGACGGGTTCCACCGCGCGGCGATCGTGACCGCCGCGCTGCTCGCCGCGGGCGGCATCGTGTCGTGGATCTGGATCCGTAAGCCGGAGGACGAGCCCGGCAGCGCCGCCTCGCTGCAGGCGGAGACGACAGAGACGGCGGCGACGACCCCCGAGGAGGCCGCCGATGGCCGGTGACGCCGACACGACACGCACCGACGCGACACGCACCGACGCGACACGCACCGACGCGACAAGCGCCGACACGACACGCACCGGCGCGACCGACGCCGACGCAGCGCCGCCCTCGCAGACGCTGTCCCGGGGCATCCGCATGCTCGAGCTGCTCGCCGACGCGCGTGAGCCGCTGAGCATCGATGAGCTCGCGAGCCGGCTCGGCGTGCACCGCTCGGTCGCGTACCGGCTGCTGCGCACGCTCGAGCATCACCGGCTCACGGTGCGCGACGCCGCGGGCCGCATCGCCCTCGGCGCCCGGCTCGCGGCGCTCGCGGCGGGCGTCGCGCACGATCTCCAGGCCGAGGCGCTGCCCGAGCTCACGAGCGCGGCGAACGAGCTCGGCATGACCTGCTTCCTCGCGGTGCTCGACGCCGACGAGGTCGTCACGCTCACGAGCGTCGAGCCTCGACACGCGATCGCGTCGGTCGCGCAGCGGCCGGGAAGCCGGCACGCGTTCGGCCTCGGCGCACCGGGTAAGGCCATCGCCGCGGCGCTGCCCGAGAGCCGGTGGCCGGGCGCGCTGGATGCCGCTCGGCGTGCCGACGTCGACGAGGCGCGCGCCCGGGGCTTCGCCATCAGTCACGACGAGGTCATCCAGGGGCTTCGCTCGACGGCGGTGCCGCTCGTGCTGCCCAGCGGCCAGCCGGCCGCCGTCGCGGTCGTCTACGTGTCGAACGCGCGTTCCGACGCGCAGATCGCCGAGCGTCTCACGGCCGCCTCACACACGATCCGCGGCGCGCTCGGCGGCTGAGCCGCGGTGCACGCCGTCGAAGAACGCGGCGAGCTCGTCGGTCGCCGTGAGCGGCAGCACGTTCGCGACGTACTGGTCGGGCCGCACGACCACGACGGCACCTCCGCGGTCGAGGCCGCGCGCCGCGAAGATGTCGTGTTCGGGGTCGGCCGCGTAGACGTGCTCGTAGTCGATGAGTTCGAAGGGGCCGCTGCGCGGCAGGAACACCGCGGGCACGGCGCCGAGATCGACCTCGGTGTGCGGCTGCTGGTACACGATCTTGACGTCGAACCAGGCGTCCGCGTCGAGCTCTTCGGGTGTCGCTGCGAGCGGCGAGTCGGGCGCACTCGCGAGCCAGTCGGCGAGGTCGGCGACGGCGGATGCCTCACCGGCACGCGCGGCGTCGGCGAAGACGTACACCCGCCAGCGGCCGTCGGCCTTCGCATGGTGTCCGAGGTGCACGGGGTTGCCGTCGCAGACGCGGGTGACCTCGGCCGACTTGAAGCGCTTGCCGATCGGGAAGCCCGTCGCGCGTGCCTGATGTGCCGCGTCGCCGACGATGAGCGACCGCGTGTACTGCGTCATGAACCCGGCCGGGAACTCGGCGGTGCGCACGTAGAACTCCTCGAGCTCGGCGGGGTCGGCGAGATCCTCGGGTTTGGTGGCCATGAGCGTCGACCACGTCCGGTCGAAGTCGATGAGGTTCTGCGCGACGACCTGCCGCTCGGCCGAGTACGTCGCCAGCAACGACTCGGGGCTGCGGCCCTCGAGCACGTGCCCGAGCTTCCACGCGAGGTTCCAGCCGTCCTGCATCGAGACGTTCATGCCCTGGCCGGCCTTGGCGCTGTGCGTGTGGCACGCGTCGCCGGCGATGAAGACGCGAGGCGTGCGGCCGCCCGAGACATCCGTCACGTCGTCGAACCGGTCGGTGAGCCGGTGACCGACCTCGTAGACGCTGTGCCACGCGACGTTGCGCACATCGAGCGTGTACGGGTGCATGATCTCGTTGGCCCTGGCGATGATCTGCTCGATCGTGGTCTGGCGCACCGCGCCGTGATCGTCGGCCCCGACCTCGCCGAGGTCGACGTACATGCGGAACAGGTAGCCGCCCTCGCGCGGGATGAGCAGGATGTTGCCGGCCTCGGACTGGATCGAGCACTTCGTGCGGATGTCGGGGAAGTCGGTGACGGCCAGCACGTCCATCACGCCCCACGCGTGGTTCGCCTGATCGCCGGCCATGTGGCAGCCGATCGCGGCGCGCACGCGGCTGCGCGCGCCGTCGGCGCCGAGCACGTACTTGGCGTGCACGACGCGCTCGCGTCCTTCGTCGGGGCCGGCGGTGCGCCGGAGCGTGACCGCGACGGGGTGGTCGCCGTGTTCGGCGACCTGCAGCCCCGTGAACTCATAGCCGTAGTCGGGGCGCACCCGCGCCGGCGAGTTCACCGCGTACTCGGCGAAGTAGTCGAGCACGCGCGCCTGGTTCACGAGGAGGTGCGGGAACTCGCTGATGCCGGTCGGGTCGTCGACGGCGCGGGCCGCGCGGTGGATGCGCGCCGGGTCGGCGGGATCGGGCTTCCAGAACGCCATCTCGGTGATGCGGTAGGCCTCGGCCGTGATGCGCTCGGCGAAGCCGAACGCTTGGAAGGTCTCGACGCTGCGCGCCTGGATGCCGTCGGCCTGCCCGATCTCGAGCCGGCCGGGGCGGCGCTCGACGAGGCGGGTGACCACGTCCGGGAACTGCGCGAGCTGGGCCGCGGCGATCATGCCGGCCGGGCCCGAGCCGACGATCAGCACGTCGACCTCGTCGGGCAGCTCGTCTGGGCGGTTCACGCCGACGCCCGCCGCGGGCTCGACCCGCGGGTCGCCGGACACGTACCCGTGGTGGTGGAACTGCACGGATGCTCCTCACTCCAGTGTGCGGTCATGCATGCGTACACCGGGTGTTCGATTATCGAACTCTCGGTTCACATATCGCGCAGCACGATGATAGGCGTGAGGATCCGCGCGGACAAGACGGCGGCGTTACCTGGATGTCGAGGCACGGCCGGGCAGCCGATGCGCGGCGACGCTCCGCGTCGGGTGGGCGAACGACTGGTCGGCGAGCAATGCGTAGGTGTGCTCGCCGTCCCCGGCCGACGCCTGCTGGAACCCCAGCCGCTCGGCGACGGCGATCGACGCGACGTTCCCGGGGTCGATCACCGCGGTCGCGATGCGCGCCTCGACCGTGCCGAACGCGAAGTCCAGCAGCACCCCGGTCGCCTCGGTCGCAAGCCCCCGGCCCGTGAATCGCTGATCGAGCACCCAGCCGACCTCGACCATGCGGGTACCGGCTCGGACCGAGCGCAGGTGCAGCGAGACCTCGCCGGCGAACTCGCCATCGACCTCGATCGCGAGGGCCAGGAAGTCGTCGGTCTGCCAGAGGCGGGTCTGGCGGGTCCTGGCCCGCAGATGTTCCCGGATCGCTCGGAGATCGTCGTTCGGCCACTGCAGATACTCGGTGGTGTCGGGCTGTCGGTGCAGGCGCAACCACGGATGGAAGTCCTCCACGCGGTACGGACGCAGACGAAGGCGGGCCGTCGTCATGACGGTGGCGTCGATGGGCTTCGGCAGCCGCGGCCCACGGAGCAGCCGCGGCTTCTTCGGCAGAAGCTTGCGGTACTCGGCCGCGGTGTGGGGAGTGGGCAGTTTCACGGCAGCTCCTCAATGGTGCGGGGAACGGCAACCGGCGGGGCTCACGGCCACGATCATCGAACGACCTCGCTGGGGTAGCGAGATTACCCGCTTCGTCGTGGCGCCACGAAGCTTCGTGGACGCCTTGCCTGCGTCGGCCGCGCTGTGCTACGGAGCGCTGAGGTCAGCGCTCGCTGAGCTCAGCGGGGAGCGCCGGGCACGCGGCCTCGGCTCCGGCGAAGCCGAACGCGGGAACACTGTTCATCGGGTTCCAACCGCCGTGCTCGGCGTACCCGTCGACGAAGGCGCGCTCGGTCGGCGGCACGGCGATCGCGTGCCCGAGGCCCTGCAAGCACTCCCGCTGCTCGGTCGAACGGTACCGGTAGAGCGTGCGGACCTGGTCGGGAGACAGCGGCCGGTCGAACAGCGGGTCGGCCGGGTACTGCGCCTCGCAGAGGTAGGTCGACAGTGTGAGCGAGGGCAGTTGCGCCTCAGCGACCTCCCCGGGCTCGACCCGCCCGTTCACGACGACGGCCCGCGGATACCCCGCCGCCCTGAGGCATGCGGCGGTCGCCTCGGGCTGCTCGAAGATGCTGACCACGCGGATCGGGTCCACCTGCGGGCGCTGGTCAGCCGGGAAACCCGTGAGCTCCCAGGCGCGTTCGGCCTCGGTCGGCAGGAGCGCGTCTCCCGATGCACTCGGCCGCGGCGGCGTGGCCGCCGCACTCGTGCACGCCGCCAGCGCAGCGCACATGGCCGCTCCCAGCACGACACCGAACCATCGCCTCCGCGCGCGCGTCTGCCGCATCTCCGCCCCCGTCCGGTCTCACACGTCGGAGGCCATTGTGCCCGATGCATCCTGATATTCGCATCCTGATATGCGATCTCGGCATAATGTGCCACCCGATCCCGGACGCCCCGATCAGGCGAGCGTGACGACGACGCTGCCGCGCTTGCGGCCCGAGTCGACGTAGCGGTGCGCGTCCACGATGTCGTCGAGGGCGTATGTCCGGTCGATCACCGGGCGGAGCACACCGTCCTCGGCGAGCGCCGCGAGGCGTGCCATGCCCGCCGCCCCCATCTCGCCACCGCGATGATCGACGACCAGACCACTCCGGCGGGCCTGCCGGCCGGCGGCCAGCATGCCGGGCAGGTCGACGATCACGAGCAGCAGCGCACCGCCGGGGCGCAGGAGGAGTGCGACGCGATCGAACGGCGCCGTGCCGACGCACTCGACGATCACGTCGTAGATCGAACCCCCGGCCGTCGCGAAGTCCTCTCGGGTGTAATCGATGACGCGGGTCGCGCCCAGGCCACGGACGAGCTCGGCGTTCCGCCCGCTCGTGACCGCGGTGACGCGCGCGCCCCGCGCGGCTGCGAGCTGCACGACGGCGGAGCCCACCGAGCCGGACGCGCCGTTCACGAGCACCTCGGTGCCTGCGACGATCGGCACGCGGTCGAGGTAGCGGAGCGCCGTATGGCCGCCGAAGATGATGGCTGCGGCCTCCTCGAACGACAGGTTCGCGGGCTTCCGCGCGACCTCGCCGGCTTCGGCGACGGTCACGTACTCGGCGTGACACCCCATGCGAACCCCGCGCATCAGGATGACCTCGTCGCCGGGCTCGTACCGCGTCACCCCTGCCCCGACCGCCTCGACGACCCCGGCGGCCTCCATGCCGAGCACGCGGAGGCGCGGCCGGAAGAGACCGATCGTCGGCGTGACGAGCAGGCGCGTCCCTCGCGGGACCCGGCGGCTGCGCAGGCGCTGATCTGCCACGCTCACGGTCGAGGCATGGATGCGAACGAGGAGTTCGCCGGGGGCCGGCCGCGGCTTGGGAGCGTCGACGAGGTGCACGACGTCGGGCGGGCCGAATCGATCGGCTCGCGCGGTGCGCATCGTCTCGGCCGTCGCATCGCCGATGGCTTCGCGGGAACGTGGCATGGTGGACATCGCGACTCCCTTACGTTGTAAGACTTACGGCGTAAGATACGGCAGTCGCGCCCGCGCGTCCAGTCCCTGGGAGAAATACCTGACGTTGTAAGGTGAAGCATGCCGCCACAGACCGCCGAACGCACGCCGCTCAGTCGCGAGCGCGTGCTGGACACCGCACTGCGGCTCGCCGATCAGCAAGGTCTCGATGCGCTCACGATGCGAGCGCTCGCGCTCGAGCTGGGCGTCGAGGCGATGTCGATCTACCATCACCTGCCGAACAAGAACGCGATCCTCGACGGGGTCGTCGAGGCGGTCTTCGCCGAGATCGAGGACGAGGTCGGCGGGTTCGCGGTGCCGGAGGCGACGGATGCCTCGACCTGGTCGGAGGCGCTCCGTGCCCGCATCCTCGGGGCTCGCCGAGTCCTCCTGCGGCATCCGTGGGCACCATGGATCATGAACGAACGCGGCGCGCCCGGCCCGACCGCCGCGCGCCATGTCGACGGCATCGTCGGCATCATGCACGCCGGAGGCATGTCGTACGACCTCATCCACCACGGCCTGCACGCGATCGGCAGCCGGGTCTACGGGTACGTCCAGGAGCTCAGCGACGACACGAACGCACCCGCGCCGGTCGAGCTCGCCCAACTCGCCGCCTTCGCCCCGAACCTCGCCGCCATGCTCGCCGAGGTCGTGCACGATGACCCCGACACGACCCTCGGCTGGTGCGACGATCAGACCGAGTTCGAGTTCGGCCTCGACCTCCTGCTCGAAGGTCTCGAACGGCGCGTGGCGGCCGAGCACCGCTGAGGGCGCCGCGCACGACCCGCAGCTCACGGCTCGCCGGCTCGCGACGTGTCGCGCGCGTATCGATTTCCCGAGACGCCCTGACAACACCGCGGCGCGTTGAGTGGGAGCATGAACCGCCGTCGTACGTTCATCCCCCGCCGCCGACGCGCCGCCCGAGGCATCCTGCTCGTGCTCCTCGGCGCCGCCGTCGTGACCGCCGGCATCTCGCTGCCCCAGGTGCTCGTCGCCGGCGCGACCGGGCAGATGAGCCCGCCGTGGCCCGGCGACCGCACGGCGGGCGACCGCACGGCGGGCGACGCCGCGACCGCCGACGCCGCGACCGCCGACGGCGCCATCGACGACGCCTTCGGGATCTCGCCGTTCGACGATGGTCACGCGGCTGTCGCGGGTCTCAGCCCCGAGCTCCGAACGGCGCTGCAGCAGGCCGCCGCGGACGCGGCCGACGACGGCATCGAGATGCGCCTCACGGGCGGCTGGCGCAGCGAGGGGTACCAGCAGCGGCTGTTCGACGACGCCGTCCGGGAGTACGGCAGCGAGGCCGAGGCCGAACGCTTCGTCAAACGGCCGGGCACGTCGTCGCACAACACCGGTGACGCGATCGACGTCGGCATGACCGACGCGTCGTACTGGCTGATGGAGCACGGCGCCGACTACGGACTGTGCCAGACCTACGCGAACGAGATCTGGCACTACGAGCTCACGGTCGCGCCGGGCGAGGCCTGCCCCACGCCGGCCGTCGACGCCGCGGGCTGAGCCCCGGGCGCGCTCTGGCGACGGCCCCTGCTCCGCTAGCGACTCCGGCTAGGTTTGCGGCTCCGGCGCGAGCCGCCCCTGCCCCGGCACGTGCGCATTCCGCTCCGCGGCCGAGACGGCGAGCGCGAGGGCGGCGTCGTACGCGTCGCCCCGGTCGAGCGCGGTGAGCAGCCCGCCGAGGAACGCGTCGCCGCTGCCCGCCGGGAACCGGCCCGGGCGACGGGTCGGCGGGGCGAGCAGCTCGGCGCCGCCGAGCAGCGCAGCGGCCCCGTACACGCCGTCGGTCACGACCGAGTCGACGCCGAGTCGCTCGCGCAGCGCGCGCCCGGCCTCTGTCGCGGTCGCGAGCGGCGCGCCGACGAGCTCCTCAGCCTCGTGCCGATTCACCTTCACGAGATCGGCGGCTCCTGCCGTGGCCCGCAATCCGGCACCCGAACCGTCGACGACGACCCGGGCCCCCGCCGCGCGCAGCTCGACGAGCAGGCCCGCGAGCTCGTCCAGCGGGACACCGCGCGGGATCGAGCCCGACAGCGCGAACCACCCACCCGGGCGCGCGGCGGCCCGATCGCGCGCGGCGCGCGCGAACGAGGCCCAGCTCGCGCGGTCGAGCTCGGTGGCCGGCTCGTAGAGATCGGTGCTGGTCGCGCCGCCGGATGCCTCGACGATCGTCAGGCACGTGCGCGTCGTGCCCGTGCCAGCGACCACCGTGGCGGGCACGCCGTCGTCGGCGAGCAGCGCGGCGACCCACTCCCCCGTCGGACCGCCGAGCACGGCGAGCGCGTGCACGTCGGCGCCGAGCCCGGCCGCCGCGCGCGCGACATTGAGGGCCTTGCCCCCCGCGACCCGCGTCACGGCCGACGGCCTGGTGATCCCACCCAGCGCGAGCGCATCGACCTCGTACGTGACGTCGAGGCCGGGCGAGAGCGCGAGTGCGACGATCACGGCCGACGCCCCCACGGCCGGATGCTGCCGAGCACGCGCCCCTCGCCGTCGGCGAGCACCTCGAGGGCCGCGACCGAGATCTCGGTCGGTCCGTGCCAGCGGGCCGAGCCGCTGGCCTCGTCGTGCCAGCCGAGCTGCAGGACGTCGCCGGGCACCGCGGGTTCGCCGTCGCCGACCCGCGCCGGATCGACCGCCGCGGTCGTCTGCACCAGCACCAGACGGCCGTCGACGGCGTCGCGCAGGCGCGCCACCGAGGCATCCGTCACCGCCGGCGCGTAGACCAACGCGACGTCCCAGCGCTCCTCGCCGAGCGCTGCACCGAGCTCATCGGCCGACGTCGCATCGACGTGCAGCCCGGCGACACCCGCGGGCAGCGGGCGTGTGCGCGCGACCGCCGTGACCGCATCGCCGCGATCCCGCAGCGCGATCGCGGCCGGCGCGAGGATTCCCGACGCGCCGACGACGATGACCCGACGAGCACGCATGAGGCGAGCCTAGAACGCCTGCGGGCCGACCGCGGCGCCGCTGCGTCCCTGCAGGAAGTCGAGGTCGAGGCCCTCGTCGGCCTGGGTCACGTGCTCGATGTACAGGCGGGTCCAGCCACGCTCGCTGCCCGGCACCGTGCGCGGCGCCCACTCGGCGCGCCGTCGCTCGAGCTCGTCGTCCGGAACGTCCATGTGCAGGGTCCGGTTGGGCACGTCGAGCGTGACGCGATCGCCCGTCCGCACGAACGCGAGCGGGCCGCCCGCGGCGGCCTCGGGCACCACGTGCAGCACGACCGTGCCGTACGACGTGCCACTCATGCGGGCGTCCGAGATGCGCACCATGTCGGTGACGCCAGAGGCGAGGATCTTGCGCGGCAGCGGCAGGTTGCCGACCTCTGGCATGCCCGGATACCCCTTCGGACCGACGTTGCGCACGATGAGCACGTCCTCGGGCACGACGTCGAGCTCTGGGTCATCGGCGTCGGCGAGGTAGTCCTGCAGCGAGTCCCAGACCAGCGCCCGCCCGGTGTGCTGCATGAGCTCGGTCGCGGCGGCCGACTGCTTGATGACCGCGCCCCGAGGCGCGAGGTTGCCGCGCAGCACGGCGATGCCCGAGCCGACGGGCTTCACGGGGTTGTCGAGCGGGCGGATCACCTCGCGGTCGAAGACCTCGGCGCCCGCGTAGTTCTCGCCGAGGCTCGCTCCCGTGACGGTGAGCGCATCGCGGTGCAGCAGGTCGCCGAGCGTCTCCGCGAAGCCGGCCGTGCCGCCCGCGTATTCGAAGTCCTCCATGAGGAACCGACCGCTGGGCATGAGGTCGGCGAGCACCGGGACGTCGCGCACGAGCGTGTCGAAGTCGTCGAGCGTGAGCTCGACGCCCACGCGCCGGGCGAGCGCGAGCAGATGGATGACCGCGTTCGTCGAGCCGCCGAGCGCGGCGTTGGCGCGCACACCGTTCTCGAACGCCTCGCGCGTCAGGATCCTCGACGGGCGCAGGTCTTCCTCGACCATCTCGACGATGCGCCGGCCGGCGAGGTGCGCGGCGGTCGCGCGCCGCGAGTCGTTCGCGGGCATCGCCGCCGTGCCCGGCAGCTGCATGCCCATGTACTCCGACACGCACGCCATGGTCGACGCCGTGCCCATCGTCATGCAGTGGCCCTGGCTTCGCGCCATGCAGCCCTCGGCCTCGGTCACGGCCGACTCGTCGATCTGCCCCGCGCGGTACGCCTCGGTGAACTTCCACACCGACGTGCCCGACCCGATGTCGGTGCCACGGTACTTCCCGTTCAGCATCGGGCCGCCCGTGATGAGCAGCGTCGGCAGATCGACCGACGCCGCGCCCATGAGATAGGCGGGCGTGGTCTTGTCGCAGCCCGCGAGCAGCACGACGCCGTCGAGCGGGTTGGCCCGGAGCGTCTCCTCCAGGTCCATGGCCATGAGGTTGCGCAACAGCATCGCGGTCGGGCGCACGATGGGCTCGCCGGCCGAGGTCGTCGGGAACTCGAACGGCACGCCCCCGGCCTGCCAGATGCCGCGCTTGACGTGCTCGGCGAGCGCGCGCAGGTGGATGTTGCAACTGGTGAGCTCGCTCCACGAGTTCGCGATGCCGATCACCGGGCGACCGCGGAACGTGTCGTCCGGAAGCCCCTCGCTGCGCAGCCACGACCGGTGCATGAACCCCGTCTTGCCCTCGGCACCGAACCACTGCTGACTGCGCAGGCCCTCGCCCCACTCGTGCGTGGGCACGCCTTCGACGCCGACGAAGGCCTCGTCGGCGGCCTCGCTCGAGCGCGCGTCGCGCTCGCGCGCCTCGCGCTCGCGCTCTTCCCTGCCGAGGTTGCGGGCGGTCACGCGAACCTCGGCAGGTGCTGCGCCTGGGCGGCGATGAGGTCGTCGGTGAGTGCCGTGGCGCGGTCGGCGTCGAAGATCGCACCGTCGGCGATCATGGCCTCGACTACGAGGTCACGGTCGCCGGTCAGCGCGGCCTCGACCGCGAGGTCGACCGAGGTGAGCCGGCGCGCGAGGATCGCGGTGAGCGGCTTGCCGAGGTCGGGGACCTCGATGGGGCGGATGCCTCGGGCGGTCGCCACACCGGGGATCTCGACGGCCGACCACTCGGGCAGACCCGGGACGAGCCCGGTGTTCACGACGTTGCAGCTGAACATGTCGCGCGAGTCGAACGTGATCGAGCGGATGATCGCGATGAGCTGCTCCTGCTCGCCGCCCGAACGGTCGAAGATCGACTGGTCGAGCGCCTCCTCGCCGAGCGCCTGGCCCTTCATCGCCTGGTACCGGTTCTCGCCCCACTCGAGGATCTCGGGCAGGCTGAACGCGTCGATGCCGAGCTGCTTGCCGTAGTACTCGCCCGACGCGAAGCGCTCCGGGAAGAACTCGACGACGTGCCGGTCGCCCGCCGCCGCGAACGCGCCGTACCTCGCGAACAGCTCCCAGGCGAACGGATTGTGCCAGGCCGTCGGGGTCTCGTAGAAGATGTTGCCGATGTCGCCCGGGTCGGGCGCCTCGGCGAGCTCGCGCTCGACGCGCTCGCGGATGAGCGGCCAGGCGTCACGGCCGTTCCACCGGAAGTCGTAGATGAACGTCAGGTGGTTGATGCCCGCGTAGAGCGTCGAGGTCTCCTCGAACGGCGCGTCGATGAGCTGCGCGAGCTCGCGCTGGATGTGGTGCATGCCATGGCAGAGGCCGACGACCTCGAGGCCGGTCTCCTGGTGGATGGCCTGCACGTTCGCGGTCATCGGGTTGGAGTAGTTGAAGAAGAACGCGTCGGGCGCGAGCTCGGCGATGTCACGCGCGATCTCGACGAGCACGGGCGTCGTGCGCAGGAGCCGTGAGATCCCGCCGGGCATGATCGAGTCGCCGACCGGCTGGAAGATGCCGTGCCGCTGCACGATCTCGTGGTCGAGCTGCCACGCCGGCCGTCCGCCGACGCCCACGCAGGTCACGATGAAGTCGGCGCCGGGCAGCACCGCACGGCGGTCGGTACTGCGGACCACCCGGATGGTGTCGCCGGCGCCGCGCGCGGCGACCATGGCCTCGGCGAGGTCGGCGGCCACGTCGAGCGCGACGGGGTCGATGTCGACGAGCCGGATCTCCCAGCTGCCGAGGTCTTCGGCGCCGATCAGGTCGGCGAGCAGGCCGCGCGTGAAGACGGCGGATCCCGCGCCGATGAGGACGAGGGTACGGCTGGCGGTGGTCATCGGACTCCTTCGAGGACTCGGCTCGGTCACGCGGCGAGGCGCGAGCGATAGACGAAGCGGTTGCGCAGCTCGCCGATGCCCTCGACGCCCGCCGTGACGATCTGGCCGTGCTGCAGGTACCTGGGCGGGGTGCGGAACCCGCCGGCGCCAGCCGGCGTGCCCGTGAGGATGAGGTCACCGGCCTCGAGCGTGACCCCGTCGCTGACGAACGCGAGGATGGTGGGCACGTCGAAGATCATCTCGGCGGTGTCGTCCTCCTGCAACAGCTCGCCGTCGACGTCGGCGTAGATGCGGTGTCCGCGGGGGTCGCCGAACTCGTCGGCGGTCACGAGCCACGGGCCGACGGGCGTGAACGTGTCGAACGACTTGCCCCTGGTCCATTGCACGTCGCCGAACTGCACGTCCCGCGCCGAGACGTCGTTCGCGACGGTGTAGGCGGCGACGTCATCGAGTGTGGCGGGCGTCGTGCCGCCGCATCGGCGCCCGATGACGAGCGCGAGCTCGGCCTCGAAGTCGACGCCCTGGGTCACGTGGTCGGGGACCTGCACGTCGCTGGTCGGCCCGGTGATCGAGGTCGCGTACTTCGCGAAGGTGAGGGGCCGCTCGGGCTGGGCGATGCCGGTCTCGGCCGTGTGATCGACGTAGTTGAGACCGATGGCGATGATCTTGCCCGCACCGGAGACCGGCGCGAGCAGCTCGTGGTCGGTCAGGTCGAAGGCGGGCCAGCCGGCGGAGGCTCCGGATCGGACCGTCGCGATCGCGGCGAGCGCGTCGTCGGGGTGGTCGGCCGGTGCAAGCCGGGTGGAGGTCTCGTCGGTGACGACGAGCCTGGGGGAACCGTCGACGACGACTCTGGCGATGCGCATGTCTCTCCTTCGGGAGTGCTCCGTCCGATCATCCTGTCACAACCACGCAGAAATGAGCAAGAATAAGCACATGCATTCAGAAATCGCCGCCGTAGTGGGTCCGGATCGCTCGACGGCCGGAGCGCCCAGCCTCGCACAGGGCGCGTACGGCGTCCGCGGCAACCTCGAGCTCCTCGCCTGCGACCGGACCGACGGGCTCTGGGTGTTCTGGTTCAACGCCGACCTCGTGACGGACCCGCTGGAGACACCGGATGTCCCGCCGGGAGCCTGGAGCGCTGGACTCTCGTTCGCGAGCGGACACCGGTACCTCGACGCGCAGATCGTGCAGTCCTCGCTCGGGCCGGACCACCTCGAGGTGCTCGCGCTCGACGAGCGGGGCGCGCTGCAGAGCTGGTACTGGTCCCCCGGGCTCGGCTTCCAGCGCCGGGCGGCGGATGCCGCGACCGACGTCTCACGCTTCACGCTGACGCACGTGGCGGGCTCGCTCGACGCGATCGTCGTCGGTCGCGACGGCGGCGCGCGGCGCCTCGTCTCCGACGCGGATGCCCCGGGCTATCCCGACCGCACATGGAACACGTCGCCCGCCGGCGAGACCGACACGCGCTCGACCCGCGAAGATCCGCGCGTGCGCGCACTGATCGTCGCCGCGGGCGAGGTCGAGGCCCAGATCGCGCCGGGGACCGCGCGCAGCGCCCGCTCGACACGCAACGGCGGCACGACGGAACTCACCTGGCGCGACACCGCAGGCCGCATCCGCCACCTCGGGCGGTGACCGCGCCAGGCCAGCGGTGCCCGCGCCGGGCCAGCGGTGCCCGGCGAGCTGACCGCGCCGGGCCCCGCGCCGGCCGGCGACCCCTGCTCAGGAAGATCGTGGCGCCACGCCGTGGCAGAGGACCCGACACGCCGCGTCCACCACGAATCTTCCTGAGCAAGCGTCGGGGCTTCGACGCCGGAGCTCGACCCGCGCGGGTCAGTTCACCCGGTGGATCATGGTGTTCGCGAACTGGTAGCGGTAGCCCGCGTCCTTGACGGCGCGATCGTGCCGCGGGCTCTGCCCGTACGACGAGCCGTGCAGCCAGACGAACGCCGGTGCAGGCTGGCCGGTGACGGCCTCGAGCTGCCGCTTCGAGCCGACGACCTCGCGCTCGATCTCCTCGTCGCTGAGCGTGGCGTCGTAGCCGACGTGGTTCGCCGAGTGCGGGAAGACGACGTGCCGCGTCGACAGGTCGGCCACCTCGTCCCAGCTCATCGCGATCCGACCGCCCTTGGTGTCCTCCTCGACGAGGGAGATCCAGTGTGCCCGTGCGAACGCCTCCTGATATGCGGGGTCGCAGTCCACGAACGACGTCGCGATCGGGAACCAGCCGGTGAGGCCGAGCTCATCGCAGAGCGGGGCGGCCACGCTCGCGGAGTTTCGGTACCCCTCGTAGAAGACGGGGATGAGGCCGGGCTTGTCCTTGTGCCAGGTGCCCGTCTCGAACAGCCGGTCGAGATCGTCCAGGGTGACCGGCGCGTAGTCGCGCGCGAAGCCCGCGAGCTCCTTCGCGAGCTCGTCGCGCGCGCCGCGCGGCGTCGAGTGGTAGTTGACCACGCGGATCAGGTGCCCGCCGCGCAGCTGCTCGCGCTGGGTGTCGAACGAGGGCAGGGTCATGCTTCCGTTCCTTCCGCCTCGGCCGCGGCCGGGGCATCCGTGATGGGCGCCGCACCCGGCGCGAAATGCGTGTACGCGAGGACCTGCATCGCGGTGATGACCGCGCCCTCGTCGTCGTTCCGCGCCCACGGAACGAGCGCGGCACTGTAGCGATCGAAGACGTCGGCGAAGGTTCGCCCCTCCTCGAGCTGCGCCACGTCCGTGTTCTCGGGGATCGCGCCGCGCTCGTCGGCGAGGCCGAGGACCATGGGGATCCCCTCCCGCTCGAGCCGGCGGTCGTGGCAGGCGCGCATGAGCCCGGTGATGTCACCGGCCTCGAGCAGCTCAGCCGCGGTGGGCTCGCCCTCGTGCGAGGACGGGCCGGAGACGGTTACGGACATGGTGGTGCTTCCTCACTGTCGGGCAGATGCTGAATCATGTTCATGATGTCCTGTGTTCACAGAATCGGGCACGGAGATCACGCCAAGCAGCCGCTCGACGGAGTCCGCGATGGCGGCGCGCGCGTCGCGAAGCGCCGGCCGGGGGTCCGGTCGACCGCCGAGCCCGGCGAGCATCGCGCCGCTGTAGTCGGCCGAGAGCTGGGTGCCCACGTTGACCTTGCGGATGCCCGCGGCCACGGCGTCGCGGAGCGCGGCATCGCCGACCCCCGACGAGCCGTGCAGCACGAGCGGCACGGGTACGACCGCGGCGAGCCGGGCGATGAGCTCGGTGTCGGGTACGGCCGTACGCTCGGTCATGGCGTGCGAGGTGCCCACCGCGACGGCGAGCGCGTCGACCCCGGTCGCCTCGACGAACGCGGCCGCCTCAGCCGGGTCGGTACGCACGCCAGGCGCGTGGGCGCCGTCTTTGCCGCCGACCTCGCCGAGCTCGGCCTCCATCCAGAGCCCACGAGCCTGCCCGCGCTCGGTGACGCGTGCCGTCGCCGCGACGTTCGCGGCGAAGTCGAGCTTCGACGCGTCGAACATGGCCGAGCCGAACCCGAGGTCGGCCGACTCGAGCACGAGGTCCTCGGACTCGCAATGGTCGAGGTGCAGCGCGACCGGCACATCGGCCGCCTCGGCGAGCGCACGACACCCGGCCGCGATGGGCGCGAGCGCCCCGTGGAAGCGCACCGCATTGTGACTGACCGAGAGCAGCACGGGCGTGCCGGCGCGCTCGGCACCTTCGACGATGCCCTCGGCGAACTCGAGCGTGATGACGTTGAACGCGGCGATTGCGGGCAGGCTCGCGCCCAGCCCCGCCGCCAGGCGGGAGGTCGGGATCAGCATGTCTCGACGGTCACCCCCGCGGCACGGAACCGCTCCAGGATGCCGGCGTCGGCACCGTCGTCCACGATGAGCCGCGAGATGCCGCTCGTCGGCACGAGCCGCGCCGGGCCGCGCTGCGCGAGCTTCGAGTGGTCCGCGAGCACGATGAGCTGGCGCGCCGAGGACGCGAGCGATCGGTCGGTCTGCGTCTCGGAGAGGTTCGTGCCGGTGACGCCCATCTCGGGATCGACACCGAACGCGCCCGTGTACACCTGGTCGATGCCGAACTCGTCGAGGCCCGCGATCGTGAGGTGGCCGAGGAGGCTCATCTCCTGTCGCCTGAGCAGACCGCCGAGCACGATGAGGTCGATGTCGGCGAACTGCGAAAGCCGGTTGACGACCATGAGGCTGTTCGTGAGCACCGTCAGCCCGCCGACGCTGCCGAGGAACGGCAGCATCGCCTCGGTCGTCGTACCGCCGGTGATGAGCACGGTCGAGTGCGGAGCGACGTGCGCCGCCGCGGCCTGCCCGATGCGCTGCTTCTCTTCGGCGTACGAGATCTCGCGGAGCGGGCGCAGCGGTTCCACGTCGTCGCCGACCTGCGCCGCGCCGCCGTGCACGCGTTCGAGCAGGCCACGGTCCTGGAGGTCGTTGAGGTCGCGCCGGACCGTCGACGTGCTGACGCCCAGCAGGCGCGCGAGCTCGTTCACCGAGCCGGAGCCGGACGCCCGGATGTAGTTCAGCAGCTCACGCTGACGCTTCGGTCCGAGCAGGGGTTCAGTAGCCGGCCGCACGGTCCACCTCATTCAGCAGCGGCCGGTCATCGGCCAAGCGGGTCAGATTCTCGACCACGAGATCGAGTGTCTGTGCATGGTACTGCGGCGCCAGCCCCGCGACGTGCGGTGTGATCAGCGCGCCGGGTTCGGTCCACCAGACGGATGCCTCGGGCAGCGGCTCCTCGTCGAACACGTCGAGCGCGACGCCGCCGATGCGTCCGTCGCGGAGCCGCTCGAGCAGCGCCGGTTCGTCGACGATTCCCCCGCGGGCGATGTTCACGACCGAGGCGCCGTGCGGCAGCAGGTCGAGCTGCGCGGCGCCGATCAGGCCCCGGGTGAGCTCGGTGAGCGGCACGACCACGACGAGGTAGTCGCTGCGGCGCAGCACCTCGTCGAGCTGGTCGATCGGGAACAGCTCGGTGGGGTCCTCGGCCGCGGTGGACCGGCCCGTGTCGAACTTCTCGCCGCCCGCGGCCGGACGGCCGGAGCGGCTGAGCCCGAGCACACGCAGGCCGAACACGCTCGCGAGCCGCGAGATCTCGCGGCCGATGCGGCCGTAGCCGATGACGCCGATCGTCGCCCCTGCGAGCTGCTTCGGCGTCAACGTCGAGAGCCGCTCGGCGTTCGACGGCCAGCTACGTGCGGCACGATGCTGCTCGATGAGCGGCATCCGGTGGGCGAGCTCCAGGATCGACATCATGGCGTACTCGGCCATGGGCACCGGAGCGATGCCGCCGAGGGTCGTGATCGGGACATCCGTCGCCCAGAGGGACGTGACCCGCACGTGGTCGACGCCCGACGTGTCGAGCTGCACGCAGCGCAGCGCGGGCGCCTCGTGCGCCTCGGGGAACCAGTCGCTCGTGTGCAGCAGACCGACCCTCCCGAGCACGTCGGGGTCGACGGGCGAGTCCGGCGCCGCACGGACGATCTCCACGCCGGGCACCCGGGCCTCGAGTTCGGCGAACCACGCGTCCGGGAGCGGCAGCGTGCAGAGGTAGGTCAGGGTCACTTGATTCCGCTCCTTGCAAAGCCCTGGACGAAGTAGCGCTGGAAGAACAGGAACAGCAGCACCATGGGCAGCACCGAGATGAGCGCGAGCGCCATGATCGCGTTGTAGTCGGGCGAGGTCTGATTCTTGAGGTACAGCAACCCGATGGGCAGGGTGAACAGTTCGTTGTCCTTCAGAGCGATGAGCGGCCAGGCGAAGTCGTTCCAGCTTCCCATCAACGTGAGCAGGGTCAGCACCGCGATGAGCGGCTTGCAGAGCGGCAGCACGACCTGGATGAACGTGCGCAGATGCCCGGCCCCGTCGATGCGCGCGGCCTCGACGATCTCGTCGGGGATGCTGATGAAGAACTGTCTCGCGAGGAAGATGCCGAAGGCGGCCGCCGCGCCGGGCAGGATCACACCCCAGTAGGTGCCATAGATGCCGAGGCCGGACACGAGCCGGAACTGGGCGACCATGATCGCCTGCACAGGGATCATCATCGTCGACAGTGCGAGCAGGAAGACGGCGGTGCGACCGCGGAACCGAAGTCGCGCGAACGCGTATCCCGCGAGCAGGTTCACGATGACCGTGAGCACCGTGACGAACGCGCCGATCACCACCGAGTTGCCGAACCATCCCATCACCGGGAACCGGTCGAGCACCTTCGTGAAGTTGTCGAGCGTGAACGTGCTCGGCCACAGCGTGAGGCCGGGCTGGAACACCTCACCGCGCGGCGAGAACGCGACGACGAGCATCCAGTACAGCGGGAAGACGACGATCACGGTGACGACGGTCGCGATGATCGTGCGGGAGACGATGCCGCGGCGGTCCCCGGGCGGCCGGTTGCGACGCCGGCGCTGGACGCGTCCGGCCCTTCGGGCGCCGAGCTCGTCGGCCTCGGCGATCTCCAGCATGGCGCTGGTGGCGGTGGTCTGGGTCATGCTCACCTCCTATTCGGCGAGATCGCGGGTTCGGCTCGTCTTCCACTGGATGAAGGTGAAGACGAGGGTGATGATCAGGATGACGATGCCGATGGCCGCGCCGTAGCCCTGCTCCCGGATCTCGAAGCCGTTGCGGTACGCGTAAGTGACGAGGACCGAGGTGGCGTCACCGGGGCCACCGCCCGTCATCACGAAGATCAGGTCGAACACCTGGAACGACGCGATGACGTTCATGATGAGCAGGAAGAAGGTCGACGGACCGACGAGCGGCACGGTGACCGACCGGAACTGCTGCCACCGGCTCGCACCGTCGATGCGTGCGGCCTCGTACATCTCGGGCGAGATGGACTGCAGACCGGCCAGGTAGATGATCATGTTGAAGCCGAGTCGCAGCCAGATCGCCGCGATCACGACCGAGACCATGGCCGGCCCGCCCTGCGACTGCCAGCCGACGGGGTCGAGCCCGATCGCCGTGAGCACCTTGTTGATCAGGCCGTTGGACTCGTAGAAGAGGATGACGGCGATCATGCCCGACGCGACGCCGGAGATGACCATCGGCAGGACGATGAGGGTGCGGAACAGCCCCCGGGCGGGGAGCACGGAGTTCAGGAGCACGGCGAGGCCGAGGCCGCCGGCGAGTTCGATCGGCACGGTCGCCACCGTGAAGACGAGCGTGTTCAGGAGGCTCCGCCAGAAGACCGGGTCGGTGACCAGGGTGACGTAGTTGTCGAGCCCGACCCACTCGGGGGTGCCGAACCCGCGGGTGTCCTGGAACGAGATGACCATCGCCCAGATGATGGGCACGAAGAGGAAGCACGTCAGCAGGACGAGGTTCGGGGCGACGAAGCCCCAGCCGACGAGGTACTCGCGGAGGATGGCGGCGCGGCGCGCCGCCCGCGGCCGGGAGGGCACCGCGGTGCGCTCCCGGTCGCGGGCGGTCGTGACGGTCATTACTGCGCCGCCGCCTCGATGGCGGCCGAGAGGTTCGCGAGCGTGTCGGCGGTCGACTGCCCGCCGATGAACGCGGCCTCGAGCTGGTCCTGCAACGCGGTGTTGATCGCGGCCATGGCCGGTGAGGTGAGCTGCTTGACGTCGCTCGGCTCGATGGTCGCCGCCTGGTCGACGAAGACCGGCATGACGTCCGGGCGGATCTTGAACGTCACCGCGTCGCCCTCGAGGTCGAGGCGCGTCGGGAGCTCGTTGGTGTTGCCGCAGAACAGCGCCATCGCGTCGGCGGAGACCATGAACTTCAGGAACTCTGCGGCGAGCTCCGGGTTCTTGGTGTCCTTGGTCGCGACGAGCGCGTTGCCGCCCAGATCGGTCGCGCCGCGGACATCCTTCGGCATCGGCACGGCCGTCCACTCGAAGCCCGCGAGCGAGTCGATGTCGGGAACGAGGAACGAGCCGATGAACGCCATGGCCGCGGTGCCTTCGGTGAAGAGCGAGTCGGCGTAGACCGTCGCCTTCGTGGAGCTCGTCGGCGGCACCCAGTTCTGCTCGAAGAAGCTCTTGGTGAAGTCGAGCGCCTCGGTGCCCTCGGGCGAGTCGATGGTCGCGGTCGTGCCGTCGAGGAACGTGCCGTCGGCCTGGAACAGCCAGCTCAGCCAGCGCGGCGCGCCGCCCAGCTGCCAGTTGTAGACGAACGGGAACTTGTCGGCCGGCAGCGCCGCGCGCAGCTGCGTGGCGACCTCGGCGAACTGCTCCCACGTCCACGCGTCGTCCTGCGTCGTGGGCAGCGAGGCGGGGTCGATCCCGGCTTCGGTGAGCAGATCGGTGTTCACGAGCAGCGCCGACACGTCGGTCTGGTGGGGGACGCCATACGGTGCGCCGTCGTAGGAGATCGCCTCCCACATCGCGGGCGTGAACTCGGCGGCCTCGTCGTCGCTGAAGTACTCGCCGAGGTCGAGCAGCTGTCCCTGGCTCGAGTAGACGCCGAGGTTGCCGTAGTCGACGCGGAACAGGTCGGGGGCGTTGCCGGCCGACAGCTGCGCGTCGATGTTCGAGAACATCTGGTCGTACGGCACGACATTGAGGCGGATCTCGGCGCCCTCGTGCTCGGCCTCGAACTGGGCGATGAGCTCCGCGAAGCTCTCCTCTTCGGACTCGCTGCCCCACGTCGTGAACGTGAGCGTCTGGTCGCCGCCCTCGTCACCGCCGCCCCCGCCGAAACCTGCGCATCCCGACAGGACGAGGCTGCCTGCAGTCAGGATGCCGGCCACACCGAGCATCCGCTTCTTGCTGTGATTCACGCTGCGATCTCCTTCTGATCGGACGGCGAGCCGGTGCCACGATGCCGCCGGGTTGTCTCAGCAGTATTCATCATCGATCTGAATCCGTCAATAACTTTCATTTCATGCTCATATCTGATTGACTCTGCTCAGTTCGCCGCAGAGCGCGTCGAAGCAGCAGAAAGCAGCAAGGATGAACGACACCACTGCAGAGCCCGGATCGATCACTCGCGCCGAGCTCGCCAGCCAGCCCGATGTGTGGCGCCGAGCGCTCGACCTCGCGACCGAGCACCGTGCGCTGCTGCCCGGCCCTGGCGAGCAGGTGCTCGTCGTCGGGTGCGGCACGTCGTACTACATGGGCGACGCGTACGCGTATCTGCGCAACGATGCCGGCCTCGGCCGCACGCGCGCCGCCATCCCGAGTGAGCTCGACTGGGTCGACCCCGACGAGCACCTCGTCGTCATCTCGCGCTCCGGCACGACCGCGGACGTCGTCGAGTTCGTCGAGCGCTACCGCGACACGCACCGCATCACCGCGATCCTCGGCGATGTCGACACCCCGCTCGGTCGGCTGTGCGCGGACCGCACCGTGCACCTCGGCTTCGCCGACGAGCAGTCCGTCGTGCAGACCCGGTTCGCGACGACCGGGCTGACCGTGCTCCGCGCCTCGATCGACGCGGCTCCGGCATCGCTCGTGGACGACGCGCGGACCGCGCTCGCCCTCGACCTCCCCGCCGACCCGGAGGCCCTGCAGCACGTCGTCTTCCTCGGCCACCGCTGGTCGGTCGGCCTCGCACAGGAGGCGGCCCTCAAGATCCGTGAGTCCGCCGGATTCTGGACCGAGGCGTACCCGGTCTGGGAGTACCAGCACGGACCGATCTCGTGCGCCGGACCCGGCTCACTCGTGTGGTTCCTCGGCGATGCGCCCGAGATCGTCGTCGAGGACGTGCTCGGCACCGGGGCATCCGTCTATCGCGACGACCTCGACCCGCAGGCGAACCTGCCGCTCGTGCACCGGCTCGCGGTCGCGCTCGCGGCGACGCGCGGGCGCAACCCCGACACCCCTCCCTTCCTGAACCGTTCAGTCCTCGTCACCGACTGATGCCCGTCGTCACGGTCGTCGCGCCGCCGCATCCGGCGACGCGCGCGCTGCTCGCCGCGGTCGCCGACACGCTCGCCGACACGCTCGGCCTGGCGGACGGCGACGTCATCGCGACCTCGGTCGCATCGGGCGAGTATGTGGCGAGCGGCGACGGTTCGAACCCGGACCGCTCGGCCGGCGCGTGGCCGGTCGTCACCATCCACGGGTCCGACCGGGGCGCCGAGGCCATGACCGCCGCGCGCGACGCGGCGGCGCGTGCTGTCGCAGAATGGGGTCGCACGCACGCGATCGCGATCGAAGGGGTGTGGTGCGAATGGCTGCTCCCGCACCCGAGCTGAACCGCCTGCTCGTCGTGGGCGAGCTCTGCGTGGACCTCATCATCGAGACCGGCGACGAGATCAGGTTCGGTCAGCACGAGCAGATCGTGCCCGCCACGACGCTGACCATGGGCAGCTCCTCCGCCATCACCGCGTGCGGTGCGGCCGCGCTCGGGGTGCCGACCGCGCTCGTGAGCGTGCGCGGGGACGACACGTTCGGCGCATTCCTCGACGCCGAGCTGGCACGCCGTGGTGTCGCGACCGACCTCATCCGGGTCGAGCCGTCGCTGCCGACGGGCGCCTCGACGCACCTCACGCGACCCGGCGGCGACCGGGCGATCCTCACGTCGATGGGCTCGATCGGTACGGTCACGGCGACGGATGTCCCGGCGGAGGCGATTCGTGAGGCCGGCCATCTGCACCTGGGCAGCTATTTCCTGCAGCATGCGCTGCAGCCCGACGCGTCGCGCGTCTTCGCCGACGCCCGGGCGCAGGGCCTGACGACGTCGCTCGACGGCAACTTCGACCCCGCCGAGACGTGGGACGGCGGGATCCTCGACGTCCTGGCCCACACCGACGTGTTCTTCGGCAACGAGCAGGAGCTCACGGGCATCACACGCACGGCTGCGCTCGGCCAGGCGATCGCGCTGGCGACCGCACGCATGCCGGATGGCGGCATCGTGGTCGCGAAGCTCGGCGCCGACGGTGCGCTCGCCGTCCAGCGCGCGGGCGGCACCACCGTGACCTTCCGCGCCCGAACGCCCGAGGTCACCGGCGAGCTCGTCGACACGGTCGGAGCCGGCGATACCCTGGCTGCGGGCTTCATCGCCGCTCGGCTCCGCGGAGCATCCGTTCCGGACGCCCTCGCCTTCGCGGTAGCCTGCGGAACCGCGTCCACGCGCGGAGCCGGCGGCGTGAGCGCCCAGCCCGACCGCACCACCGCAACCCAGCTTGCCGCGACCGTCGAGGTCGCGGAGATCGCGACCCCAGAGGTCGCAGAGATCGGAGACTGACATGCGCATCCTGCTCATCGGCGCCGGCGGCGTCGGCGACGCCATCGCCAAGATCGCGGCCCGCCGCTCCTTCTACGAGCGCATCGTGGTGAGTGACTACGACGAGTCGCGCGCGCAGCGCACGGTCGACTGGATCCGGGAGCGGCATGGCGACGAGGTCGCCGCGACGTTCGCCACCGCGCAGATCGACGCGAGCGACCCCGAGGTGGTCGCCGCCGTCGCGCGCGAGCACGGTGCCACGCACGTGATGAACGCGGTCGAGCCCAAGTTCGTGCCGTCGATCTTCGCCGGGGCCCTGGCCGCGGGCGCGGACTACCTCGACATGGCGATGAGCCTCTCCGAGCCGCATCCGACCGATCCCTACACCCAGACCGGCGTCAAGCTCGGCGACGACCAGTTCGCGCAGGCCGGCGACTGGGAGCGCGCGGGTCGGCTCGCGCTCGTGGGCATGGGCGTCGAGCCCGGCCTGTCCGACGTGTTCGCGCGGTACGCCGCGGATCACCTGTTCTCCGAGATCGACGAGCTCGGTGTGCGTGACGGCGCGAACCTCGTCGTGCGCGACGAGGCGGGCAACGAGATCTTCGCACCGAGCTTCTCGATCTGGACCACGATCGAGGAATGCCTGAACCCGCCGGTGGTCTGGGAGCAGGAGCGAGGCTGGTACACGACCGCGCCGTTCAGCGAGCCCGAGGTGTTCGACTTCCCCGAGGGCATCGGGCCGGTCGAGTGCGTCAACGTCGAGCACGAAGAGGTGCTGCTCATGCCGCGCTGGCTCGATGCCAAGCGCGTGACGTTCAAGTACGGCCTCGGCGACGAGTTCATCGGCGTGCTGAAGACGCTGCACACGCTCGGGCTCGACAAGACCACGCCCGTGCGCGTGCGCAGCGCGAACGGGCCCGTCGAGGTGGCGCCGCGCGATGTCGTCGCGGCCGGCCTGCCCGACCCGGCGACCATCGGCCCGCGCATGACCGGCAAGACCTGCGCCGGCGTGTGGGTCACCGGCCGCGATGCGAAGACCGGCGAGCCGCGCGAGTCGTACCTGTACCACGTGTCCGACAACGAGTGGACGATGGCCGAGTACGAGGCGCAGTGCGTCGTCTGGCAGACGGCGCTGAACCCCGTGATCGCCCTCGAGCTGCTCGCCGACGGCCGCTGGCAGGGGGTCGGCGTGCTCGGACCCGAGGCGTTCGACGCCGCGGAGTTCCTCGAGCTGATGGCGCGGCCGGAGGATCTCGGCGGGTACGGGCAGCCCTGGCACATCCGGGGTGGCGGTGGCGCGACCGTGGCGTGATCGCGCCGGGTCTCACCGACCGGAGCCCGCGAATAAAGCGGAGCAAAACTCATCACCTCTGGTGGCCGCGCTCTCACGGGCGTAGTGTGCGCCGTGGCGGACCCGACCGTCCGCCTTCGACGAGAGGGTGATGATGACGGATGCGACGAAGCCCACGATCGTGCTCGTGCACGGCGCCTGGGCCGACGGCTCGAGCTGGGATGCGGTGACGAGGGCACTGCAGGCCGATGGGTACACCGTGCTGGTACCCCCGAACCCGCTGCGCGGGCTCACCGACGACGCGGCGTACGTCGCGTCGTTCCTTGCACAGCGCACGAGCGGTCCGGTCGTGCTCGTCGGCCACTCCTACGGCGGCGCGGTCATCACGAACGCCGCGACCGGTGGGGGCGACGTGCGCGCGCTCGTCTATGTGAACGCGTTCGTGCCCGACGAGGGCGAGACGGTCGTGCAGATCCTCGAGGGATCCGGCTCCGCGCTCGCCGTGCCCGACCCCACGACGATCTTCGACATCGCCGGCTACCCGGGCGCGCCCGAGGGCGCAGCCGAGGTGTTCTTGAAGCCCGAGGTCGTGCACGAGTCGTTCGCCCAGGACCTCGCCGAGGCCGACCGCTGGACCATCGTCGCCAGCCAGCGACCGGCCTCGCTCGTCGCGAACGTCGTGCCATCGGGGCCGCCGGCATGGCGGTCGCTGCCGAGTTGGGCGGTCATCGGCACCGACGACCGGGTCATCCCCGTCGATGTGCTGCGCCGTATGGCCGCCCGCGCCGGGTCGACCGTGAGCGAGTTGAGCGCGTCGCACGTGTCGATGGTGTCGCACCCGGAGGCGGCGCTCGAGGCGATCCGCGCGGCGGTCGCGAGCATCTGAGCTGGAGAACGGCCAGATCTGAGCTCAGAATGGCCAGATCTGAGCCCAGAACGGCCAGACGAGGGGCACGTAGAGCACGGCGAAGGCGAGGAAGATCGCAGACAACGGGAGCCCGAGACGCCAGGAGTCGCCGAACCGGGTGAGCGGGTCGGCGGAACCGCCCCCGAAGTCGCCCGGGTCGCGCAGTGCCGGGTCGCCACGTTGCCGGCGACGAACGGAGGACACTGGATTGTTCTACTAGCATTGCAAACATGTTGTTCCGACTGGACACTGCTTCGGCGGCCTCGCTGGCCGATCAGATCGCCACACAGGTGCGCAGCGGCGTGGTGTCCGGGCAGCTCGCACCGGGCGAGCGGCTCCCCGCGGCGCGAGATCTCGCCGTGGCGCTCCAGGTCAACATGCACACCGTGCTGCGCGCCTACGCGCAGCTGCGGCAGGAAGGGTTGATCGAGATGCGACAGGGGCGAGGGGCGTGGGTGCGCCCGGAGGCGAGCGCAGGGATGGTGCGGGTCACCGAGCTCGCCGCACAACTCGCGGCGGAGGCCCGGAAGCTCGGACTCTCGCCGCGCGAGATCACTGGTCTCGTGGAGCGCGCATGCTGACCCGTAGCGACCGCGTTCGCTGGGTGCTCGCCGTCGCGGCGATGTTCGTCCCGGCGCTCGCTGTCGGGGTGTCCGCCCTCGCCTGGAACGATCGGCTGCCCGCCCGGATCGCCTCGCACTGGTCGGGGCTGGGTACAGCCGACGACAGCCTGCCGACCATGCCGGTCTTCATCGGCGCACTCGCGGTCACCTCCGCGCTCGCCATCGCCGCGGCGATCGTCGTCGCGCTGCCGCGAGTGGACGCCCGTGCGAGCCGCGCCACGCTGTTCTGGCTCGGCCTTCCGGTGGGTATCGCGGCGACGATCTGGCTCGTGCCCGCGTGGCTCACCCTCCAGGCAGGCTCCCCCGAAGCGGCGGTGCTCGGCGGGTGGATCCTCGCCTTCTTCGGCTCGGTGCTGTACGGCCTGCTCCCGTTCGCCATCGCCCCTCGGAGCCCGGCCGAACCGCGCACGAGCGTCGCTCCGCTGGAGCTCGGAGCGAGCGAGGTGGGGGCATGGAGCCGCTCGATCACCGCGAACGTCTTCATCTGGGCCACCGGCGTCGTCGCCGTCGTGACCGGCGTGATCGTCGCATCCGCGATCATCACCGGTGAGCTCGGCGCGTTCGCGTTCGGTCTGGTGGTGCTTGCGGTCGCGCTCATGCTCGTCGCCAGCTTCATCCGCCTCCGCGTCACGATCGACTGGCGGGGTCTGCGCGTGACATCCCTCGTGTTCGGCGTCCCGCTCAAGCGCATCCCCCTCGACCGGATCGCCGCCGTCGAGGCCGCCGATCTCCGGCCGGAAGAGTGGGGCGGCTGGGGCTACCGCATCAGGGCCGGCCGCTCGGCGATCATCTTGCGCGGCGGCCCGGGCTTGGTGGTCACGACCACCTCGGGCTCACAGTTCGCCCTCACGCTCGACGACCCCGAGACTCCCGCCGCGCTGCTCAGCGCCCTGAGCGTTCGCCGCGACGCACCCGCCGTGGCCCCGGGCGACCGACCGCATTCGTAGCTGTAAGAAGCCTGGATATCTGTACTGAAGTCAGAACACATGTACGCTATCGAGTACAGACTCTCAGATGACGCAGGAGCATCATGGACCTCGGCATGCCGCTCGCATCGCTGGTCGGCAGGCTCGACGCAGCGGTCCTCGGCGTGTTCGCACGCAGCCACGCCGAGTACAGCGGCCGCCAGGTGCACCGCCTCGCCGCCTCGGGCAGCCCCAGCAGTGTGAACACGTCGCTGCGGAGGCTGAGCACGATGGGGCTGCTCACCGCGACCCCCCGCCCCTACGCGACGCTCTATCGCCTGAACCGGGACCACCTCCTGTGGCCGGCCGTGCACGCGGCTCTCTCTGCCGCCATCGAGCTGAGACACCGCATCCGTGACCTCGCCGAGCGCGAGGCGCCGGCCGGCACGTCGATCATCCTGTTCGGATCGGTCAGCTCCGGAACGGCCGATGCGGAATCCGACGTCGACCTGGTCGTCGTGTACCCGGATGCCACGACGAACGACGACGCCGAGACGTTCACGGACGCACTCGCACGCGCCGTGGAGAGCTGGACCGGCAATGTCGCCCAGGTGATCGGCATCACGCAGCGTCAACTCGTCGAGTCGATCCGAGAGCATGACCCGTTCGCGGTGTCATGGGTCGGCGAAGGTGAGACACTCCACGGTCAGCTCCCGGAAGGACTTCAGTGACACCCCCACGCCTCACCCCGAAACGCCGCACTATGAACGCCGCGGAAGTACAGATCCGGCTGCGAGCTGCAAGGAAGTTCCTCGAGGCGGCCGAGATGTACGCGGAAGGCGACGGCCCGTCGGACTGGCAGGTCGCGGGTGCGAACGCGGTGAGTGCCGGCATCGCGGCGTCCGATGCCATCACCGGGAAGATCCTGGGCTATTGCGCCCAAGGCGACGCGCACGGCGACGCCCTCGCGGTACTCGAAGAGGCCACGACGCCGTCGAAGGAACCGCGCAAACATCTTTCTGCGCTGCTCACGGAGAAGTCCGGGTACCAGTATGGCGCTGCGGCGGTGCGGCAAGACGTCACGCGGAGCGCCGTCCGGCACGCTCGCCATCTCGTCGAAGCGGCCGAGAAGCTCGTCGCAGGGCCCTGATACTCGGTCCGCCGCGTGAGCTCGTTCTCCGGACGTCGTCGATGGCCGCGTCGAGATCGGTGAACCCGAACCGGAAGCCGCTGTCAGTCAGACGACCGGGCAGCACCCACCGGCCCGGACCCTATGGTGGATCCCGTGGTCGAGTTCGAGGTGCGCACGCCGGTCTCGGCGCCACGCGAGTCGGTGTTCTCGATGTGCCCGACATCGATGCCCACGTCGCGTCGATGGCTCGTTCGCGCGAGCGTGCAATCGGCGGCGTGACGACCGGGCGCATCGGGCTCGGCGAGGAGGTGACCTGGCGCGCCTGGCACTTCGGTGTGCCGTTCCGGATGACCAGCCGCATCACCGAGCTCGACCCGCCGTTCCGGTTCGTCGACGAGCAGGTCAGCGGCCCGTTCGCGAGCTTCCGGCATGAGCACACGTACACCGAATACGCCGGCGGCACCCTGATGCTCGACCGCGTGCGCTTCGCCGCACCCTTCGGTCTGCTCGGTCGCGCCGCCGAGGTCGTGCTCGGCCCGTACCTCCGTCGACTGATCGCTGCCCGCAACGCCCACCTGGCAAGCACGATCTAAGGCGTCGGCGGGCCGATCCGGCGCGTGAAGGCGACACGGTGCTCGTCTGGCCCGTCGTAGTCGAGCCACGCGAGGACGCCGTCGACCTCGGCGGTGCCCGTCGCCTCGAATCCCATCGAGCGGTGGAAGGACTGCGACCGCCGATTGCTCGGGCCGGTGATCGCATCGACGCGGCGGCGGCCGGCGGCCACCGCCTCGGCGAAGAACGCCTCGTAGAGGGTGCGCGCAAGACCAGCCTCGCGCACGTCGGGCCGGACGCCCACGAAGTGGATGTACGCCACCTCGGGCTGCGCCGACGAGTGGAAGCCGATCAGGAACGCGGCCAGCCCCGAGGCATCCTCCGCGAGGAAGGAGCGGTCGCTGAAGTGCTGGAAGAACAACCGCGGCAGCAGCGCCGTCAGGCGCGTGCCAGCCGGCAGACCCCACCACTCGGGGATGACCGCGACGACCGAGGCGTGATCCTCCGCATCGGGGCGACGCAGCGTCATACCCGCCGGGAGGGCGCGGCCCTCTGGGAGCCGGATCGGCGGGAGCGTCGGCGCGTCGTCGGTCATCGTCGGATTCTCTCAGGTCACGGCGCCGCCGTGCCGTTCTCGTCGGCCAGATGGCGTTCGTGGCGTTCATCCTGCCGGCCACGGGGCTCGGCGACGACGTCGAACGCGCGGTGTTCGCGGGAGTCTCGATCCTCACGGCCCTGTACTCGGGGCTGCTCGGCGCGCTCATCTGGCGGAACGTCGCGCGGCGCGTCCGCATCGATCGTCTGGCGAGCGACAACGGACTCGCCTACTCGGCCCGGGAACCGCTCGCACGCTTCGCCGGCACCGCGCTGGTCCGCCCGGGCCGGCAGGTCGCGACGGATGCCGTGTTCCCGGCCTTCGATCCGGTCCTACCGGTCGATTTCCTGGCCGCCACGTTCGCGCCCGGCTCGGACCCGACCGCTCGCCGGGTGGGCTTCGTGCAGATCGGACTCGACCGCCCGACCCCGCACATCGCCCTCGTGAACCGACGCTCCAAGGTGCTGCGCCAGACCGGATCCAGGGTCCGGGCCGACCAGCGGCTGCGGCTGGAGGGCGGCTTCGACCGGACGTTCACGCTCTACTGCCCACGCGATTACGAACGCGACGCGCTCTACATCTTCACGCCCGACCTCATGGCACTGCTGCTCGATGTCGCATCCGACTGCGAGATCGAGCTCATCGACGGAACCCTCGTTGCCTACGTCGGCCGGCCATGGAAGCTCTGGCGACCGGACCGCTTCGCGGCCATGCTGACGCTGACCGCCGCCCTCGCCGCGAAGGCCCGCCGCCGGACTCGCACCTATGTCGACGAGCGCGCAGCGCCCGGCACGGTCGCGGCGACCGGCCGCCGCCTGCGGCTCCGCCCGTCAGCGGGCAGCCTGCTCTCGCTCGCCGCACCCGTCGCGCTCGGCGTGTTCGGCGTCGTCACCTGGCTCGCCGGCTGATCCGTACCGGCCGCCCGCCGGTGCCGGGCGGCTGCGCCGGGGCGCCGGGTGGGTGACGAGTCGTCGGCAGAATTCGACGACAGGCCGACTGAGGCACGGGCTGCGGCGGCGTGTCGCCCGCTCGTGCCGACGACTCGTCACGGCTCGATCGAGCGCATCGGCCTCGGCAGGCAACGGGATCGACCCTCGCATAGGCTGGCCCGATGGCGCTCTTCGACCACCTCGGCATCTCCGTCGAGGATCTCCCCCGCTCGATCGCACAGTTCGACCCGGTGATGCAGGCCCTCGGCTGCACGAGGACCGACGCGGACAACGGGGTCTCCTGGTACCGCGGCGAAGAGGAGCTCATCCTCTTCCCCGCCCGCGAGGCGGACAGCGGGCCGCACCGGCACGGCCGCGTCGGCTGGCAGCACCTCGCGTTTGCCGTCGACTCCCGCGAAGACGTCGACCGTCTGCACGAGATCGCGCTCGATGCCGGTTGGGCGGCCGTCCGCGAGCCCAAGCCGTACCCGCGATACAACGACCGCTACTACGCCTCCTTCGTCGAGGACGACAACGGCATCCGCCTCGAGTTCATGCACAATCCGCCCGCGGAGTCGTCCTCGGACTGAGGCACGCGCCGGATAGGGTGCGGACATGCGATGGGCTCGGGTGTACTTCGGCGTGCAGGCGATCGCCGGTGCGGCCTGGTGGGTCGCAGTCTTCACGGTTCCGGTCGTGCGCGTCGCCACGCTGGGCGGCCTGGATCCGGTGATCGTCGCGGTGCTCGATGTGCCGCTCTTCGTGGGCACGTCGGCGCTCGCCGCGTTCGGATTGCGCTCCGCCGCGATCGTCGCGACCGTCTGGACGGGGCTCGTGACCATCGCCCTCGCGGGGTACGCGACCGTCACCGGCGAGGCCGGCTGGGGCGTGCTGGCGATGATCGCCGCGAGCTGCGGCTCGACGCTCGCGCTGTGCCTGCTGCTGCTCGGGCGGCTGCCGAGCGAGTGGATCCTGCTCGGCCCGTTCGGGTTCCGGCCCGCGAAGGCGCGAGCCGAGGCATCCGCGCATGTCATCGCGACCGCCGCGCAGATCGTAGTCTTCTGGGGGCTCTTCCTCGTGGTCATCCCGCTCGCGATTGCGGCGCTCGAAACGCGGTGGGCACTCGCGCTCGCGTTCCCGTCCGCGCTGCGCGTGGCCGGCGTCGTCGTGCTCGTGTCGGCGAGCGCGCTCGGTATCTGGGCGGCGGCCGCGATGTCGACGAAGGGCGGCGGCACCCCGCTTCCGGCCGCGATGCCGAACCGGCTCGTGATCGCCGGACCGTATCGATTCGTGCGCAACCCGATGGCGGTGGCCGGCATCGTCCAAGGTGCCGCGGTCGGTCTGATCATGTCGTCGTGGCTGGTGGTCGCGTACGCGATCGCCGGGTCGCTCGTCTGGAACTGGGTCGTCCGCCCCCTCGAGGAGTCCGATCTCGACGCGCGGTTCGGCGCGGACTATCGCCGCTATCGCACGGTGGTGCGCTGCTGGGTGCCGCGGCTGCGACCGGTCGCGCCGGTCGATCCGGTCGCGCCGGTCGATCCGGTCGCGCCGGTCGATCCGGTCGCGTCTCGCACCGAGCGTTGAGGATCCACGCGAACGGATGCTCCGCCGCGAGCGCTCGATGCGCAGACCATCGGCTGGCACGTCGCGCGCCGGCGAGATCCTCTCCACCTGACCGGACCGCGCGCACGCGCTCCGCGATCGCACCGCTGGGTCGATCGAGCCCGAGCCGCTATTCCGACCTGGGGCCCGATCAGAGCGGCCGGATCGCGCGCTCGACGAGCGCCTTCACCTCAGCGACGAGCTGCTCCGCCGGCCCCTCCACGGGGAGGTTCGGCGCCACGGCCTCGATCGGCAGCACACTGACCGGCGACGCCGGCGCCCCGAGGTCGCGGCGCCAGCCCGCGATCTGTTCGGCCGAGGCGACGTAGACGATGCGGCCGAGCCCGACCCAGGCGTGCGCGGCCGCGCACATCGGGCAGTGCTCCCCGGACGTGTACACCGTCGCCGCCGCTCGCTCGTCGGCGCGCAGGTTCGTCGCCGCCCAGCGCGCGATCTCGAACTCCGGATGCCTCGTCGGATCGCCCGTCGTCGCCTCCCGGTTGCGGTCGGCGAACCGCTCGACGCCCGCGGCATCGACGAGCACGGACCCGAACGGACCGTCACCGGTGTCGAGCGCGTCGCGCGCGAGTTCGACCGCCCGCCGCAGATGGACCAGATCGGTCTCTGAGATCGTCATGCGTTCCAGCTTGGCCCGAGCCGGTTCGGATGGCGAGCACGAGCTGTACGGTCCCTCAGTCGCCCTTCGGCGCGCCGCCGCTTCCGACATGTCGTCACGGTCGCCACCGCGGAACACGGCAGGCCGCTGATCGAACCCGTGGCTGGTGAAGGCGTAGAACGCGGGCAGGAGGAGGAAGATCACCGACGCCATCAGCGGGTGGATGAGCAGGCCCGCCGCTCCCGCCGCCAAGTACAGCACCACGCCGATGAGGGCGCGCGGACGCTCGCGTGCGAAGTACGAGTCGTCGACCTCCTCTTTCGTGAGGTCGGGATGCCGCGCCAAGTACGAGAAGAACACCAGCCAGGACAGGCACAGGAGTGCGCCGATGATCGCGTACAACGCGACCGCGACGCGCTCGTCAGCCAGATTGCCGGTTCTCGCCGTCTCGGCGATCACCGCTGTCGGCCATGGCACCAGCGCGAGCGTCGCGAGGATCCCCAGATTGGTCCACTGCAGGCCGATGTCCATCTCCCGGATTCGGGTGAAGGCGGCCTTGTGGTTCATCCAGATCACGGCGAGATAGGCGTATGAGGCCGCGTACGCCAGGTAGGTCGGCCACTCGTTCAGCAGGCCGGCCAGCAGGCCGCCGGGCTCAGTCTCGGGCGGCCTGAGATCAAGAACGAGGAGCGTGATGACGATTGCGATGATGGCGTCGCTGAAGGCCGCAGCACGACCGGGGTCCGCACGTGTGGCGCTCCTTCCGCGATCTCCCATGTGACCCTGGTCGTCGTCAGCCCGTCGGCCACATCACGACGCCGACGAGACGCCATCGGGGTGCAGAACGACCTTGGTCCAACCCTCGTCCCGCTTGTCGAAGTGCTCGTAGGCCTCGGGCGCTTCGTCGAGGGAGAGCTCGTGGCTGACGATCCAGGACGGCTTCGCCTTTCCTCCCGCGACGAGGTCGCGCAGTTGCCGGTTGTACCGCTTGACCGGGCATGGGCCGCTGCCGAGCTTCTGGCCACGGAACCAGAACTCACCGAAGTCGAAGGCGACCTTTCCCTGCTTCGCCAACTCGTCGGCGGCCCCCGGATCCTCCGGGATGAACACCCCGACCACCCCGATCTCGCCGGTGAAGCGGACCGACTTCACGAGCCGGTTCAGCGTCAGCGTCGGGTCCTCGTCGAACGGAAGCACCACATAGCTGACATTGCGCGGGCCTTCGTAGACGACTGCTCTCATGATCCTGCCTTCCAGCGATGGGGAAGCATGCCGGCGCTTCTCAGGTCGGAGGACCGCTCGCACGCATGGCTACGGACGCCATCATCGGCACCCGCCGGTGGATCCGCGGAGGGACTTCACAGAGACACCCGACAGGAGGACAATGCACGTTCCCCGCTGACGCGCGCGCGAATGCCCGCGTGATGTCGCGCGATCGAGACACAAAACGGGCGGATGCCGAAGCATCCGCCCGTTGCGTGTGGGTCGCGAGGGATCTCTAGAAGTCCCAGTCCTCGTCTTCGGTGTTGACCGCCTTGCCGATGACGTACGACGAACCCGACCCGGAGAAGAAGTCGTGGTTCTCGTCGGAGTTCGGCGACAGCGCCGCGAGGATCGCGGGGCTCACGTCGGTGACCGTCTTCGGGAACATGGCCTCGTAGCCGAGGTTCATCAGCGCCTTGTTCGCGTTGTAGTGCAGGAACTTCTTGACGTCTTCGGTCAGTCCGACGCCGTCGTACAGGTCCTGCGTGTACTGCACCTCGTTGTCGTAGAGCTCGTACAGCAGCGAGAAGGTGTAGTCCTTGAGCTCGTCGCGCTTGGCCTGGTCGACCTGCTCGAGCCCCTTCTGGAACTTGTAGCCGATGTAATAGCCGTGCACGGCCTCGTCGCGGATGATCAGGCGGATGAGGTCGGCCGTGTTGGTCAGCTTCGCGCGGCTCGACCAGTACATGGGCAGGTAGAAGCCCGAGTAGAACAGGAACGACTCGAGCAGCGTCGAAGCGACCTTGCGCTTCAGCGGCTCGTCGCCACGGTAGTACTCCATGACGATCGCAGCCTTCTTCTGCAGATTCTCGTTCTCGACGCTCCACCGGAACGCCTCGTCGATCTCCTTCGTCGAGCACAGTGTCGAGAAGATCGACGAGTAGCTCTTCGCGTGCACCGACTCCATGAACGCGATGTTCGTGTAGACCGCTTCTTCGTGCGGCGTGATCGAGTCGGGGATGAGCGAGACCGCACCGACGGTGCCCTGGATCGTGTCGAGCAGCGTGAGCCCCGTGAACACCCGCATCGTGAGCGTCTGCTCTTCGGGGGTCAGCGTGTTCCACGACTGGATGTCGTTCGACAGCGGCACCTTCTCGGGCAGCCAGAAGTTGTTCACCAGACGGTTCCAGACCTCGAGGTCCTTGTCGTCTTGGATGCGGTTCCAGTTGATGGCGTTGACGTGGTCGACGAGCTTGAGCTTGCCGCCGCCGGCGTGCGCCGGGTCGTTCTTCGCCGAGTTCACCGGGTCAGTCAGAGTCATGTGTGGGTTCCTTGGAAAGCGATCGGATGTCTCGGACTCAGAGCATGCAGCTGACGCACTCGGACATGTCCGTGCCCTCGAGAGCCATCTGGCGCAGGCGGATGTAGTAGATCGTCTTGATCCCCTTGCGCCAGGCGTAGATCTGCGCCTTGTTGATGTCGCGGGTCGTCGCGGTGTCCTTGAAGAACAGCGTGAGCGAGAGGCCCTGGTCGACGTGCTGCGTCGCCGCAGCGTAGGTGTCGATGACCTTCTCGTAGCCGATCTCGTACGCGTCCTGGTAGTACTCGAGGTTGTCGTTCGTCATGAACGCCGCCGGGTAGTAGACGCGGCCGAGCTTGCCTTCCTTGCGGATCTCGATCTTCGACGCGATCGGGTGGATCGAGGCCGTCGAGTTGTTGATGTACGAGATCGAGCCGGTCGGCGGCACCGCCTGCAGGTTCTGGTTGTAGATGCCGTGCTGCTGGATCGACGCCTTCAGCTCGAGCCAGTCCTGCTGCGTCGGGATGTGCACGTTCGCGTCGGCGAACAGCTGCGTGACCTTGGCGGTCGCGGGCACCCACGCCTGCTCGGTGTACTTGTCGAAGAACTCACCCGACGCGTACTTCGAGTCGGCGAAGCCGTCGAACGTCTCACCGCGCTCCTTCGCGATGGCGTTCGACGCGCGCAGCGCGTGGAACAGCACCGTGTAGAAGTAGATGTTCGTGAAGTCGATGCCCTCTTCGCTGCCGTAGAAGATGCGCTCACGGGCGAGGTAGCCGTGCAGGTTCATCTGGCCGAGCCCGATGGCGTGCGACTTGTCATTGCCGTCTTCGATCGAACGCACCGAGCGGATGTGGCTCATGTTCGACACGGCCGTGAGGCCGCGGATGGCGGTGTCGATGGTCTTGCCGAAGTCGGGCGAGTCCATGGTGAGCGCGATGTTCAGCGAACCGAGGTTGCAGCTGATGTCCTTGCCGATCTCGTTGTACGAGAGGTCTTCGTTATACGTCGTCGGCGTGTTGACCTGCAGGATCTCAGAGCACAGGTTCGACATGTTGATGCGGCCCTTGATCGGGTTCGCCTTGTTCACCGTGTCCTCGAACACGATGTAGGGGTAGCCCGACTCGAACTGGATCTCGGCGATCGTCTGGAAGAACTCGCGCGCGTTGATCTTCGTCTTCTTGATGCGCGGGTCGTCGACCATCTCGCGGTACTTCTCGGTGATCGAGATGTCACCGAACGGCGTGCCGTACACGCGCTCGACGTCGTACGGCGAGAAGAGGTACATGTCCTCGCCGTTCTTCGCGAGCTCGAAGGTGATGTCGGGCACGACGACGCCGAGCGAGAGCGTCTTGATGCGGATCTTCTCGTCGGCGTTCTCACGCTTCGTGTCGAGGAACCGCATGATGTCGGGGTGGTGCGCGTTCAGGTACACGGCACCGGCGCCCTGCCGGGCTCCGAGCTGGTTCGCGTAGCTGAAGCTGTCCTCGAGCAGCTTCATGACGGGGATGATGCCCGACGACTGGTTCTCGATCTGCTTGATCGGCGCACCGGCCTCGCGGATGTTCGAGAGCGACAGCGCCACGCCGCCACCGCGCTTGGAGAGCTGCAGCGCCGAGTTGATCCCGCGCGAGATCGACTCCATGTTGTCCTCGATGCGCAGCAGGAAGCACGAGACGAGCTCACCGCGCTGCGCCTTGCCCGTGTTGAGGAAGGTGGGCGTCGCCGGCTGGAAGCGACCGCCGATGATCTCTTCGACGAGGTTCACGGCGAGCTGCTCGTCGCCCTGCGCGAGGCCGAGCGCGGTCATCACGACGCGGTCTTCGAAGCGCTCGAGGTAGCGCTTGCCGTCGAAGGTCTTGAGCGTGTAGCTCGTGTAGTACTTGAACGCGCCGAGGAACGTCTCGAAGCGGAACTTCTTCGAGTACGCGAGGTCGTTGAGCTTCTGGATGAACTCGAACGAGTACTGGTCGAGCACGGCCTGCTCGTAGTACTCCTTCTCGACGAGGTAGTCGAGCCGCTCTTTCAGCGAGTGGAAGAAGACGGTGTTCTGGTTGACGTGCTGCAGGAAGTACTCGCGAGCCGCCTCGCGGTCTTTGTCGAACTGGATCTCGCCGTTCGGGCCGTACAGGTTCAGCATCGCGTTCAGCGAGTGGTAGTCCATCGCCTGGCGCGGAGCCTCGATGAGCGCTACGCCGTCAGCTGCTTCAACCAAAATGCTTCCAATCCCTCATTGACGGCGCGCACGTCGTCTGGTGTTCCGAATACTTCGAATCTGTACAGGTGCGGCACGCCGGTCTTGCGGGCGATGATGTCGCCCGCAAGCCCGTATGCGGTGCCGAAGTTGGTGTTGCCGGCGGCGATCACGCCACGCAGCAGCCCACGGTTCGCCGGGTCGTTCAAGAACTTGATGACCTGCTTCGGCACGGCGCCGTTGCCGTCACCGCCGCCGTAGGTCGGTACGACGAGCACGTACGGCTCATCGACACGCAGCGGCTCCTCACGTGCGTAGAGCGGAATGCGCGCCGACGGACGCCCGAGCTTCTCGATGAAGCGGTGCGTGTTGCCGGACACGCTCGAGAAGTAGACGAGGTTCGTCATCTTCTCTCCTCTGATCCTCCGTGCGGACCCGTTGGTGGAGTCGCGAGCGCCCGCGAGCGTATCGAGGCCCTCAACCGAACGATTACGCGAGACGGTCAGCGAGTTCCGAGATCTTGTCGGGGCGGAAGCCCGACCAGTGGTCTTCGTCGGTCACCACGACGGGCGCTTGCTGGTACCCCAGACCCTTGACGTGCTCGAGCGCGCTCTCGTCGACCGAGAGGTCGAGCACCTCGTACTCGATGCCCTTGCTGTCGAGCGCGCGGTACGTGGCATTGCACTGCACGCAAGAAGGCTTGGTGTACACCGTGACCGTCATGTGTTTCCCTCGTTCTCACGGGCTCCTGAAGAGCCGATCTCCCCCGATTCGAGCGGTGTCGCTCGCGTCCTTCAATACTACATCTTGTGTTCACCGAACGGAACGACCCCAAGATGCAGTAGTTACATTCGTGTAGTTTTCCACGGGGTTATCCACGGCCCATCCCCAGGCCGGCGCCTCGCCGACCGCGGATTCACGCCGCTCGCCTCCGGTTATCCACACCTGTGACCCATTCGGAGAAACTTGCCTGTGAATGGATGCCTCGGCGTGTCGCGACCCGGACACCTGGTGGCCACTCGGACCACCGACCCCTACATATGGTGTTGTGACTGCAATGCTGCCACCACCCACCGACATCGCCCGGCCCATCTCAGCGTGTCGCGAGACCCCTCGCGGCGAAGTCCTGGCCGACCTAGCCTTGCCACATGACCGAGTTCACGATCTCGAGCGACGGCACGCGCATCGGCTTCGACCGGGAGGGCTCGGGGCCGCCCGTCATCCTCGTCGACGGCGCCTTCCAGTTCCGCGCGTTCGACCCGGCCACGACCGAGTTGCAGCACCAGCTCGCCGGCCACGGCTTCGAGGTCGTGCGCTACGACCGGCGCGGCCGAGGTGACAGCCCGGCGGCCGGTCCCATCACGCTCGCGCAGTCGCTCGAGGACCTGCGCGCCCTGATCGGCGTGCTCACCGAGGGCACCGACGATGCGGTGACGCTGTTCGGCAACTCCTCGGGCGGAGCGATCGCGCTCGCGGCCGCCGCCGCCGGTCTCCCGGTCTCCAAGGTCGTCGTGTTCGAGGTCCCGCTCGACCCCGAACAGGGCGGCGAGGGCGCCGCATTCCTCGCCGACCTGCGCGACCGCATCGCGGCGGGAGACGGCGCCGCCACGGTCGAGTTCTTCATGCGCGACATGCCGCGTGAGTGGCTCGAACAGTCGAGGTCGAGCGATGCATGGCCCGTGATGACCGCGATCGCACCGAGCCTCGAACCCGACGCCGAAGCGCTCGCCTGGGCGCAGTCCGCTCCGCGCACCGAGCTCCTGGCAGGGGTCGACCAGCCCGTGCTCGTGCTCGTCGGCGCACAGACCCTCGAGGTGATGGGGCCTGCGGCCGACTCGCTCGTGTCGTCGCTCGCGCACGCCGAGCGACGCGAGCTCGAGGCATCCGATCACCTCTGGGATCCACGCACCCTCGCGCTCGTCATCGCCGGCTTCCTCGTCGAGGGCCCGGGCTCGGCCGAACGCTCAGGCGCGTAGCGCCACGCGGGCGACGGATGTCTCGGCCACCGGCCGCCTCGCACCGCGAAGCGCGACCGCGAGCAGTGCGAGCGCGACGCACGCGGGAACCGGCGCGAACCCGATGACGAGCAGAACCCCGACGCCGACCACCCCGGCCGGCACCGCGAGCCACACCGGCACCACGCGCCATGTCGGCGCGAGCCGGGTCGCGCCGCCGCGACGCGCGCTCCCCCGCTCCCACCGAGCGAACCCGCGCACGACGAGCGCCGTCGCCAGCGCCGCCGCGACCAGCCACAGCGGCCGGCTCAGCCACCACGGCGCCGTGAGCGGCTCGGGCAGCTCGACCCCGACGACCTCATGGCCGACGAGCAGCAGCCCGGCGACCGCGACGAACGCCGGCAGATGCCACAGGTAGAGCGTCATGCCCCACTCGCCGAATCGCGCGATCGCGGCGGCCGGCGCATCGCGCCCGGCCCAGCGCCTCAGTGGTGCCCGCACCAGGCTGAAGAGCATCAGCTGCGCGACGCCGAGGAGCACGAGGCACACGGTCGGCGGGTTGAGGTTCGCGAAGAGATCCGCTGAGTACGGCCCCGCGAGCGTGACCACCAGCAACGCCGCGAGCGCAGACACGGCGAGACGGATGCGTCCACGCCGGGACATCCGCTCGATGCGGCCGTCTGCGAGCCAGAAGCCGAGCTGCTGCATGAGCAGCCAGACGAAGGCGAGGTTGGCGAAGCCGATCGCGTCGATGCCGGTCGCGAAGCGCGTCGCGTCGACAGCGACGACCGCCACGGCGAGCGCGACGACGGTGGTGACCGGATGCCGCTCATGCAGCCGCACCATCGCGGGCACGAGCGCCGTGCACCCCAGGTAGACAGCGAGGAACCAGAGCGGCTGGCCGATGCGGTGGCCCGCGATCTCGACGACGTCGGCCGGGACGCCCGCCATCGTGAGCGCGACGAGGCCCGCAGCGACGACGAGGATCAGCACGATCGCGGGCCGGACGAGCCGGCCCAGCCGACCGCGCACGAAGCCCGTCGCACCGTCCCCTCGCTCCCGGCTGCGCCGCCACGCGGTCCACCCCGCGTAGCCGCCGATCACGAAGAAGAGCGGCATGACCTGCACGACCCACGAGACGGGCGCGAACCACGCCCAGCCGTCGAACGCGTTCTCGAGGACCGGCCCGTCCGGCCCCACGCTGACGCCCACCATCATGGCGTGCAGCACGAAGACCACCAGGAGGCAGGCGGCGCGCGCGGCGTCGACGGCCGCGTCGCGGCCACCACGGGAGGGCTCCGGGGTACGCGGGCCGGTGGTCCGGTCGGCGGCGAGCGTCATCGAAGGATCCTCTCCGAACGGGGCGGTCTCTCCGCCCGTCCGGTGCAGGTTAGGAACGCGGTTGCAGCCGGAGCATCGCCCGCCGGAGCCGTTCCGACCCCCCTACCCCGGTACGGCCCGCCATGCTCCCCGCGCGCTTCGCGCGACCGTCCGGTCGCACCCACGTGTCAGGAGCCCGGGCGCACCAGGCCGGTGTCGTACGCGAACACGACGGCGTGCACGCGGTCGCGCAGCGCGAGCTTCTGCAGGATCTTGCTCACGTGGGTCTTGACCGTCTGCTCGGCGATGAAGAGCTCGGTCGCGATCTCCTGGTTCGACCGGCCGCGCGCGACCAGCTCGAGCACCTCGCGCTCACGCGACGTAAGCGTCGCGAGCAGATGTTCGTCGACGACGGGCGCGGGCGCCCGTCGGGTCACGTCCTCGATGAGCCGCCGTGTGACGCTCGGTGCGAGCAGCGCATCGCCGGCGGCGATCACCCGCACCGCGCGCGCGACCTCGTCGGGCAGCGCATCCTTCAGCAGGAACCCGCTCGCGCCCGCACGGAGCGCGGCGTGCACGTACTCGTCGATGTCGAACGTGGTGAGCATGAGCACCCTGGGCACGTAGTCGCTCGAACGCGGCGGGGTCTGCAGGGCAGCGGTGGCCTCGATGCCGTTCATTCCGGGCATGCGCACGTCCATGACGACGACGTCGGGGCGCAGCTCGTGCGCGAGGCGCACCGCCTCGGTGCCGTCGGCGGCCTGCCCGACCACGCTGATGCCGTCCTGCGCATCGAGCACGGCGGCGAAGCCGGCCCGCACCATCGCCTGGTCGTCGGCGATGAGCACCGTGATCGTCACGAATCCTCCCGCGGGGCGGACATCGGGAGCACGGCGTGCACCCGGAACCCGCCGAGCGGCGTCGGCCCCACCTCGATCGTGCCACCGACGAGCCGCGCACGCTCGCGCATGCCGATCAGCCCGTGACCGAGTCCCGCGCCGTCATCCGCGGGCGCGCCCGCCGGGGCATCCGTCGGCGCGTTCTCGACCGTCACCACGACGGCCGCGCCCTGCGCGCGCACCGCGACCGCGGTCGTCGCGCCGGGGGCGTGCCGGAGCACATTGCTCAGCGCCTCCTGCACGATCCGATAGCTCATCTGCCCGGCGAGGGCGCCGCCGCGGACGGACTCGTCGAACGATGCGGTCACGGGCAGGCCGGTGCGGGCCACGCTGTCGACGAGCGCCGGCAGGTCGTCGAGGCCCGGCTGAGGCGCGGTCTCGGCTTCGCCGTCGGGATCACGCAGCACCGTGAGCAGCTCGCGCATCTCCGCCATGGCCCCGCGCGCCGTCGCAGCGATCTCACCGAACTCGGCGACGACGGGCTCGTCGAGCCCGGGCAGCCGGTACGGCGCGCTCGTCGCCTGCACCTGGATGATCGACATACGGTGCGCGACCACGTCGTGCAGCTCGCGCGCGATGCGCGTGCGCTCCTCCGCGATGAGCCGGCGCTCGTGCTCGGCAGCGCCGAGCTTGCGTTCCTCGTCGAGCTCGGCGGTGAACCGGCTCCGCATCGTGTCGGCGAGCCAGCCCGCACCGAGAGCGACCGCCGTGACCGATGCGCTCGTCACGAGGTTCGCGACCACCCCGTCGAGCGTCGCCCCACGGTCCGGGAGGAACGCGAGCCCGAGCGGCACGAGCACGCCGCCGAGCCACAGCACGAGCGCCGGGCGCAGCCCGCCGCGCCACGCGAGCAGCCCGACGATGAGCGCGAGCAGGATCATCTGCGGCACGCTCACCGGCCAGGGGGCGCCGTGCGGGGCGGCGCCGAGCAGGAGGAACAGGACGTGACCCGTGAGGAATGCCGCGACCGCGGCCCACGGCCAGCGCATCGCGAGCGGCAGCGCACCGGCTTGCAACAGTCCGATCCCGAATGCGACGGCCACGTGCACGCCGTATGTCGCGGCATCGATCGGCACGCTCACCGCGTACAGGGGCACCGCCGCGGAGACGACGACGGACCAGGTCACGATCTCCACCGACCACGCGTCGGGTCGGTCCGGTCCGGTCGGTGCGTCCGGGCCGTGCGGTTCTGCCACGGCCGGCGGCCGCGGGGGCGCGGGCGGCACCGGCGGCTGGGGTGCATCGGGCGTGCTCATGCGCTCACTCTCCCATCGGGCGGTCGACCGCACATCACTCGCGAGAGCGGTTCCGGCCCCCTACTCGCGAGGGAGAGTCCGCCGGAGCGCGGGCCGGCGCCGAGACATCCGTCAGCCCTTCGCCGCCTTGGCCGCGGCCTTCGCGGCCTGCTTGGTCTCGCGCACCTTCGCCAGGGACTCGGGGCTCACGATGTCGGCGACCGACCGGAAGGACCCTTCCTCGCCGTAGGCGCCGGCGGCCTCGCGCCAGCCCGGCGCCGCGAGGCCGTACTGCTTGCCGAGCAGCGCCAGGAAGATGCGCGCCTTCTGGTCGCCGAAGCCGGGCAGCGCTTTCAGCCGCTTGAGCACGTCGGCTCCCGACGGCTCGCCGCGGGTCCAGATGGCGGATGCCTCGCCGCCCCACTCGTCCCAGATCGCCGCCGCGAGCGCCTGGACCCGGCCGGCCATCGATCCGGGGTACCGGTGGACCGCGGGTGTCTGCTGGAAGATCGCGGTCAACTCGTCGAGGTCGGTCGCCGCGATGGTCTCGGGGTCGATCGATCCGAGCCGCTCGCGGATCTTCAGTGGCCCGGCGAAGGCGGTCTCCATGGCGACCTGCTGATCGAGCAGCATGCCGACCAGCAGCGCGAACGGGTCGGACGACAACAGCTCGTCGGCCGCGGGGTCGTCGGTGATGTGCAGCTCGTGATTCGCCATGCGAGCCATCCTTCCATCCGGGATCCGCGCACCGCATCGACGTCGCTCATCAGGACAGATTGTGACCGGATGCTTCGCCAGACTGGCCGCAGCGCGGTCGGATGGAGCCGCCCGCGTCGATCCACTGAAGTCGATCCCTCTGAAGGAGCAGACCATGGACTGGAAGATCGAGCTCATCTTCGTGCCGGTGACCGATGTCGACCGTGCGAAGGAGTTCTACGTCAACATCGGGTTCAACCCCGACTTCGACCAGCGCGTCATGGAAGGCCTGCGGTTCGTGCAGCTCACGCCGCCCGGTTCGGCGTGCTCGATCGCGATCGGCGAGGGCCTCGGCAGCGGCGTCGAGCCGGGCACACTCGACGTGATCCAGGTCGTCATTCCCGACGCCGACCAGGCGCTCGCCGACCTCGTCGCGAAGGGCGTCGACGCCGAGGGCGTCGACGAGCAGGCCTGGGGCCGGTTCGTCACGTTCCGTGACCCCGACGGCAACCGCTGGACGCTCCAGGAACTGCCGCCACGCGACTAGCGCCGTCGCTCGCTACTCGACGTGCGCCGCCGCCGTCGCTCGCTACTCGACGTGCGGCGGCGCCGTGCTCGCGCGGACGACGAGCTCGGGGACACGCGCCGTCCGGTCGCGCGCGCCCGCGTCATCGCGCACGGAATCCAGCACGGTCGCCATGACGTCGCGTCCGAGCGAGTCGAAGTCCTGCCGGACGGTCGTCAGCGTCGGCGTGAAGAAGGCCGCCTCAGGGATGTCGTCGAACCCGACGACGCTGAGCGCGCCCGGCACGTCGACCCCGGCCTCATGGCACGCGCGCAACAGCCCCAACGACATCTGATCGTTTCCCGCGAAGACCGCGGTCGCCCAGCCCTCGGTGAGGATCTCCCGGCCGATCTCGTACCCGGACGCGGCAAGCCAGTCCCCCACCAGAGCCGGCCGAACCTCGAGCCCGTGCGCGCGCATCGTGTCCGCCCACGCGCGCCGCCGCTCCGCGGCGTCCATCGAATCGTCCGGACCCGTGACGTGCACGATCCTGCGGTGCCCGAGCTCGATGAGGTGCTCGGTCGCACGCACAGCGCCCCCGTACTGGTCGAGTGCGACCCGGTGCATGCCGGGTTCGGGCTCGGACGCGACCGCGACGAGCGGCACGCCCGCATCGATGCCGCGGAGCACCTCGGCCGCTTCGCGCTCACCCGCGATCAGCACGATCGCCTCGACGCGTTGCAGCACCAGCTGGTGAACGGCCTGGCGCAGCGCAACGGCGTCCAGCGTGCGCATGCTCACCTGGCTCACCGTGTACCCGGCGTCCCGCGCGGCCTCGTTGAAGCCGAGCGCCGCACTCGACGGCCCGTAGTCGGGTCGCCCCGCCTGGATGAGCCCGATCGTCCCAGACCGTCGCATGGCCATCGCCCGCGCCGCCGGCGAGGGCGTGTACCCGAGCTCCGCGATCGCCGCCTCGACGCGCACCTTGGTCGACGCGGCGACCCCGGTCAGCCCGTTGAGCACGCGCGAGACGGTCTGGTGCGAGACGCCCGCGCGGCGCGCCACGTCGAACATGGTCGGCACGACGGCCGGGACGGCGGAGCCCACCGGGGGGCCCGCCCGGCCCGAGGCATCCGTCTCGCCCACGCGACCTCCCTCCCGGACCTGCGCCATGCGCCTAGAGACCCTGCGCCAGGCGGTAATACGCCTGGTTCCACCGCACCTCGCGATCGAAGCCGCGCGTGGTGGTCTCCTCGTCGATGACGAGCAGCTCGATCTTCGCAAGCTCGGCGAAATCGCGGAAGACCTCGATGCCGACCGCCGTCGACATGACGGTGTGGTGGGCGGCGCCCGCGGTCAGCCACGCGGCGGCACTGGTCTGGAAGTCGGGCTGCGGCTTCCAGATCGCGCGTCCGACGGGCAGCTTCGGCAGCGGATGCCTCGGCGGCACGTTCTCCACCACATTCGCCGTCAGGCGGAAGCGCTCACGCAGGTCCGACAGCGCGACGACGACCGCCGGTCCCGGGTCCGCGGTGAACACGAGCCGGACCGGGTCGTCCTTCCCGCCGATGCCGAGCGGGTGGATCTCGAGCGACGGCTTGGCCGTCGTGAGCGAGGGCGACACCTCGAGCATGTGCGACCCGAGGATCAGCTCGTCACCAGGCGTGAGGTCATAGGTGTAGTCCTCCATGAGGCTCGCGCCGCCGGGCAGCCCGGCACCCATGACGTTGGCGATGCGAACGAGCACCGCGGTCTTCCAGTCACCCTCGGCGCCGAATCCGTACCCCTCGGCCTGCAGTCGCTGCACCGCGAGGCCGGGCAGCTGCTTCAGCGCGCCGAGGTCCTCGAAGTTCGTCGTGAACGCGCCGAATCCCCCCTCCTCGAGGAACGCGCGCAACCCGAGCTCGATCGCCGCGCCGTCGCGCAACGATTGATGCCGTTCGCCGCCGCGACGCAGCTCGGGCACGACGTCGTAGAGATCCTCGTACTCCTGCACGAGCAGGTCGACCTCGGCGTCGGTCGCCGCGGCGACCGACTCGGCGAGCTCGTTCACGCCCCAGGTGTTGACCTGCACGCCGAGCCGGATCTCCGCCTCGGTCTTGTCGCCCTCGGTCACCGCGACGAAGCGCATGTTGTCGCCGAAGCGCGCGAGCTTGAGGTCACGGCTCGCCGCGAGGCCCGCCGCGGCCCGCTGCCAGGTCGCGAGCTCCCGCTGCACGCGCGGGTCGCTCGCGTGGCCGACGATCGTCTTCCGCGGCACGCCCAGGCGGGTCTGGATGTACCCGAACTCGCGATCGCCGTGCGCCGCCTGGTTGAGGTTCATGAAGTCGAAGTCGATCTCGGCCCACGGCAGCTCGACGTCGGCCTGCGTGTGCAGGTGCGCGAGCGGCTTCTGCAGCGCCTCGAGCCCCGCGATCCACATCTTGGCCGGGCTGAACGTGTGCATCCAGGTCACGACGCCGATGACCTGCTCGGCCGCGTTCGCCTCGAGCATGACGCGCTTGATGGCGGCCGAATCGGTCAGCACCGGCACCCAGACGACCTTCACGGGCACGTCGGCCGCGCCGTCCAGCTGTTCGACGACGCGCTGGGACTGCTCGGCGACCTGCCGCAGCGTCTCCTCGCCGTAGAGGTGCTGGCTCCCGGTGAGGAACCAGACCTCGGAGTGGTCGAGGCTCGTCGTCAGCGGTGTACGGGGCATGGGGTTCGTCTTCCTGTTCGGCCGCGGCGGTGCGGCGATGGTGTGGGGTGCCGGGTGTCTCTCCGGCCGGTTCAGAGCGCCTCGACGGCCGCCGCCTCGGCGGCGAGCCCGGCTCGGTACCGGCCGAGATAGGTCGCGAAGCCCGCGACGTCGTCGGGATCGGGGTCGGCGATGGCGAAAGCGGACTGCGCGAAGACGTGATCGTCGAGGTACGCGCCGAGATCGCGTCCGCTCGGTTCCGCCGCGTAGGCGGCGAGCACGGCCATGCCCCAGGCACCGCCCTCGGACGCGGTGTCACCGACGGCGACCGGCGCTGCGAGGGCGCCCGCGAGCAGGCGCTGCGCGACGCCCGCCGTGCGGAAGATGCCGCCGTGCGCATACATCCGGTCCAGCGCGACCCCCTCATCCGTGAGGACGCGCATGCCGAGCGCGAGCGTGCCGTACACGCCGTACAACTGGGCACGCATGACGTTCGCGAGCGTGAGCCGGCTGTCGGGAGTTCGGACGATCATGGGCCGGCCCTCCGGCAACTCCACGATCGGTTCGCCGGCCAGGGTGTTGTACGCCAGCACGCCGCCCGCATCCGGCTCGCCCTCGAGCGCTTCGCTGAACAACAGCTCGTAGACCGCGTCGACGTCGACGGTCGCGTCGCGCCCCGCCGCGAGCTCGGCGAACCGCGTGAACACGCCGGCCCAGGCTGCGAGCTCGCTCGCACCGTTGTTGCAATGCACCATCGCCACCGGGTCGCCGGCCGGCGTCGTCACGAGATCGACTTCGTCGTGGGCGTGCGCGAGCGGGCGCTCGAGCACGACCATGGCGAAGATGCTCGTCCCGGCGCTCACATTCCCTGTGCGCGGCGACACGGCGTTCGTCGCCACCATGCCGGTGCCGGCGTCTCCTTCCGGCGGGCACAGCGCGACGCCGGGGCGAAGTGTGCCGGTCGGATCGAGCAGCGCGGCCCCCTCCGCGGTGAGCTCGCCCGCGGCAGCGCCGGCCGGGAGCACCTCGGGAAGCACCGCGGCGAGCCGCAGTCCAGACGCGCGAGCGGCGAACCGCTCGTCGAATCGCTCGAGCAGCTCCGCGTCGTAGACGTGCGCCGCGGCGGAGCCGGCGATCCGAGCACCACCTTCCGGGGCGGCGCCGACCGGGGCAGCACCTTCCGGGGCACCACCTTCCGGGGCAGGGCCTTCCGGGGCAGCGCCTTCCGGGGCAGCACCGATCGGAAACATGCCCGACGCGTCGCCGACGCCGAGCACCCTGCGGCCGGTAAGCCGCCAGTGCACGTACCCGGCGAGGGTGGTGAGCATGTCGATGCGCGGCACATGCGGCTCCTCGTCGAGGACCGCCTGCGCGAGGTGCGCGACCGACCAGCGCAGCGGGATGTTCACGCCGAACAGCTCGCTGAGCTCGGCCGCGGCCGGCCCCGTCGAGGTGTTGCGCCACGTGCGGAACGGCACGAGCAGCTCGCCGGCCGCGTCGAATGCGAGGTAGCCGTGCATCATGGCCGAGACCCCGATGACGCCGAACGTCTCCGGCCGCACGTGGTGTCGGCGATCCACATCGGCGACGAGATCCGCGTACGCCGCCTGCAACCCGTTCCACACGGCGTCGAGCGAGTACGTCCAGCGGCGGTCGACGAACTCGTTCTCCCACGCATGGCTGCCGACGGCGAGCACGAGCGACGGGTCCTCGGCGTCGACCAGACACGCCTTGATGCGGGTCGAGCCGAGCTCGATGCCGAGTGTGGTGCGGCCGGCGAGGATCGCCTCGCGCGAGGCATCCGCTCGATCCCTGCGTTGCTCGCTCATCGACGCGCGTCCCCGCTCTGTCCATAGACGTTCTGGTATCGATCGAAGAGGCGGTCGATCTGGTCCTGCGGAATCGGGATGAGGGGTCCGGCCTCGCGAGCGAGGTGGACGGTACGTGCGACGTCCTCGACCATCACTGCGGCTTTCACCGCGTCCTTCGCGTCCACCCCGATGGTGAACGGGCCATGGTTCTGCATGAGCACCGCCCGGGACCGGTGACCACTCAGGGTCTGCACGATGCCCTCGCCGATCGACTCGTCACCGATGATCGCGAACGGACCGACGGGGATGGGGCCGCCGAACTCGTCGGCCATGCCCGTGATCACGCACGGGATCTCCTCGCCGCGCGCGGCCCACGCGGTCGCGTACGTCGAATGCGTGTGTACGACGCCGCCGACCTCGGGCATGTGCCGGTACACGTAGGCGTGCGCGGCGGTGTCGCTCGACGGGCTGCGATCGGAACCCGGCGACCCGGGGATCACGTTGCCCTCGAGGTCGCAGAGGATCATGTTATCGGGAGCGAGGTCGTCGTACGAGACCCCGGAGGGCTTGATGACGAACAGGTCTGCGCCGGGCACGCGGCCCGAGACATTGCCACCCGTCCAGATCACCAGTCCGTATCGGGTCAGCTCGCCGTGCAAGCGCGCGACGTCCTCGCGAATCACGCCGATCGCCGCTTCGATCTCAGGGCTGAATCCCATGCTGCCGACGTCTCCGTCCCGAATTGTGAGCGCTAACAGCATGTGATGTTAGCGCTCACACTCCGCCGTCACAACGCCTGGCACACGAACGCGGCCCCTGTGCCGGCGATGAGCCGGCGCGGGGGCCGCGTGTGGAACGGGAGCTGGGGTCAGCCCGCCGCGTTCACGATCTCGAGGAGATTCGGGTTGTTGGCGTATGCCTCGGCAGCGTTCTCCTTGGTGACGATCACCGGGTCGAGCAGGTACGCGGGAACGACCTTCACGCCGTTGTCGTACTGCTCGGTGTCGTTGACGTCGACCTCTTCACCCTTCTGAAGCTGCTCGATCATCTTGATCGTCTGCTCGACCAGGAGCGTGGTGTCCTTGTTGATGGTCGAGTACTGGATGCCGTCCATGATCGACTTGACCGACTCGACCTCGGAGTCCTGGCCGGTCACGGTGATCTTGGTGACGTCCTTGCCGGCCTGCTGGGCCGACGTGAGGATGGCACGCGCCAGGGTGTCGTTCGGCGAGAGGACACCGTCGATCTCCTTGTCGCCGTAGGTCGAGGTCAGCAGCGAGTCCATGCGGCTCTGCGCGTTCTCGGCCAGCCAGCCCTCGGTCGCGGTCTGCGCGATCTCGGTCTGACCCGACGCGACGACGAGCGTGCCGTCGTCGATCTTCGGCTGCAGCACGTCCATCGCGCCGTTGAAGAAGACCGCCGAGTTGGCGTCGTCGGGCGAGCCCGAGAAGAGCTCGATGTTCCACGGGGCGTCGTGACCCGAGCGTGCGGCGAGACCCTCGAGCAGCGCCTCACCCTGCAGCTGGCCCACCTTGAAGTTGTCGAACGCCACGTAGTAGTCGACGTTCTCGGTGTTCTCGAGAAGCCGATCGTACGCGATGATCTTCACGCCCGCATCCGCAGCCTGCTGGAGCTGCGTGCCGAGCTGCTTGCCGTCCTTCGCACCGATCACGATGACCTTCGCACCGTTGGTGATCATGGCCGAGATCTGGTTCTGCTGCTCGGCGACGGTGTTCGACGCGGGAGCGTACTGGACGTCGGGCTTGAACCCGGCATCCTTGAGCCCGGACTCGAACAGTCCGCCCGCGAGCACCCAGTTCTCCGAGGTCTTGTCGGGAAGGGCGACGCCGATCGTGGAGTCGGCCGGGAAGCCGGCCGACTCGGAGCTGCCGGCGTCGGAGCCACCGCGCTCGCCGCTCGCGCAACCGGCCAGCGCCAATGCTGCCGCCGCTGCCACGGCGGTTGCCGTCAAAGCGATTCTCTTCATCGATGTGTCACTTTCTCTCTTGGTGTGGTGAGACGATTCGGCGGGTGCGCGTCAGTCGCGCACGACGTCGGCCGGCTGGCTCGTCTCATTCGTCCCGGCCGTCGGTACGACGGCGGGAGCTTCGGGGGCGGCGGTCTCGAGACGTGCCTGCCGGCGACGCGACCAGATGCCGAGGATGGACGGGCCGCCGCTGCGCTTGCTGAGCACGTCGACACCCACCGCGAGCAGGAGCACGAGCCCCTTGATGATCGAGACGAAGTCGGCGCCGACGCCGAGCAGCTGCAGACCGTTGTTCAGGAAGGCCATGACGAGACCACCGATGATCGAGCCGATCACGGTGCCGATGCCGCCCGAGACGGCCGCGCCGCCGATGAACACGGATGCGATGGCGTCGAGCTCCCAGCCGTTGCCGTCCTGCGGCCCGGAGGCCGTCGACCGGGCGACGAAGATCATGCCGGCGAGTGCCGCGAGGACCGACATGTTCATCATGACGAAGAAGTCGACACGGCGGTCCTTGACGCCCGAGAGCGTCGCGGCCAGACGGTTGCCGCCGACCGCGTAGATGTGCCGGCCGAAGATCGTGTTGTTCGTGACGAACGAGTACACGATCACCAGGACGACGAGGATGATGCCCGAGATCGGGAAGCTCGTACCCGGGCGGCCGGTCGCGAAGAGCCATGCGGCCCAGAGGATGACGCCCGAGAGGACGACGACCTTCAGGATCGAGACCCACGCCGGTGCCATGGACGACCCGGTCTTGCGCTGTTGCGCGCGGAGGCGGAGCTCGTTCCACACGATCCAGGCGACGCCCAGGACGCCCAGCACCATCGTCAGCACGTTGAAGTTCAGCGGCAGGGCGAGCTCTGGCAGGTACCCGGCCCCGATCTTGCCGAACTCGGGCGAAACGGGCACGGTCGTGGACTGGCCGACGACCTGGTTCGCGCCGCGGAAGATGAGCATGCCGGCCAGGGTCACGATGAAGGCCGGAACCCCCACATAGGCGACCCAGAAGCCCTGCCACGCGCCGATCGCCACGCCGACGAGGAGGCCGAGCAGGATCGCGAACGGCCAGGGCAGGTTCCAATCCGCCATGGACTTCGCGACCACGATGCCGGTGAACGCGGCCACCGACCCGACGGAGAGGTCGATGTGCCCCATGATGATGACCATCACCATGCCGATCGCCAGGATCAGGATGTACGAGTACTGGTTGACGACGTTGATGAGGTTCGTCGGCGAGAGGGTGAGCCCGTCCGTCATGATCTGGAAGAACACGATGATGACGATGAGCGACCCGAGGATGCCGAACTGGCGCAGGGTCGACTGGCCGCCGCCGAACGCCTTGCGGATGTCGGCGAGCCCGCCGCTCTTCTTCTTCGGGCTGGTTTCGGTCGCGCTGGTCATGCGATTGCCTTCTTCTTGGCGGAGGTCATGCTGCGCATGAGGTTCTCCGGGGTCGCGTCGGATGCGGGGATGTCATCGGTGATCTGGCCTTCGAAGACGGTGTAGATGCGGTCGGCGATGCCGAGCAGCTCGGGCAGCTCACTCGAGATGAGGATGACGCCCTTGCCCTGCGCGGCGAGCTTCTGGATGATCGTGTAGATCTCGTACTTCGCCCCCACGTCGATGCCGCGGGTCGGCTCGTCGAGGATCAGCAGGTCGGGGTCTGTGAACATCCATTTCGCGAGGACGACCTTCTGCTGGTTGCCGCCCGAGAGCTTCGAGACGCCGGCGTCGACGCTCGGCGTCTTGATGCGCAGCTGCTTCCGGTAGTCCTCGGCGATACCCGCCTCGCGGGTGTCGTCGACGACGCCGCGCTTGGCGATCTTCGAGAGTTTGGCCGAGACGATCGAGCGCTTGATGGAGTCCAGCAGGTTCAGCCCGAGCACCTTCCGGTCCTCGCTCACGTAGGCGAGCCCGTGATCGATGGCGGCCTCGACGTCTTTCAGGACGATCTCTTTGCCGTCCTTGATGATGGTGCCCGACAGATAGTTGCCGTAGGACCGGCCGAAGAGGCTCATCGCCAGCTCGGTGCGGCCGGCACCCATGAGGCCCGCGAGACCGACGATCTCGCCGCGGCGCACGTGGAAGCTCGAGTGCTTCGCGACGAGTCGCTCGGGCGCCTGCGGGTGCTGCACGGTCCAGTCGCGGACCTCGAAGAACACCTCGCCGATCTTCGGGGTGCGGTCGGGGTAGCGGCTCTCGAGTGAGCGGCCGACCATGCCGCGGATGATGCGATCCTCGTCGACGCCGCCGGCGCGCACGTCGAGCGTCTCGATGGCGCGACCGTCGCGGATGATCGTGATCGAGTCGGCGATCTGCTCGATCTCGTTGAGCTTGTGGCTGATCATGATCGACGCGATGCCCTTGCCCTTGAGCCCGAGGATGAGGTCGAGCAGGTGCTGGGAGTCGTCCTCGTTCAACGCGGCGGTGGGCTCGTCGAGGATCAGCAGTTTGACGTTCTTGGCGAGCGCTTTGGCGATCTCGACGAGCTGCTGTTTGCCGACCCCGAGGTGCTTGATCTGGGTGTCGGGGTTGTCGACGAGTCCGACGCGCGCCATCAGGTCGACCGCCTCGCGCTTGGCCTTGACCCAGTCGATGCGGCCGCCGCGGGCCACCTCGTTGCCAAGGAAGATGTTCTCGGTGATCGACAGCTCGGGGATCAGCGCGAGTTCCTGGTGGATGATCGCGATGCCGGCGTGCTCGCTCGCGCGGATGTCCTTGAACTCCACCGGCTCCCCGCGGAACCAGATCTCGCCGGTGTAGGTGCCGACGGGGTAGACGCCCGAGAGCACCTTCATCAGGGTCGACTTCCCGGCGCCGTTCTCGCCGCAGATGGCGTGGACCTCACCGGCCTTCACCGTGATCGACACGTCGGAGAGGGCTTTGACGCCCGGGAATTCCTTGGTGATGGAGCGCATCTCGAGAATCGGCGGTTGGCCGACCCCGGGCGAATGCAACGTCGGGCTCACGTATGACCTCGCTGTCGATGGAATCGAATCTGATGCCTCGATGCGCCGGCATGTGACCGTTCACATCGGAGACCATCGTGCATCTCGGCCCGCCGGGTGTCAAGTCGATCCGGAACGTCTTGCGAAGCGATGCCATTCCGAGACGTTCGGGCGACCCCGCCCGGCCCGGTCAGGGCACCGTCACTGCACGGCGCGGAGCGCCAGCGGCGAGGTCGTCGACTCCCTCACGACCAGCTTCGGACGCAGCGGGGACTCGGGCTCGACGTGGACGCCACGCATCTCGGCGAGCAGCAGTGCCATCGTGCGACGCCCGGCCTCGGCGAACTCCTGATGCACGGTCGTGAGCGGCGGCCAGACGTGCGGGGAGACGGGGATGTCGTCGAACCCGACGACGCTCACCGCTCTCGGCACATCGAGCCCGGCATCGCGGAAGCCGTGCATCAGTCCGATCGCCATGAGGTCGTTCGCCGCGAACACCGCGCTGAAGTCGCGACGGCGCGCGAGCTCGCGGCCGGCGAAGTAGCCGAAGTCGGCCGTCCAATCCCCCAGGATCGGGGGCCTCGTCGGCAGATCGGCGTCGGACATCGCCTCCAAGTAGCCCTGCATGCGGCTCTCGGCCTCGATCCAGTCGCGCGGGCCCGCGAGGTGCACGATCTCGTGATGCCCGAGCTCGATGAGATGCTGCGTCGCCGCGCGCGCGCCGTGCACCTGGTCGGCGGCGAGCTCGGTGCGCAGCGCCCCGGACGCCGATTGCAGGCTCACGAACGGCACGCCGAGCGAGAGGTCCCTGAGCACGTTGAAGACCCGGACCTGAGGCGCGATCACCACGAGACCCTCGATCGCCTGCTCCATGAGGTGCTCGACACCCTCGAGGATCGCCTCGGGCGTGGTGCCACTGAGGTTGGCGGTGTTGACCCAGTACCCGGCCTCGCGCGCGGCATCCTCGATCGCGGCGACCGAGGACGAGGGGCCGTACTCACCGGTGGTCGCCATGAGCACGCCGATCGTCCGCGAACGGCTCGTGACGAGGGCACGTGCGGCCCGATTCGGCCGGTACTGCAGCGTCTCCATCGCCTCGAGGACCCGCTGCTTCGTCTCGGGCCGGATGCTCGGATGCTGGTTGAGCACGCGCGAGACCGTCTGATGCGACACCTCGGCCAGGCGCGCGACGTCGCGGATGCTCGGCATTCGCCCTCCATCAGACTCTTGCATCACCTGCGACCGTTCGCCCGTGAATGTGCACGTTCACATTTCCGGTCCGATTGTAGTAGCCTGCCCGAAGTTCTCTCCCCGCGGCCCGTCGGGGCGGGGCGACGCCGTCCGACCTACCCTGCCGAGGTGGTCGGCGGCCGGACCCGGCCGGCGAGCAGCAGCGCTACGAGCGCCACGACGACGGTGACGGTGAACTCGGGGTAGTACCAGTCGAACGCGAACGCGCTCGCGACGAGCGCGGTGACCGCGATCGACACCGATGCCCCGAGCGACTCCCCGATCGTGAGGGCCGCGCTGTTGAACCCCTGTTCCCGTCTGGGCGAGAGCTCGAGGACGGCGACCGAGAACCGGGGGTACATGAATCCCATGCCGAAGCCCGCGAGCGTCCAGGCCACGAACCCGATCGCCGGGTGCCAGGTGAGCACCGAGCCGGCGAGCACGAGGACGAGCGCGACGAGCAGCAGGCCACTGCCGATGCGGACGACGCGCGTGTTCGGCACCCGGTCGAGCTTCCCCTGCAGCCAGCTGGCGACCGCCCAGCTCACCCCGGCGCCCGTGAGCACGGCACCGGCGACGCTCGGCCGCATCTCGTACGTGTCGCGGAAGAACGCGGGCAGATAGACCTCCGTCGCGAAGAACGCCGCCGCGACGATGGCGCGCATGAGCACCGTGGCGGGCAGACCCCGGCGACCGGACAGGGTTCCCGGGGGCAGGAGCGGTCGGACGGCGATGAGCACCACGACGATCGCGATCGGCGCGGCCACCCAGCGCCACGGATCGCCGAGGTCCTTCGCGAGGCCGAGCGCGAGCGCCGCTGCCGCAGCCAGGAGCGACCAGAGGATGCGTCGTACACTCCACGGCACATCGCGGTCGCCGGCGAGCTCCTGGCGCGCGCGGATGAGCGGCACCAGCACCATGACGCTGACCGGCAGCGCGAGCACGGCGACGCCGAGGAACACCCAGTGCCAGCTCGTCGCCTCGGCGACCAGCCCGGCGAGGGTGGGGCCGACGATCGACGGGATCACCCACGCCGCGGCGAAGCCCGCGAACACCTTGGCTCTGAGGTACTCCGGGTACTTCCGCGCGACGATCACATAGAGCGGGACGATGACGGCGGCGCCCGCGAACCCGTGGACGAACCGTCCGATGACGAACACGACCATGTCGGTCGCCGTTCCGGCGATCAGCACGCCGATGAGCCAGATGATGGCCGAGGCGATGAGCGGCGCCATCGGCCCATCGCGATCGGACCAGTTGCCGGCGATCACCATGCCGACGACGCCCGAGGCGAGCGGGATCGCGAAGGCGACCGCGAACAGGGACCAGCCGTCGAGCTCGTCGGCGATCAGCGGCATCACGGTCGTCACCGCGAGGGTCTCGAACGCCGCGAGGAAGACGAGCGCGAACATCCCGAGGCTGAGCCAGCGGAAGCGAGCCGAGAACACCCCGTCCGGGCGCTCGGTGGCAGCTGGGCCGCCGGGCGCGCCGGACTCGCGCGGGGTCGCCTCGGTCACATCTCCTCGTGTACCTCGGGGTCGGCGTCGTTCAGACGTCCGCGCTCGAGCGACGAGATGGCCTCGACGTCCTCCGGCAGGAGCTGGAAGCCGAACACGTCGAGGTTCGTGCGCCGCCGCTCGGCGTCAGCCGACTTCGGGATCGGGATCGACTCGAGTTCGACGTGCCAGCGCAGCACGAGCTGCGCCGGCGTCACACCGTACCGGGCGGCGAGCTCGGTGATCACGGGTTCCCGCAGGAGCTCGCTGCGCTTCGCGAGCGGGCTCCAGCTCTCGGTCCTGATGCCGTACTCGTCGTGGAAGTCGCGCAGCGCCGCCTGCGGGAAGTACGGGTGCAGCTCCACCTGGTTCACCACGGGCATGAGCCCCGTCTCGTCGAGGAGGCGTCTGAGCATGCCCTCGGTGAAGTTCGACACGCCGATCGACCGCACGAGGCCCTTCTCGCGCAGCGTGATCATGGTGCGCCACGTCTCGACGTAGCGGTCGACACTCGGGTTCGGCCAGTGGATCAGGTACAGGTCGACCCACTCGAGGCCGAGTCGCCGCCTCGACTCCTCGAAGCTCGCGAGCGTCTCGTCGGTGCCGTGGTGCCGGCCGGGCAGCTTCGTCGTGATGACAAGGTCCGAGCGGTCGACGCTGGTGCGTCGGAGCGCCTCCCCCACCGCGGCCTCATTGCCGTAGTTGTAGGCGGTGTCGATGAGGCGGTAGCCGTCGTCGATGGCTGAGAGGACGGCCTCGACGCCCACTTCGTCGTCGAGCCCGTACGTGCCGAGGCCGAGGGCGGGGATCCGGTTGCCGTCGCGCAGCGCGTACTCGGGAACGGTCATTGCTCCATCCTCACGCACAGCGCGATCGGATGCCACATTCGCGCATCGCGCGATGGCTCAGGGCGTGCGGCCGCGCACGCGGCGCACGACGGTCACGGCGACGGATGCCACGGCGAGCACGAGCGGCACCAGCAGGTTCTGCCAGGCGAGCACGAGGAGCCCCGCGGTCATCACGGTTGCGACGACCGCGAGCCACCAGCCGACGCTCCAACGGCGCAGCAGCAGCGTCGCGGCGAGCATCCCGGCGGCGTAGATCGCGACCATGTTGCTGGTGTGGATCAGGATGAACGCGGTCAGGTCGAGCCCGTTCAGCAGCATGAGTCCGAAATAGACGACGATGAGCGCACCGGTCAGGGCAAGCGAGCGGCGCGGGATCTCACCGTCGGCGGCGCCTTTTGCGAGGAACCGGGGCAGGTCGCCGTCGCGCCCGAGGGCCGCGCCGAGCTTGCCGAAGGCCGGAAGGTAGGCGTTCACCACACCCAGGCTGACGATTCCGGCGACGATCGCGACGAGCACCGATCCGACGCCCGGCGCGGTGGACTCGACGAGCGCCAGCAACGGCACCTGCCCGTCACCGGCCTGTTCGCCGAGCACCGCCACGGTCACGAACTGCAACGACAGGTAGCCGAGCCCGACGATGACGATCGCGATGGCTGTGGCGATCGGGATGGTGCGACGCGGGTCGCGGAACTCGCCGGCGATGTGGGTGCCGACCTCCCACCCCGCGAACGCCCAGACGAACAGGCTGATCGCCAGCCCCACGCCCGCCCAGCCGTGCGGCAGGAACGGTTCGAAGTTCGCGGCATCCGCGGCGGGGAACGTCGCAGCGACGACGCCGATCACGACGGCGAGCAGCAGACCGGTGAGCACGAACTGCACCCACCCGGCGATGCGCACGCCGAACCAGTTCGCGATGAACGGCGGCACGAAGAGCGCGAACCCGATGATCGGCACGGCCGCGCGGTCGACGCCGAGCACCGCCACCACATACTCACCGCCGAGGACGGCCACGACCGGCGCCCCGACGCAGACCCCGAAGTAGAACCAGTAGCCGGTCATGCGCGCGGCGGTCGGGCCGAGGGCGCGCCTGACGTAGCTGGCGACACCGCCCGCGTCCGGGAACCGTGCGGCGAGCGCCGCGAAGGTGCCCGCGAGTGGCACCGAGAGGACGAGTACGGCCGCGACGGCGACGATCGAGGCCGGCCCGGCCGCCGCCGCCGCGAGCCCGGGCAGCACGAGGATGCCCGTTCCGAGCACGCTCGCGACGTACAGCGCCGTCCCCTGACCGAGCCCGAGCGTGCCGTGCGCCGTCCCGTGCGCGGGCGCGTCGACGTTCGGCGTCGAGACCGGGGCATCCGTTCGCGAACTCACCCGCTCAGTCTGGAGCATCCGCGCACTCGACCACCGGCCTCGGAATGTCGATGTCCGATAACATCCGGCCAGCCTGCCGTCACGAGCGCGACCATTCGCCCGCCATACGATGGAGCCGTGCCGCGAACCCGTGCCCGTCACCGCGCAGCGGCGCGCGACGCCGCCGCCTACCGATGGCAGACGTCGACCCAGCCGCCCGCGCTCGAGCGCGTCGGGCACTCGTCATGGCTGCCGCAGCTCCTCGTCCTGCTGTTCACGCTCATCGCGCTGCTCGCGGTCGCCGCGAGCTGGCTCGTGCCCGCCGTCGTCGCGGGGCTCTCGACCGGGTGGGGCACGACGCTCGACGGCGGGCCCGCGCGCGCCGTCACCCTCTCGGGGCCGGCGTGGATGTACGGGCTGATCGGCCTCGTCTTCCTCGCGATCGCGGTGGGCGGCGTCCCGTACGTCGTGCGCGAGACGCGGAAGCACCGAGCGCCCGCGGCCATCCTGACGCTCGCACCCGAGTTCCTCACGGTGCACACGATCCGCGACGTCCTGCACGGCCCCGGCGCGCGGAAGCCGCGCATGCGGGAGGCGCCGACGGCGTTCGAGTGGGCCGACGTCGAGGCGGTCGAACCAAGCCCCGACCCGGAGGACGGGCGTCCGGCCCTCGTCGTCCGCCGCTCCGCGGCCGAACGGCTCGGCATCACCGTCGGTGCCGGCAGCACCGTGCGGATCCGCATCCGAGGGGACGCACGGGACGTGCCGGTGCTCGCCTACTTCCTCGCCGAGCAGCGGCACCGCCCACGGCTCGGATCCGAGGCGTCGGCGCGGGTCGCGCGACGACTTGCGGGCTGCCCGGCCTAGAGGCGCGCGAGCGCCGCGTCGATGTCGGCCAGCAGGTCGTCGACGTCCTCGATACCGACCGAGAGCCGGACGATCGACTCGGGCACCTCGGCGTCGGTGCCGCGCACCGACGCATGCGTCATCGACCAGGGGTGGTTCACGAGCGACTCGACGCCACCGAGCGACTCGGCGAGTTGGAACAGCTCGGTCGACTCCGCGAACCGGTGGGCGGCCTCGCCGCCGCCGGCGAGCTCGATCGAGAGCATGCCGCCGAAGCCCGACATCTGGCGGGCGGCGAGCTCGTGCCCGGGATGCGAGGCGAGCCCGGGGTAGAAGACGCGGGCGACGCCCGGGTGGGCTGCGAGGCGCTCCGCGATCGCGAGGGCGTTCTCGCTGTGGCGCTGCATCCGGACGCTCAGGGTCTTGATGGCGCGTGACGTGAGGAACGCGTCGAAGGGGCTCGACACGGCGCCGGCCGCGAACTGCGTGAAGCCGACCTGCTCGGCGAGCTCCTCCTGGCCGGCGGCGAACACGAGCGCGCCGCCGATGAGGTCGGAGTGGCCGCCCAGGTACTTGGTCGTCGAATGCACGACGACGTCGGCGCCGAGCGAGATCGGCTGCTGCAGCGCCGGGCTCGCGAACGTGTTGTCGACGACGGTCAGCAGGCCGGCCTCCTGGCCGAGCTCGGCGAGCGCGGCGACGTCGGAGATCTTCATGAGCGGGTTCGAGGGCGTCTCGACCCACAGCACCTTCGTCGTGCCGAGCTCGACGGCGCCACGGACGGCGTCGAGGTCGCTGGTGTCGACGGTCGAGTGGGTGACGCCCCAGTCGCCGAAGATCCGGCGGATGAGCCGGTGCGTGCCGCCGTAGACGTCGTTGCCGATCACGACGTGGTCACCCGGGCGGAGCGCGGTGCGCAGCAGCGCATCCTCGGCCGCGAGGCCCGAGGCGAACGAGAGTCCGCGGATGCCGCCCTCGAGTGCGGCGAGCTGCGTCTCGAGCGCTGTGCGCGTCGGGTTGCCGCCGCGGGAATATTCATACCCGCCGCGCAGACCGCCGATGCCGTCCTGGACATACGTCGACGTGAGGTAGACCGGCGGGATGACCGCACCGGTCGTGGGGTCGAACTCCTGTCCGGCGTGGATCGCGCGGGTGTCGAAGCGTGCGTCGTCGTGCATGGTGATGCCTTTCACGTCGAAGGTCGAAGCGGCGGCCGCGCCGCGCCGACCGGTTCAGTGGGAGAGATACGTGAGCAGGTCGGTGCGCGAGATCACGCCGACCGCCTTGCCGCCGTCCGTGACGAGCAGCGCGGGCGCCTCGGTGAACGCGGCGCGCGCGGTGGCGACGGGCTCGTTCACGCCGATGAGCGGCAGCGGGTCGTCGATCACGGTCGCGACCTGGTCCGTGAGCTTCACGTCGCCCGAGAAGACCTTGCCGAGCAGGCCCTCCTCGCCGAGCGAACCGAGCACCTCCCCGAGCACGACGGGCGGGTCGGCCGAGAGCACCACGAGCTGCGAGACGCCCGTCTCGGTCATCAGATCGATGGCCTCGCGCACCGTGTCCTGCGGGTGCACGTAGACGAGCGGTGCCGTGCGGCCGGCCTTCGCCGACACGACGTCGGCGATGGTGTGCCCCTCGGGCGCATTGCCGAAGCCGTACGCCCGCATCCACTTGTCGTTGAAGATCTTGCCGAGGTATCCGCGACCGCTGTCGGGCAGCAGCACGACGAAGACGTCGTCGGCCGACGCGTTCGCCGCCGCCTTGAGCGCGGCGACCACGGCCATGCCGCTCGAACCGCCCACGAGGATGCCCTCTTCGCGCGCGAGGCGGCGCGTCATCGCGAACGACTCCGCGTCGGTGACCTCGATGATCTCGTGCGGCACGGCCGGGTCGTATGCGGCCGGCCAGAAGTCCTCGCCGACCCCCTCGACGAAATAGGGGCGGCCGGTGCCACCCGAGTACACCGACCCCTCGGGGTCGGCGCCGATGATGCGCACCCGGTCGTCGGAGACCTCACGCAGATAGCGGCCGGTGCCGCTGATCGTGCCGCCCGTGCCGACGCCGGCGACGAAATGCGTGATCTCACCGTCGGTATCGCGCCAGATCTCGGGGCCGGTGGTCTCGTAGTGCGAACGCGGGCCGTTGGGGTTCGCGTACTGGTTCGGCTTGAACGCACCGGGGATCTCGCGCGCAAGCCGGTCGGAGACGCTGTAGTACGACTCGGGGCTGTCGGGCGCGACCGCCGTCGGCGTCACGACGACCTCGGCGCCGTAGGCGGTGAGCACGTTGCGCTTGTCTTCGCCGACCTTGTCGGGGCACACGAACACGCAGCGGTAGCCGCGCTGCTGCGCGACGAGCGCGAGGCCGACGCCGGTGTTGCCCGACGTGGGCTCGACGATCGTGCCCCCCGGCTTCAGCAGCCCTTCGGCCTCGGCCGCGTCGATGATCCGCGCCGCGATCCGGTCTTTCGACGAACCGCCCGGGTTCAGGTATTCGAGCTTCACCAGCACCGTGGCATCCGTCACGCCTTCGGTGACGTGACGGAGCTTCACGAGGGGGGTGTCGCCGACGAGGTCGGTGATGGACTCTGCGTACTTCATGCTGTGTTCAATCCTCTGGTGGAGTGCGCGAACCGTGAGCGGATGCCACGGCGAGACGCTCGGGGAAGGGGTCGCCTGCTCAAGCGACGTTCAACACAGCAGCGAGGAGCTCACCAAGCAACCTTATCCGGTCGGCGTGGAAGAAGTCTCCGTCTCCGACCTCGCGCGCTTGACGCGCGCCGAGCCCCTGGCCGGGAAGAGCGTCTCCGACTCCTCGAGCGACATGCCGTTCGTCTCGGGCACCTTCCAGAAGACGAACACGAACGACAGCGCCGCGAACGTCGCGTACATGCCGTACGTGAACAGCAGCGAGATGTCGCCGAGCACCGGGAAGGTGACCGTGACGGCGAAGTTCGCGAGCCACTGCGCGGCCGCGGCGAGGCCCAGCGCGCGACCGCGGATGCGGTTGGGGAAGATCTCGCCGAGCAGCACCCAGACGAGCGGGCCCCACGAGGCGCCGAAGAACACCACGAACAGGTTCGCGGCGACGAGGGCGATCGGCGCCCAGCCGCCGGGCAGCGAGACCTCGCCGCCCACCTCGACCGAGTTGGCGAACGCGAGCGCCATGGTGCCGAGACTCAGGGTCATCCCGGCCGAGCCGATCAGCAACAGCGGGCGGCGGCCGACGCGGTCGACGAGGGCGATGGCGATGAAGGTCACGACGATGTTCGTGACGGACGTGATGACACTGATCGTGAGCGAGTCGGACTCGTCGAACCCGACGGCCTTCCACAGCGTGGTCGAGTAGTAGAAGATCACGTTGATGCCGACGAACTGCTGGAACACCGACAGCAGGATGCCGATCCAGACGATGCCCTTCAGGCCGAGCACCGGGCCGCGAAGCGCGCCCTTCGTCTGCTTGGCCGCGGCGTCCTCCTGCATCGAGGTGCGGATCTCGCCGAGCGACCGCTCGACGTCGGTCGGCTGGATCCGCGCGAGGATCCGTCTCGCGTCGTCCTCTTTGCCGACCTTCATGAGGAAGCGCGGCGACTCGGGCAGGAACAGCGCGATCACGCCGTAGACGATCGCGGGCGCGGCGCACGCGAGGAACATCCACCGCCACGCCTCGAGCCCGAACCAGAACGGCTCTCCCGCGCCGCCCGCGGTGTTGGCGAACACAGCGTCGGAGAGCAGCGCCGCGAAGATGCCGAACACGATCGCGAGCTGCTGCAGCGATGCGAGCCGCCCGCGCGCACGGCGCGGCGAGATCTCGGCGATGTACGCGGGCGCGACGACCGACGCGATGCCGATGCCGACACCGCCGACGAGGCGCCAGATGATCAGGTCCCACACGGCGAACGCGAAGCCCGAACCGATCGAGGACACGAGGAACAGGATCGCGCCGATGACCATCACCGGGATGCGCCCGAACCGGTCGGCGAGCCGCCCGGCCAGCTCAGCGCCTGCGGCACACCCGAGCAGCGCACTCGCGATCGCGATGCCCGTGAGCGCGGCCGACAGGTCGAACTCCGCCTGGATCGCGTCGACCGCCCCGTTCACCACGGACGAGTCGAACCCGAACAGGAACCCGCCGACCGCACCCGCGACGGCGAGCCAGATCACCCGCGCGTTCAGCCCGCTACCGCGCCCCGCCTCCGCAGGTTCGATGGTCACTCCGGATGCTCCGCCTGCGCCCTGCGCGTCGACCATGTCGCTCCCTCTGTCGGTGGCGACGTTGAGCCTACTCCCGCGCGTCCCCGCGTCCGGGGATTGCGCGCGGGGGACGCGCGTGCAACGAGGTCGCGATGTCACCCTGTTTCGACTAGTATTCTAGGATCGAGTTGGTACTTTCGAAGTCGTTGAACGGTGGTCTCACATGGATGGTCGGATTGTGTTGGTCACGGGGGCCGCCTGCGGGCTCGGGGCGGAGGTCGCCCATACCCTTGCGGGAGATCACACACGACTCATCGGCCTGCACTCCCACGCACCGCATGCGGACACGGTTGAACTCGCTGCACGAATCGAGGATGCGGGCGTGGAGACCGTGCTCCTCCCGTTCGACCTCGTCGAGCATCCGCTGTCATCCAGCAGGCAGATCGTCGAGACCTTTCTCGATGCGGCCGAGTCGAGAACCGGCCGACGCGAGGTTCATGTCGTGGTGAACAACGCGGGTGTGGCTGATCGCGATGAGTTCTCGCATGTGATGCAGCATCTCCTGGCGCTCTCCCGGCTGAACCTGGCCGCACCCATGTTCATCGTCAAAGCACTGCTTCCGTACCTGGCGTCGAACGGTCGAGTGATCAACATCTCGACGAGTTTGAACCACGTGGCCGCTCCGTATCAGGTCGCATGCATCGCGAACACGGCAGCTCTGGATTCGATGACCACCTCGCTCGCCTCGGTCCTCGCCGAACGAGACGCCACGATCAACGCAGTCCTGCCGGGGTACGACGAGCGCATGCAGTCGGTGCACAGGAGCATCGGCACGGCACCCGTGATCGCACAGATCGTACGATTCCTTGCCTCCGACGATGCACACTTGATCACCGGGCAGCTCATCGATGCGCCCGCCTACGATGGGCCCCTCAACCGCGTCTCCCCCCAATGCGCGACGTGATCGCCTCAAGCCGCATCGGCGGTGAAGCCACCACGGCCCGACCGACCAGTTCATGCGCGTGAATGGAATGCAGCAGGTTCCCAGGTGGTTACGCTCGGATGATTCTCATCGTCCCCTCCGAATGGAAGGCTCCTTTCCGTGAGCGCATCGCCTCGCCAGACCGGCTCCGACAAGCCCCCCACCACGAAGCAGCAGCGCGCCGCGGAGCGCGAGCGCAAGCTCGAGGCGTTCAAGCAGAAGGAGGCGCGGAGCAAGCGCAACCGTAAGCTCGGCCTCATCGGCGCGATCGTCGGCGTGGTCGCCATCGCGGGCCTGCTCGTCGCGTCCATCGTGTTCGCGCCACGCCCCGCGACCTACAGCGCGGGCGGCACCGGCACGGGTGCCGACATCGAGGGCGTCGAGCTGTTCGAGAACACCTCCAATCACGTGACGACGCCCGTCGAGTACGAGCAGACCCCTCCCGCCGGCGGCGAGCACCACCCCGCCTGGTTGAACTGCGGCGTCTACACCGAGCCCGTACCGAACGAGAACGCGGTGCACTCCCTCGAGCACGGCGCGCTCTGGGTCACGTACGACCCGTCGATCTCAGACGAAGACCTTGCGACGCTCCGCTCGAAGCTCCCCTCCTCGTACGTGATCCTCTCCCCCTTCGACGGACTGCCCTCCCCGATCGTCGTGAGCGGCTGGAACTCACAGATCCAGATCGATGACGCCGACGACCCCCGCATCGCCGCGTTCTTCGAGGAGTTCTGGAAGAGCGACCTCGTGCCCGAGCCCGGCGCGCTCTGCACCGGCGGCGTGGACGCACCCGGCAAGGCATGACCGAATCCGAGCACGGCACCGCCGACCACCCCGCACCGGCCGAACCTCATCGGCCGGTGCGGAGCGGACGGATCGCCGTGCTCGTCGCCGCAGGCGTCGCACTCATCGTCGTCGCCGTCGTCGCGTTCTCGATCGGGCGACTCTCGTCCCTCGGCGTGACCACGCCCGGCGACCGCAGCGCCGACGCCGGCTTCAGCCGCGACATGCAGGTGCACCATCTCCAGGGTGTCGAGATGGCCATGATCATCCGCGGCATCTCCGACGCCGACGACATGCAGACGCTGTCATACGACCTCGCGACCACCCAGGCCCAGCAGGCCGGCCAGATGTACGGCTGGCTCGAACAATGGGGGCTCCCGCAGTACAGCGCGGAGCCGATGGCATGGATGACCGAAGGTGGTCACGAGCACGGTTCGGCGACTACGGATGCGACGAGCGATCTGGATGCCACGGCGGCGCCCGCCATGCCCGGCATGGCCACCGAGGCGCAACTCGACGAGCTTCGCAGCTCGACCGGTGTCGAAGCCGAACGGCTGTTCCTTGACCTCATGATCGCTCACCACCTCGGGGCGGTCGAAATGGCCGAGGCCGCGCTCGAACTGGCCGACACCACCGTCGTGCTGCGCCTCGCCGACTCCATCGTGCGCAGCCAGGAGGCCGAGATCTCCCTCATGGAACGCATGCTCGCCGACCGCGCATAGTCCGGCCCGGTTCAACCCCGCCGGCGGAGCCGCAGCTCAGACGACCGGGAGTTCGGGGCGGTCGGCCTGCTCGCGGTACAGCGAGGCGTAGACGCCGCCCGCAGCAATGAGCTCCGTGTGCGAACCGTGCTCGACGATGCGGCCGGCGACGACCACGAAGATCACATCTGCGCTCACAACCGTCGACAGCCGGTGCGCGATGGCGATCGTCGTGCGTCCCCGCGCGGCGTCGTCGAGGGCCTGCTGCACGACCCGTTCCGAGATCGTGTCGAGCGCGCTCGTCGCCTCGTCGAGCACCAGCACGGGCGGGTCCTTCAGCAGCACGCGCGCGATCGCGATGCGCTGCTTCTCACCGCCCGAGAGCCGGTAGCCGCGCTCCCCCACGACGGTGTCATACCCGTCGGGGAAGGACGAGATCGTCTCGTGGATGTTCGCGGCGCGAGCCGCGGCCTCGAGCTCTGCGTCCGAGGCATCCGGCTTCGCGTACCTGAGGTTCTCGGCGATGGACGCGTGGAACAGGTACGTCTCCTGACTGACGATGCCGATGTGCGAGACCAGCGAGGCCTGCTGCAACTCACGCACATCGACGCCCGCGAAGCGCACGGCGCCGCTCGAGACCTCGTACAGCCGCGGCACGAGATACGACACGGTCGTCTTGCCCGCGCCAGACGGGCCGACGAACGCCGCGTACTCCCCGGGTTCGATCGTGAACGTCACCTCGTCGAGCGTCGGACGGACCTCGTCCGTGGCATCCGGATACCTGAAGGAGACGCGCTCGAACTCGACCTTCCCGAGCTCGGGGCCGACCGGCACCTCGCGCGCCCCCGACGCGTCCGTGATCGCGGGCTTCAGATCGAGGTACTCGAAGATGCGCGCGAACAGCGCGCTCGAGGTCTGCAGGTCGAGCGCGACCCGCATGAGCCCCATGAGCGGGAAGAGCAGCCGTGCCTGCACCGTCGTGAAGGCGACGATCGTGCCGGCCGTGACATCCACCGTGCCGCCCGTGATGAGCCAGCCCGACGCGAGGTACACGATCGCGGGGATCGATGACATGAAGATGTTGACCATGGCGAAGAACCACTGACCGGTCATCTGCTGCTTGACCTGCAGCCCGATCTGGTTGCGGTTCTCGTCGGCGTAGCGGTCGATCTCGCTTTGCTGCCGAGTGAAGCTCTTCGACAGCAGAATGCCCGAGACCGACAGGGTCTCCTGCGTGATCGCCGTCATCTCCGACAGCGACTCCTGCGTCTTCGCGGCCACGCGCGCACGCACCTGACCGACCCGGCGCTGCGCGATCACCATGACCGGCAACAGCACCAGGGCGATGATCGTCAGCTGCCAGTTGAGCAACAGCATCGCGATGAACGCGGAGATCACGGTCACGGTGTTGCCGAGCACGCTCGAGACGGTGTTGGTGAGCACGGATGCCACGCCGCCCACGTCGTTCTGCAATCTGCTCTGGATCACGCCCGTCTTGGTGCGCGTGAAGAAGCTCAGCTCCATCGACTGCAGATGAGTGAACAACCGCACCCGGAGCGCCCCCATGACCTTGTTGCCGACGGTCGCCGTGAGCCACGTCTGCCAGACACCGAGCAGCGCGGACACGACGAACACCAGGATCATGAGCCCGACGAGCGAGGCGAGCACCGGCAGGTTGGGGGCGCCGACCTCGCCGTCGGCGCCGACCGGGAACAGCCCGTCGTCGAACGCACGCTGAGTGAGCAGCGGCGGCACGATGCCGAGCGCCGCGCCGATCAGCACGAGCACGACGGTCGTCGCAAGCGCCGCCTTGTGCGGCGCGAACAGCTCGCCGATGCGGCGCAGGAGGTGCGGGATCTTCGGCGCCTCGGCGTTCTCGGCGCGCTGCGCTGCGGGATCCGCGTTGGAGATCCGCGTGCGCGGCTTTCCGAACCTGCCCGACTGGCCGCCGGGCGCCTGGGTACTCACCGCTTCACCCTACGCCCGGCCTCAGACCGGCCCGGCCGGCTTGACGACCCGTTCGCTGCCCGCCGAATCGCCTGCCGCCTACCCCTTCGTGGCACCCGCGAGCAGGCCGCGCACGAAGTACCGCTGCAGGCTGAAGAACACGATCAGCGGGATGACGATCGAGATGAACGCCGACGCAGTCAACAGCTGCCAGTCCTGCCCCCTCGAGCCGACCAGCTCCGCCAATCGCTGGGTGAGCGGCGCGACGTCTTGCGTGCCGCCCGAGAAGATCAGCGCGACGAGCAGGTCGTTCCAGACCCAGATGAACTGGAAGATGGCGAACGACGCGAGCGCCGGGGTGGCCAGCGGCAGCACGATCCGGAAGAAGACCTGCCCGTGCGTCGCACCGTCGACCCGGGCCGCCTCGATCACATCGTTCGGGATCTCCGAGATGAAGTTGTGCAGCAGGAAGATCGCGAGCGGCAGACCGAACATCGCGTGCGCCAGCCACACCGGCGCGTAGTTCTGCTCGGGGATGATCGGAACGATGTCGTGCAGCCACGCCTGCATCGGCCGCAACCACGTCGAGAAGAACTGCAGCAACGGCACGAGGGCCATCTGCAGCGGCACGATCTGCAGCGCGAACACGAGGATGAAGAGCCAGTTGACCCACTTGAACTTGATCCACGCGAACGCATACGCCGCCATCGATGCGAAGACGAGGGTGATGAGCGTGCCGAGCAGCGCGATCGCGATCGAATTGACGATGTACGCGCCGAGCTGCGGTGACGACGACGACGTCGAGAACAGCACCGACGAGTAGTTCTCGAGCGTGAGTCCCGGGTTCTGGAAGAAGGTCCACCACCCGGTCGTGCGGATGAGCTCGGCCGGACGGAACGACGAGAGGAACAAGCCGAAGGTCGGGATCGTCCAGAGCACCGCGATGATGAGCGACACGATGGTCGCGGTGCGCGACGTGAGTCGCTTCTTGACCCGTCCGGCCTTGGTGCCGCCACCACCGTACTCTGCCTGTTCCGCGGCTTCGATGGATCCCAGGTTCTTGCCGACGGGCAGGTCGGCCGGGGCAACGCTGCTCATCGGATCTCCCTCTGCTTCCTGAGGACGTTGATGTTGTAGACGACGATCGGGAGGACGAGCACGAACAGGATGAGCGCGAGCGCCGACCCGCGTCCGATCTCGCTCGCCCGGAATGCCTGCGTGTACATCTCGTTCGCGATGACGCTCGTGTTGAAGTTTCCGGCGGTCATCGTCCGCACGATGTCGAAGACCTTCAGCGTCGCGATGGAGATCGTGGTCAGCACGACCACGAGCGAGCCCCGGATGCCGGGAATCGTCACGTTGACGAAACGCTGCCACCCGTTGGTGCCGTCGAGTTGCGCAGCCTCGATCTGCTCGGTCGGCACACCCTTGATCGCCGCGCTCAGCAGGACCATGGCGAAGCCCGTCTGGATCCAGATCATGACGATGATGAGCAGGAAGGTGTTGAGCGGGTCGGTTTGCAACCACTGCACGGGTTCACCGCCGAACGCGACGACGATCGCGTTCAGCAAACCGATCTGTTCGCGGTCGCCCGACCGGTACTCGTACACGAACCGCCAGATCACACCGGCGCCCACGAACGAGATGGCGATCGGCATGAAGAGCACGACCTTGTAGTACTTCTCCCCGCGCGACCGGTCGATGAACACCGCGTAGGCGAGTCCGATCGCGGTCGCGAAGGTCGGCACGATCGCCACCCAGATGATCGTGTTGATCAGCGTGCGGATGGCGGCCGGTTGCGTGAACGTCCAGATGAAGTTGTTCAACGTCCAGTCGCCGTTGGAGTCCTGGAACGCGAGGATGCTCGTGCGGATCGCTGGGTAGATGAGCCCGACGATCAGGAAGAGCATCGCGGGCGCGAGGAAGCCGACGAGCTGCCAGTAGTCGCGGCCCTTCTTCGGAGCCTTGTCGATGAAGAAGATGAGGAGGCCGACGACCGCTGCCAGGATCGCGAGCCCCATCACCACCTGCAGGAGCTTGCCGAGAAGATCGGCGGTGGTCATCGTGCCTCCCGGGTTCTTCGTTGAACCAGTCGTGTGAACTTCAGCGGTCGTGAAGCTGGGGCGCCGAGGGGCGGGGTTCGAACCCCGCCCCTCGATCATGCCGTGCCGCCGACCCCCAGTGCGAGCGGCGGGCGGCGACGGTCAGCTGGCAGGCCAGCTGGCCTCGATCGCGTCGATCGTCTGTTGCGTGCTCTGGCCGCCGACCCAGGCCACGATGCCCTTCCAGAAGGAGTCGGCGCCGACGGCGCCGGGCATCAGGTCGGATCCGTCGAACCGGAACGTCGTCTCGGGGTCCTGCAGGATCTCGATCGACTGCACGAGCAGCTCGCTCGACGCGTTCTCGGGGTCGACGCCCGTGTTCGCGCTGATGACGCCGCCCAGGCTCACCCGGTTGTTCGCCCAGGTGTCGCTCGACAGGTAGGCCCGGAACGCCTCGACCTCTTCCGCGTCCTTGAAGGCCACGACGATCTCGCCACCACCGGTCACCGACAGCGGGTCATCGGCGTTCTCCGGCGGGAGCAGGAAGCCGAACACGTCGCCGTCGGAGGCGACCGTCACCTCGTCGCCGCCCTCGGGGTTCCAGAAGGTCTCGTAGAACGAGGCCTGGTGGTGCAGCGAGCATTCACCGTCGAGGATCGGCAGGCCGGCCGTCTGGAACGCCTCGGTGACCAGCGTCGACACGTCGCCGATGCCACCGTTCACCATGTCCGGGTTCGTCAGGTAGGTGCCGACCGCATCGAACGCCTCGGCGACCTGCGGGTCGTTGAACGGGATACCGTGCGTCACCCACTGGTCGTACACGTCCGCGCCGTGCAGACGCAGCATGTAGTCCTCGATCCAGTCGGTGCCGGGCCAGCCGGTCGCGTCGCCCGACTCGAGTCCCACGCACCACGGCTTGTGGTCGCCCTCGGCCGCGATGGTCTCGGACAGCGTCTGCAGCTCGTCGAGGGTCTTCGGGATCTCGTAGCCCTTCTCCTCGAACTCGGCCGGTGAGTACCAGACGTAGCCCTTGATGCTCGCCATGAGCGGGGCACCGTAGAAGGTGTCCTCGTAGGTGCCGTAGGCCTTCCAGTCCTCCGACCAGAACTCGTCGGCGTTCGCCTCGACCGCCTCGGACGCCGGGATGAGCCAGCCGCCGGCCGCGAGCCGGTTCATGAGGCCGGGCTGCGGCACGAACGCGACGTCGGTCGCGTTGCCGCCCTCGGCGAGCACCGCGATCTGGGCCTCGAACTCGCTCGAGCCCTGGTACGAGACGTCGATGCCGGTGCAGGTCTCGAAGTCGGCCCAGGACTCGTCCAGCCGGTCGGCCTCGAGATCGAGGATGGTGCCGCTCGCGGTGACCTCGGCGCCGTCGAAGGTGCCGTACTCCTCGTAGTCGCTGCAGTCGACGTCGGCGGCGTCTTCGTTCGCGATGTCGCCGGTGCATCCGGTGAGGGCCAGTCCGACCGCGGCGGCGCCCGCTGCGGGGATCAGCCAACGGCGATGCCGTGTGAGTCTCATGTCGTCTCCTCGTTGAGTGCGTGAGTGCAGGATGTGGTCGCAGGCGTACCCGGAACCGATTCCAGCCCCCACGGTAGGACACACCGCAGACCGGGCACAAGGTATCGACGGTTACGATCCGGCCACCGATGTGGGATCGCACGGTTGTTGAGTGAGAGCGCGACCACCGAAGGAGCGGATGTCTCGTCATGCGTGCGCACTCGCGCATGGAATCGGTTCCATTCCGGGGCATCCGGACACTACACTCAGCACGGAACCGCCCGAAGGAGGGAGTCGTTCGATGCCCGCGATCGGCGATGTCGCGCGCCTGGCCGGCGTCTCCAAGGCGACGGCGTCGAGGGCGCTCTCCGGGCGCGGCCACGTCGCGCCGGACACCCGCAGGCGTGTGCAGGCCGCGGCGTCGGACATCGGCTACATCGCCTCGCCCGATGCCGCGAGCCTCGTCACGGGCCGCACGAAGAACGTGGGCGTGGTGATCCCGTTCGTGAACCGGTGGTTCTTCGGCGAGGTGCTCGAGGGCGTCGAACGGACGCTGCTCTCAGCCGGGTACGACCTGACCCTCTACAACCTGCCGCCCTCGGGCCCCGAACGCGAACGGGTCTTCGACTTCTTCCTCGCCAGAAAACGCGTCGACGCGGTGCTCGCGGTCGGCGTCGACCTCGTCGAGCACGAGGTCGACGCGCTCGAGCGACGCGAGAAGCCGCTGGTCTGCCTCGGCGGCAGCGGCGCGGGCGACGCGAGGCTCGCGATCGACGATCACGCCGTCGGACAGCTCGCGACCGAGCACCTGCTGCACCTCGGCCACACGCGGATCGCGCATCTCGCGGGCGCCGGATCGGCGGCCGCACCGAACGGCGTTCCAGGATCGCGTCGCCGCGGGTTCGCCGACGCCATGGCGGCGGCCGGGCTCGCGTCGACCGATGTCGTCGAGGCGGAGATGAGCCTGCCGGGTGGATATGCCGCGGGACTGCAGCTACTGGGCCACCCGGGTCGCCGCCCGACGGCGGTGTTCGCGGCCTCCGACGAGCTCGCGTTCGGCCTCATGCGGGCCGCCGAACGGCTCGGCCTCTCGATCCCGGCCGAGCTCTCGGTGATCGGCGTCGACGGGCACGAGTACGCCGAGCTCTTCGGCCTCACGACCATCGCGCAGGAGCCGGGCGACCAGGGGCGGCTCGCCGTCGAGGTGGTGCTGCGCCTGCTCGGCGAGGGCGACGTCGCCGACCCGCTGCCCGACTCCGGCGCCCCACTGCCGACCCGGCTCATCGTGCGCGCGAGCACGACCGCACCCCCGCGCTGAGGCGTGCGCCGACGCGCCCCCGTCCCCCGTTCGCCGAGTGATGACGAAACGCGCCGAGTGATGACGATCCGAGGTGCCGATCGGCGCATTTCGTTATCACTCGGCGGGGTGGGGCGGGTGGGTGGGCGGGGCGGGGTGGGCGGGGTGGGCGGGGCGGGGCGGGCGGGGCGGACGGGGTGGGCGGGCGGGCGGGGGTCAGGCGAGGGGCGTGAGGATGCGGGTGGCGAAGCGGTCGCCGATGAGGCGGTGCACGTCGGCGCCGGGGTGCAGGTTGTCGGGCAGGGGCATCGCCGAGGCGTCCGCCCCGCCGTAGAGCTCGAGGCCGTCGAGGTAGGCCAGGTTCGGGTCGGTCGCGCTGCGGCGTGCGACGATCTCGGCGAGCGCGGCGCGGATGCTCCGGAGCGACAGCTTGCCCTCGGCGACGTGCTCGGTCGTGCCGCCCGCGATCGACCACTCGTCGGCGCGCGACGGATCCTGAACGGTCGGGCCGGCGGCGTCTTCGACGGGTTCGCACCAGATCGGTGAGATCACCACGATGGGCGTCGTCGGATGCCCCTCCCGCAGCGTGTCGAGGAACCCGTCGACCGCGGGACGGAACGTGCGCATGCGCATGAGGTCCCCGTTCACGAGGTTGATGCCGATCTTGAGCGTGATGAGGTCGGCCGGCGTCTCGCGCATCGTCCGCGCCGTGAACGGGTCGAGCACCGCGTTGCCCGAGAACGCGAGGTTCGTGAGCTCGACGCCCGCGGCGAGCGCGGCGACCACGGGCCAGGTGCCGGTCGTCGTGTCGGCGCGGTAGCCGTGGCTGATCGAGCTGCCGTGATGCAGCCAGCGCAGCGGGCGACCGCCGGCCGGCGGCGTGGCCGACGGGCCCGCGGCGGCCGCCGAGGGCGGCAGGACGGCGGCGTCGGCGCGGAGCGCGACGAGCTCGACCGCGTCGGTGTACGGCAACCAGAGCTCGTACTCGGTGTCCGCGCCGGCCAGGCCGCTGAACCGCACGGTCGTCGGCGGCCCTTCGACGATGCGACCCTCCGGGTTCTCGAATGTGAACACGTACCGGCTGCCCGCGGCTCCCGTCGCCGTGGCGACCACACGCCCACCGGCCGTCAGCTCGTAGCTGCCGGGCGGGATCTCTCCCGTGTCATCCGGCACCATGCGGCGCGCGTGCACCACGAGCGCGAGCGTGCGCGCGGCCGTGCGGAACGCGAGCCGCACGCCGGCGGACTCGGCCGTGGTCTGCACCGCGAACGCACTCGGCACCTGGGCCCGTGCCCACGCCGGCAGCCGGTGCGGCCGCAGCCCGCGCTCGGTGCGTTCGAGCTCGACCGCGCCACGCACCTCGACCGAGTCGAGCGGGACGTCACCAAGCGCGCCGCTCATGCCGTCGCGGCGTTTCCGGGGTCGCTCCGTGAGAGGGCAGGCAGGACCTCGACCACGTCGAGCACCCGCCCGTCTGCGTACACGTCGACGAGCCGGTCGCCCACGCGCAGCCCGCGCAGCACCGCGTCGGGATCGATGAGCCCGATGCATCCGCTCGCCTCACGCACCCCGTCGACCCGAGGGTCGACGCCGAAGACCGACTCGATCACGAGCGCGACGTACGCGCCCGCCGACGAGCACGCCCAGTCGTTGATGTACGGCAACTGCGGCGGCGCCTTGCGCGCGCCGCCGTTGATCGCGGGCTGCGCCTCCTCGACGAAGTGCGCCTGCCCGGGCGGGCCCTGGTTGGCGGTGCGCGCGAGACCGGGCAGCCAGTCGAGTGCGACCTGGGGCTCACCGAGCGCGATGAGCGACCGGGCCGCGTCGGCGGGCCAGGCCGGGTAGGCCCCGTTCCACTGGTGGTCGGGGCGGATGCTGTACGCCGCATCCGGATCCCATGGTGACAGCGCGCGCAGCCACGTGGGCGTCTGCAGCTCGTTCCGGAAGAACCCGACCATCTCGCGCTTCGTGCCCTCGTCGAGGTCGTCCGCGATGGTCGTGCCGACGAGGTTGAAGTCGTAGCAGTGCCGCACGGCCAGTTTCGTGCCGTCGGGCTGCCCGGCCGCGAACACGCCCTCGCCGGGCACGTACAGGTCGAGCACCGCGCCGACGAGCTCGTCGGCCGACGCGAGCAGGTCGTGCGCGCCCGCCTCGTCGCCGCGCGCGGCGAGCAGTTCGGCGGTCGTGCGCAGGTTCCACACGTTCGCGGCGTTGAAGCTCGCGACCTCGTGCGTGTACGAGCTCACGCACTCGAGCAGGTTGTCGATCTCGCCGTAGTCCGCGAGCGACGACGAGCGACGCAGGCCCTCCCACGCGCGCGCCCAGAACCGCAGGTGCTCGGCGACCGTGCGGCCGTCGGCCTGCGCCTCGTCGAGGTAGCCCGCGTCGCCGGTGAACCGCACGTAGTCGTTGACGAGCCGGGTCATGGCGTAGTCGTTCACCGAGTACCAGCGCCCGACCGGGCCGCCCGTGAGCGACGACGTGCCGAAGTGCTGGTGGGTGTCGCTGTCGATCCAGTGGCTGAGCTGGCGTCGCATGGGCTCGGGGTCGAGCAACGCGTGGGTGATCGAGCTCAGGCTGTAGTCCCAGATGAACGTCGTCGTGGCCCAGTAACTCGGCATGAGGGTGTCGTAGCTGCGGCCGAGCACGTTGCCCGCGTACTCGCGCCGGAACCAGATCACGCCGAGTGCACCCCACCAGTACAGACGGCGCAGCGCCTCCGAGCTCGTCTCGAGCACCGGCAGGTGGCCCGAGAACTCGCGGTTGCCTGGGGTGAAGGCGGCTTCCAGCTGCCGGTTCCAGAAGGTTTCGGATGCCAGGGCGGCACCCGGCACATCGGCGACGACGTCCGCGAACTCGGCGAGCGCACGCTCGCGCGAGGTGGCCGTGGCGTGCACATACCCGAAGCGGGCGGCGCCCCCGCCCGGCACGTCGAGCTCGACCGTGATCTCGCCGCCGCGGCCCGTACCGCCGATGCCGACCTCGTACTCCTCGGTCGTCGGGGCGACACCGCTGAGCCGGGCGGTGGCCGGGGCATCCACCCCCTGCACGCTGACCGCCGACGCGTCGTCGGCGGTGAACACCAACCGCGATCCGTCGGTCTCGACCTCGTTGCGCGTGCTCGGCGACTCGGCACCGAGCCAGGCCTCGCCGGACGCGACCGCGCGCGCCGACAGGGCGAGGCCCACACGCACCGTGCGCGCCTCGGCACCCGTGTTGCGCACGCGGACCTCGATCGCGACCGCGGTGCGGCCCGGCACGCAGACCGTCGTGGTCTCGAGCTCGAGCCCCGGCAGCGTCACCCGCCGTACGACCCGGTCGGGCCGCCACTCGTGCGTGATCGGTGCGCCGTACGACTGCAGGATGCGGCCGTCGACGAAGCACACCGCGGTGCCGGCGAGGCCCTGCGAGACCGGCGGGAACGTCACGGCACTGATCGCGGTGAGGTCGTGGTCGACGCGCACCGTGCCGAGGAAGTTGGTCAACCCCGCCGGGGCGACCATGTCGTCGTAGTGGTGGGTGATGGGGTCGGCCGCGAGATCGGCGACCGTGGGAATGGCAGGCTGGAGAGGCATCCGTTGCTTTCCGCTCGTGGCGCGCGCCGCGGTGCGCGCGCTCAATACTGGCCGAGGGCGAGACCCTTGGCGAAGAACCGCTGGGTGAACAGGAACAGCACGACCGTCGGCAGCGACACGAGCAGGCCCGCGGCGAGCACGGTCGACATCTGGGCGCCGCCGTACGTCGATTGCATGCCCGCGAGGGTCGTGACGATCGGCCTGACGTCGTTCGACTGGCTGAGGGTGAGGCCGAGCAGCAGGTCGTTCCAGATGAACGTGGCCTGCAGGATGAAGATCGCGACCAGCGCGCTCGACGCCATCGGCAGGTAGACGCGCGTGAAGATGCGCCATGTGCTCGCGCCGTCGAGCACCGACGCCTCGAACACGTTGTGCGCGATGCCGGTGAAGAAGTTGCGCATGACGAACGCCGAGAACGGGATCGAGATCGCCGTGTACACGATGATCATGCCCAACTGCGTGTCGAACAGGCCGACCCTCGAGTAGCCGTCGAAGAGCGGCAGCAGCACCATCTGCAGCGGGAACACCGTGCCGCCGAAGATGACGACGAACCACGCGAAGCCGTGCTTCAGGTGGAGCGCGACGATGGCGAACCCGGCGGCCGCGCCGACGAGCACGGCGACGGCGGGCGAGACGACCGCGTAGACCAGGGTGCTCACGATGCTGTCGCTGAGCCCCGAGAGCTGCATCGCCTCGGCGATGTTCGAGAACAGCGCGAAATCGGTCGGGATCCACGACTCGGTGGTCGTGAACGTCAGCGGCGACTTCGCGGCGTTGACCAGCAGCAGGTAGACGGGCAGCAGCCAGATGAGGCCGAGGACGACGAGGACGGAGGTGCGGATGATTCTCGACATGTCTACAACTCGTGCTTCTTCGACAGCTGCTCGCGCAGGTAGAGGATGGCGGCGACCAGCGTGACGATCGTGAGGAACACCGCGATCGCCGAGCCGAGGCCGTAGTCGCTGTTCACGAACGTCTCCTTGTACATCGTCAGCGCGAGCGTCTCGGAGGCGCGGCCGGGGCCGCCCTTGGTCATGCCCTGCACGATGTCGAAGGTCTTCAGGCTCGCGACGATCGAGAGCCCGACGACGACCGCCGTGAGCGGGCGCAGCATCGGCCACAGGATGCTGCCGAAGAGGCGCAGCCCCCTCGCGCCGTCCATTCGGGCCGCTTCGAGCGGCTCCTTCGGGATGGAGTTCAGGCCGATCGTGAACAGCAGCGCGTTCACGCCGACGCCCTGCCACGCGGCCGCCACGATCATGACCACCGTGTTCAGCGGCGCATCGACGAGCCAGCGCGGGGTGTCGGTGATGCCGAACATGGCGAGCGCCTGGTCGAGCGCGCCATTGCTCGACAGGATGAACGACCAGATGAGGCCGACGCCGATGCCCGAGAGCGCGTACGGGATGAGGAACGGCAGGCGCAGCCAGATGCCCCCGGCGAGGTTCCAGGTCATCAGGGCGATGCCGAGCCCGATCCCCACCGGGATGAGCAGCGTGCCGACCACCCACAGCAGGGTGTTGCCGAGCGACACGAGGAACGACGGGTCGTCGAACATCTCGCCGTAGTTGGCGACGCCGACCCAGTCGGGATCGCCGAGGCCGTTGTACTCGGTGAAGCTGAGGAACGTGGTCCACAGCAGCGGCAGGTAGAGCAGCACCGCGACGAACAGCACGCCCGGGGCGATGAACCCCCTGGCGGACCACTGGTACGGGGTCTTCCGACGGTGGGAGCCGGCCGGGCTGGCCGGGCCGCCCGGGGTCTCGGTGGAACCCCGGGCGGCCCGCTCCCGTGCGGGCGTCTGAGCGATCGCCATGCGCGGATTATCCCTGGTCGGCCCAGTACTTGTCGGCCTCGGCCTGGATGGTCTCGAGGAACGGCATCGGGTCGGACGGGTTCGCGATGAACGCACCGAACTGCTCGAGCGCGACCGTGAGGATCGGCGTGGGCGTCGCCTCGAAGTAGCGGTCGTACAGCACATGGTCGCCGTCGGCGACCGTCGTGCCGAGGTTCTCGAGCATCGGGTCGGCGACCGTCGCCTTCGGGTTGAACGCCACGTCACCGCGGGCGTCGCTCCAGGCGGTCTGCGCCTCGGGCGACATCCACCAGTCGGAGTACGCGAGGCCGAGCGCCTTCTGCGACGAGTTCTCGGCGACGCAGAGCGGACCGGACTCGACCGCGACGGGGATCTGCGGCAGGTCGGGGTTGGTCGCCGGGATCACGAACATGTCGTAGTCCTCACCCGAGACCATGCCCGCGCCGTCGAGCGAGCCGTTGAAGAACGAGCCGAAGTTGATCATCGCGTAGTCGCCCTGCTTGAGGCCGACGGCCGGGTCGACCGTGCTGCCCGCGTCGGAGAACCAGCCGGCCTCCTGCTGCTCGAGCCACACGTTCATGATGTCGACGATCTCCGGGTCGGTGTACTTCACCTCACCGGTCGCCAGCCCGTTGTACAGGTCGGGGTCGGTGCCGGCGACCATCTGCTGGAACCACTGGAACGTGAACAGCGTGCTGGTCTGGTAGTACGGCGTGATGCCCGCCGCGGTCAGCTGCTCGGCGACGCCGTTCAGCTCCTCCCACGTCGTCGGCACCTCGAGGCCCTGCTCGTCGAAGATGTTCACGTTGTAGTACATGACCCAGTAGGCGATGTTCATGGGCACGCAGTACTGCTTGTCGTCGAACGTGTACGTCTCGCGCAGGTCCTCGGAGACCCAGCCCTCGTCGACCGCCTTCGTCCAGATGTCGGTCGTCTCGGCGACGAGGCCCTCGTCGACCAGCTCGGTGAGCGACGGGCCGGTCTGCCACGTGAACAGCCCCGGGCTCTTCTGCGTGCGGAACGACTGCTTGATGAACGCGTCGTACTGGTTCGCGTCGGAGTACCCCGTCGTGTTGAGCGCGATCTCGACCTCGGCCTCGCTCGTCGCGTTGAGCTCCTCGAAGTCGGGCTCCCAGGCGGCCTTGTTCGTGTAGAAGTCGAGCGTGCCGGTCGTCTCGCCCGAGTCGTCGCCGCCTCCGCCGGCCGAGCATCCCGCGAGAAGCAGGGATGCTGCGGCGAACGCGGCGACCACGGTTCCGGTTTTGCGTCGTGATGTCACTGGAACTCCTTTGTCCTTCGGTGCAGGTGGGTGCGGATGGTGCGGGTTCAGCTGTCGGTGGTGCGGGTCCCGCGCACGTACGCCTTCACGGTGGCGAAGCGCTCGCTGCGGGAGTTCGGGGTTCGGCGGATCACGTATGGCCCGACGGCGGCCGGGACGATGAACGTCTCGGCGTAGTGGATCGTGTACGGCGCGAACGCGCCGGTCGGGCTCACGATCTCGACCTCGTCGCCCTCGACCAGGTTGAGCACGTTGACCGTGCCCTCGGTGTCGTGGGCGGCCTCGATCTCGAACCAGTGCCGGCGGACCTCGATGAACTCGAGCTCGTGCAGGCCCGTGCGCTCCTCGACGAGACCCGGCTCACGCCGGAGCTCCTCGACCTGGCCCACGAGATTGCCCTCGACCCATTCTGCGTCGCGCTCCCACTGGATGTTCCGCTCACCATGGTCGAGGTGCACCGGCCGCGGCACGCCGTCGAGCCCGACGCGGCCCCAGTCCCAGAGCTTGAACGTGAAGATGAACGGCGTCGCCGAGATCTCGAGCACCATCGAGTTCGCGCCCGAGCAATGGATCGTGCCCGCCGGGATCGCGAAATGGTCGTGCTTCTTCGCCGGATAGGTGTTGATGTACCTCTCGGCGTCGAAGGGGTGCTCGCCGTCGGTCGCGGCGCGCAGCGCCGCGAGCATCTCCTCGCGGTCGACGTCGGGCTTCACCCCGAGGTACACCACGGCGTCGTCGTCGGCGTCGAGCAGGTAGTAGCTCTCGTCCTGCGTGTACGACATGCCGAACGTGTCTCGGATGTACTCGGTCAGCGGATGCACCTGCAGCGACAGGTTGCCGCCGCCCATGGTGTCGAGGAAGTCGAATCGGATCGGGAACTCGGCGCCGAACCGCGAGAACGTGCGCTCGCCGAGCAGGGCACGCGGCTCGCGCAGCACGAGGTCGAGCGCGGGGATCTCCACCACCCGGCCGCCGGCCTCGAGCAGCAGCGAGTTCTCCTCGGGCACGCAGTCGAAGCACCACGCGTAGTTGCTGGCCGACGGGTCGAGGTCGAGCTGGCTCTTCATCCACTGCCCGCCCCAGACGCCCGGATCGAAGAAGGGCACGACGCGGAAGGGTGCCGCCGTGGCATCCGTCAGCGCCCGCCGGAAGGCGCCGCCCTCGACCGCGCCCGCGACCTCGGGGGCCTGGTTGCCGTCGACGACGAGATCGACACGGTCGAACATCGTGCGCTTGTGCCGGTCGGCCGCGCGCCACTCGACGAAGAACCCGCGCTTGTACTTGCGCAGCGCATCCTCGTCACCGTTGCCGGCACGCCAGTTCGGCGCGCCGCGGCGCTGCCGCTGCTGGATCTCCCAGCGCGCGAGGTCGACGAGCACGAGCGCATCGGCGGCGCAACCGGCCGCGAGGTCGGCGCCCCAGCCCACGAGCACGGTGGTGCGCCGCCGGTCCGCGACGCGCGCCCGCAGCTCAGCGAGGCGGCCGGCATCGTAGAACTCGTCGACCGTGAAGTGGCTCATGACGCCGAACACGCGATCGTCGGTGAGGTTGCGGCCGATGAGCGCCTCGATGCGCTCGGGGTCGGCGGCGGCGGCATCCTCCACGTCGATGACGTCGGCGTCGGGCAGTGCGGACGCGATGCGGGAGACGACGGCGGCGACGTCGCCGCCCGGGTAGACATCGACGGCGATGAGCGGCGAGGGGCTCGAGGTCGCGAGCGGATGCCTCCCGGCCGGCGCCTGGGCGGATGCCTCGGGCCGGGCGTGAGCGTCGGCGCGGACCTGAGCTCGCGCCTGCGCGAGCTGCAGCGCCGCATGCCAGGTCTCGTCGCCGACCAGGATCTCGCTGCCCTCGGGCAGGGGCACGGTCGGCAGCTTCACGTACCCCGAGCGGTCGGCGACGAGGTAGTCCTCGAGCGACTGCGTCGTCACGTGCGAGCGGGTCGGATCGGCGGCGAGCTCGGGTCGGTCTTCGATGGTCATCGGGGCCCTTCGTGGTGCGGTGCACCCTGGTGGTGCGATTCGGAAGTCAGCTGTGCGAGGCCTCGGAGCACCGAGGTCGCCGGCGCGTCGGGAGTCACCAGCGGCGGCCGGAACGACGAGGACCAGAGGTGCTCGTGCACGAGCGCCGTGAGCTCCGGGAGGATCGAGCCCGCGGCGCGCATGACGCCGCCCGTCACGACGACGATCTCGGGGTCGAATGCGTGGCACTGCGCGACGATGACCGCGGCCCAGACCCGGATGAACCGGTCGAGCAGCGCGGCCGACTGCGGCTCGTCCCTCGTCGCCACGAGGTCGCGGATGCCGATCGTGCGGTTCGCGGCATGCCGGGCGGCGAGCGCCGGGCCGAGGTCGAGGTCGCCGCGGGCGGCCGCCTCGCGCAATGCCCAGGTGCTCGCGAGCGCCTCGGCGCAGCCGATGTTGCCGCAGGGGCAGCGCGGCCCGTCGAGGTCGACCGTGACGTGGCCGCTGAGCACGCCTGCATGCCCGTGGCGACCGCGGAGCGGCCGGCCGTCGATGAGCGCGGCCGTGCCGATGCCCGTGCCGAGCGTCAGCAGGACGGCGTCGGTCGCACCGCGCGCGATGCCGTCGGCGGCTTCGCCGATGAGTGCGGCGCGCGCGTCGTTCTCGACGACGGCCGCGCGGCCGAACCGCTCGGCCGACCACGCGGAGAGGTCGACGTCGTGGAGGCCGGCGTACTTGCCGTGTGCCGCGAGCAGACGCGTGCCCGCGGGGTCGACGATGCCGGGGACGGCGATCCCGACGCCCGCGAGCGGCCCGACGGCGGGTGCCGCGGCAGCAGGCGCTGCCTGGGCGGGCACTGCAGCGGCTCGGGGTGTGCCGTCCGATGGCGACGAGGCGCCCTCACCCATGCCCTGGGCCGTCGCGAGCAGCCGATCGACCGCGTGGCCGAGGGCGTCGAGCGAGAGCTCGCCGTCCAGCGCGAACTCGTCGTCGGCGACGAGCCGGCCGGCCGCGAAGACGCCGAGCTTCACCGCGGTGCCGCCGAGGTCGATCGCGAGCGTGTGCATGCGATCAGCCTCCTCGTCGTTGCGGTGCGCGGTGCGTGCGGTGGTCCAGGTGCGGCCGCGCTTGGGGGCCACGGCCGCTTGGTAACGTTACCAATCGATTCGGACTCGCGCAACCCACCCGTCCGCGTCCGGCGCGCGCGAGCGCCGCTCACCGAACGGTCGCGGATGGCGGGTGTTCTCGAGCGACACCCGCCATCTGCGACTGTTCGACCCGGAAGCCCGGAAGCCCGGAAGGGCCGGAAGGGCCGGAAGCCCGGAAGCCCGGGCGGGCGTCAGTCGGCGGGGCCGCGTTCGAGCCGCACGGGCATCTCGACGAGCCGCGCGGGGCCGCGGTGGCCGCGCGCGCCCACACGCGAGAGCAGCAGCCGCGCGGCCTCGCGCCCGAGCTGGCGCGCGTCGTGGTCGATCACGGTCACCGGAACGGGCATGAGCTCGGCGAGCTCGAAGTCGTCGAAGCTCACGAGCGCCGGCATCGCCGAGACATCCGCTCCCCCGCGCAGCCGGCGGCCGATCTCCCGCAGCGCGCCGATCGTGTTCCGGTTGTTGGCGCTGAAGATCGCCGTGGGCGGCTGCGGCAGATCGAGCAGCTGGCGGGTCGCCTCGCTCGCGGAGTCGACATCCTGCTGCCCGCGGTGCACGAGCGCCTCCTCGGGCAGGATCCCGCGCTCGGCGAGCGCCGTCGTGTACCCCTCGTACCGCCGCTGCCCCGTGAACACCGAGCGTAGATTGCCGAGGAACCCGATGCGCGTGTGCCCGGCGTCGAGCAGCGAACGCGTGCCGCGGTAGGCGCCGCCCACGTCATCGAGCAGCACGGCGTCGACATCGAGCCCGTACACGCGGCGCGACGCGAGCACGAGCGGTACGTCGCCGAGCCGCTCGGGCTGCAGGTGCGCGGCGTCGCCGCCCGACGGCACGAGCACGAGCCCCTCGACCTGCCGGCCCAGGAAGTCGGCGATGAGCTGACGCTCCCGCGCGGGATCCTCTCCCGTGTTGCCGAGCACGATGCGCTTGCCGTACTCCGCGGCCACCTCCTCGACGCCGAGCGCGAAGTTGCCGTAGTACGGGTTGCCGAGGTTCGTGATCGCGACACCGATGAGGCCGCTGGCCTGCCCCGGGCGGAGGCTGCGGGCGTTCTCATTGCGGTGATAGCCGAGCTCGCGGACCGCCGCGAGCACCTTCTCCTGCACGTCCGGGCGCACGTTGAGGCCGCCCGCGAGCGTGCGTGACACGGTCATCGGGCTCACGCCGGCGCGGAGCGCGACCTCCTTGATGGTCGGCTGCCTGCCCGACTGGACGACCTCGGCCATCTCGCGTCGATCCTTCCGTTCCGATCGGCCCGTGCGGCCGCTCTCACGCTACTACCCGGGGCCCGGGACATCCGCCCGCGCGACCCAGCGGCCGGTGAAGACGCTATTCGTGTGGCGGCAGCCGGGCGGCGCTGCTAACGTGCCTCCTTGGTAACGTTAACAGCGCGGATGCCTCGCCGCATCCGTTCGACGGACCGGCAACGATGCCGGGAGGGGGAACACCGTGACACTCCGAACCAGTTCAGCCCGCAGCGCGGACCCGCGCGGCCCGAGGCACCGCACGGGCTCGGCGCCACGCCGCCGATCCGGCACCGTCGCCGTCGCGTCCGCCCTCGGACTCGCGCTCGCCGTGGCATCCGCCCCGTTCTCGGCCGTCGCCCAACCGGCGGCCCCTGGCAGCCACAAGCCGTGCATCGTCGTCGGCGAGGTCGGCGTCGACGCCGAGTTCACCGAACGGTTCGGCACGTACGGCGACACGGCCGGCCGGTGGACCGGCGCCGACTCGGCGTACAGCGTCGAGCTGCCCGGCGGCCGCACGGCCTGGATCTACTCGGACACGTTCCTCGGCGAGGTGAACGAGACGCACGGCCGGCCGCTCGACTCGCCGTTCATCCACAACTCGATCATCGTGGACGACGGCGAGAGCCTCACCACGTACACGGGCGGCACCGAGGCGGCGCCCGAATCGCTCGTCACCGTCGCGGGCGGCGACGAGTCGCAGAACTGGTACTGGTTCGGTGACGCCACGGTGCACGGGGACGAGCTGCAGGTCTCACTGCTCGAGTTCGAGAAGACCGGCACGGGCGTGTTCGACTTCGCCTTCGCCGGCACCGCGGTGGCCACCTTCGACGTGACCACCCTCGCCCTCGAAGCCGTCGACGAGGTCGCGACGACGAACATCCACTGGGGCTCGGCGATCTATGAGCACCCGAGCGACGGGTACACGTACGTCTACGGCGTCGAAGACCTGCAGGCGCAGAAGTTCGCGCACCTCGCGCGGGTCGACGGTGGCGACCTCGCGTCCGGCGCCTGGGAATACCTGGGCGACGCCGGCTGGTCCACCGATCCCGCGAGCTCGAAGCGCCTGCTCGAGGGCGTGTCGAACGAGTTCAGCGTGCAGCGCCATCAGGGCGGCTACGCCCTCGTCACCGGCGACGCGACCGAGGCGCTCAGCGCGAGCATCGTGATGTACCGCAGCACGAGCCTCGAAGGCCCGTTCACGAACAAGACCGAGCTGTACCGCACGCCCGAGACCGGCGGCAACGTGTTCACGTACAACGCCAAGGCGCACCCGCAGCTCGGCAACGGCCACACGCTGTTCATCACCTACAACGTGAACAGCTTCGACACCAACGACCTCTACCTCGAGGTCGACACCTACCGCCCGCGCTACATCGAGGCCGACGTGAAGGTGCGCAACGGCCACTGCGGCTGAGCCCCGCTCGCCCGTCCCGCCGAGCCCGCCCCGCCCACCCGGCCCCGCCCGCCCGGCCCTCACCCCACCGTCCACCCCGCCGAGTGATGTCGAAATGACTCGAGTGATACCGATTCGCGCACCCGCTCGAGCCGTTTCGGCATCACTCGGCGAGGAAGAGGGGCGGGGTGGGCGGGCGGGCTGGGCAGGGGCAGGGACGACGGATGCCCCGTGCCGAAGGTCTCGGCACGGGGCATCCGTGTGTATCAGGTGACGCGGGTCACCTCAAGTGCGCGCCGCGAACGGCGCAGCGATCACTTGAGGGTGACGGTCGCACCCAAGTAGGCGCAGCCCTCCTCGAAGGGCTGCACTGATTACTTGAGGGTGACGGTCGCGCCGGCCTCCTCGAGGGAAGCCTTCGCCTTGTCGGCGGTCTCCTTGTTCGCGCCCTCGAGCACGGCCTTGGGGGCACCGTCGACGACGGCCTTGGCCTCGCCGAGGCCGAGCGAGGTGAGCTCGCGGACGACCTTGATGACCTGGATCTTCTTGTCGCCGGCAGCCTCGAGGATGACGTCGAAGGAGTCCTTCTCCTCAACCTCTTCAGCAGCGGCGCCGCCGCCAGCGGCAGCGGGGCCGGCAACGGCAACGGGGGCGGCCGCGGTGACCTCGAAGGTCTCCTCGAACGCCTTGACGAACTCCGAGAGCTCGATGAGGGTCAGGCCCTTGAACTGCTCGAGCAGTTCCTCAGTGGACAGCTTCGCCATGATTTTCTCCTTAGATGTGTTGGTTACTCACCGCTTGAGAGGCTCGCGCCTACGCAGCGGACTCCTGCTTCTCACGCAGCGCGTCGACCGTGCGAACGGCCTTCGACAGCGGTGCGTTGAACAGATATGCGGCTCCGAACAGCGAGGCCTTGAAGGCGCCGGCGAGCTTGCCGAGCAGCACTTCGCGGGACTCGAGGTCGGCGAGCTTGCCTACCTCTTCGGCGGTCAGGGGCTTGCCATCGAAATAGCCGCCCTTGACCACGAGGAGGGGGTTCGCCTTGGTGAACTCACGCAGCGACTTCGCGACGGCGACCGGGTCACCGTGCACGAACGCGATCGCCGACGGGCCCTTGAGCTCGTCGTCGAACGCGGAGATGCCGGCCTGGTTGGCGGCGATCTTGGTCAGCGTGTTCTTCACCACGGCGTAGCTCGCGTCCCCACTGATGGACTTGCGCAGCGTCTTGAGCTGCGCAACAGTGAGGCCGCGGTATTCGGTCAGCAGAACGGCGGTCGAGCTCTCGAACAGGTTCTTGAGTTCGGCAACCGAGGCTTCCTTGTTCGCCATGGCCACTCCTTGTGTCTTCAACGCGCATCGCGGAGGCGATGCGCGGCCTGGGAGCGCTGGCGAGGCTGCGGAATGAGAAAGAGCTCCGGCGCAGACGCGCGGAGCTCATGGAAACCAAGTCTTCGTCACACCTGCGCGGGCCCCTGCATTCGCAGAGCTTCGGTCGGTTCGCCTTGCGGCTCACGCGACGACCAGCGGTCTTCGGCTCAGAGCAGCATAACGGATGCTTCGGGGGCGGCCAAATCCGCGTAGCTGTGCCAAGCCGTCCGCCCGAGGCATCCGCTCGAGGCATCCGCCCGAGGCATCCGCTCGGAATAGTTGACCGAGCGCAATAGTTGACGTATGTCATCGACTTGATCTATGGTTGACGCCTATCAACTATCTGTGCTGGAGATCTCACACCGCATGTCACGCAAGACTTCCAAGCCCGCCGCCGGTGAGCAGCTCACCGAGAGCGGCATGACGCACCGCGCCGTCCTCACGGCTCTCTCTGGCCTGCTCCTCGGCATGTTCGTGTCGATGCTCGCCACCACCGTGGTCGGCAGCTCGCTGCCGGTCATCATCTCCGACCTCAGCGGCGACCAGAGCGCCTTCACCTGGGTCGTCACCGCGACGCTGCTCGCGACGACCGTCTCGACGCCCATCTGGGGCAAGCTCGCCGACCTGTTCAACCGGAAGTTCCTGCTACAGCTCGCGCTGGTCATCTTCGTGGTGTCGTCGGCGATCGCCGGATTCTCGCAGGACCCGGGCATGCTCATCACGATGCGCGTGTTCCAGGGCCTCGGCGCGGGCGGCCTCGGCGCGCTCAGCCAGATCGTCATGGCCGACATCCTGAGCCCGCGCGAGCGCGGCAAGTACGCCGGCCTCTTCGGCGCCGTCATGGCCATCGCGACCGTCGGCGGCCCGCTCCTCGGCGGCGTCGTGACCGACGCCTTCGGCTGGCGCTGGAACTTCTTCATCGGCCTGCCGATCGCGATCGTCGCGCTCGTCATCCTGCAGCGCACGCTGCACCTGCCGAAGGCGGCCAAGCGCAAGGTCTCGATCGACTACGCCGGCATCGTGCTCATCTCCAGCGGCGTCGCGCTGCTGCTGATCTGGGTGTCGCTCGGCGGCAGCCAGTTCGAGTGGAACTCGGTGGAGTCGTGGCTCATGGCCGTGGGCGGCGTCGTGCTGCTCGCGATCGCGGTCGTGGTCGAGCTGAAGTCCAAGGAACCGCTCATCCCCCTGACGCTCTTCAAGAACCGCACCTTCACGCTCTCGGTGCTCGCGAGCATCTCGGTCGGCGTGGCCATGTTCGGCACGGCCGTGTTCCTCAGCCAGTACATGCAGCTCGCGCGCGGCGCGACCCCGACCGAGTCGGGGCTGCTGACCATCCCGATGATGGCGGGCGTGCTCATCTCGTCGACCGTGATCGGGGCGTTGATCTCGCGGCGCGGCAAGTGGAAGGCGTACGTCATCACGGGCGCCGTGCTCATGATCGCGGGCACGGTGCTGCTCTCCCAGCTGCACTACGACACCGACTTCTTCTACGTCGGCGCCTCCATGTTCGTGCTCGGTGCGGGCGTCGGCATGATCATGCAGAACCTCGTGCTCGTCGTGCAGAACACCACCCAGGTCAGCACCATGGGCGTCGCGACGAGCGCGGTGACGTTCTTCCGCAGCCTCGGCGGCACGGCCGGCGTCGCGGTCATGGGATCAATCCTCGGCACCGTGGTCGCCGACCACGTCAAGTCGGGTATCGCGACGCTCGCGCCCGAGCAGCAGGCCATCGCGGCCAAGGCACTCGCCGGCGGGGCCATCCCGCACGTGAACGAGCTTCCCGACCAGATCCGGGTCGTCGTCGAGTCGGCCTACGGGCTGGGTGTGGGCGCGGTGTTCCTCGCGGCCGTGCCGCTCGCGGTGATCACGCTCATCACGGTGATCTTCCTGCCGAACGTGCAGCTCGGCACGCTGAACGCCGTGCAGCGGGCGAAGCACGAGCGTGACGGCGACGGCGGCGAGGGCGCCCCGCTTTCGGAAGCAGAGCTGATCGGGGAAGAATTGTTCGAGGCATCCGAAGCGACCGTCGCGGTGCCCGTGACCGGAACCGTCCCGGTCATCGACGAAGCGCGTCCGCGCGAAGCGCACTCACGCAAGGAAGGCCGGCCCTGACATGACCGCCGCGACCGCCGACCCCGCCGTCGACGAGGCCATCGCCCTCGTGGAGGAACAGCTGGGTGTGGTGTTCACCCGCGCGCGCCAGCTCTGGAAGCAGGCGGCCGAGCAGATCCACCCCGACCTGCAGCCCGCGGGCTACAAGGTGCTGTCGACGATCGTCCGCCTCGAGGCGACGAACGCCCACGTGCTCGCGGACCTGCTCGACATGGACAAGAGCTCCGTGAGCCGCCAGGTGCGCGTGCTCGAAGAGGCCGGGTTCGTCGAGAGCCGCCCCGACGAGCGCGACGGCCGGCTGCGGGTGCTCGCCCCCACACCGGTCGCGGTCGAGCGGATCCGTGCCGTGCGCGAGCGGCACCAGGCGCGCGTGCGTCGCGTGCTGGAAGACCGGGCCCCCGAGGAGCTCGTCGCATTCGCGGGCATGCTCCGCCTCATCGCCGACGCCCCCGACGCCTAGCCCCGCCCCATCCGCCCGGCCACCCCGCCCGCCCGGCCCGCCCGCCCGGCCCGCCCGCCCGGCCGGCCCGCCCGCCCGGCCCCATCCGCCCGGCCACCCCACCTGCGCCGAGTGATGACGAAACGCGCCGAGTGATGCCGAAATCGCGGCACGTTCGGGGCGTTTCGTCATCACTCGGCGGGGTGAGACGGGGGGACGGGGCGGGACGGGCGGCGGGGGCGGGACGGGCGGAGGGACGTGGGTGGGACGGGGGGTGCGGGCGGGGGTGGGCGGTGGCAGCATGCGTGGCATGGAGATCACACACGTCAATCCCGCCTCGCTGCACACGAATCCGGCGTTCAGCCAAGGGGTGCTGGTGCGCGGCGATCACGACACGCTGGTCGTGGGCGGCCAGAACGGCACGGATGTCTCGGGCGCGATCGTCGACGGCGGCGCAGCCGCGCAGACCGAGCAGGCGCTGCGTAACGTGCTCGCGGTGCTCGCCGAGGCCGGCGCCGACCAGACGAACGTCACTCGGCTCGCCGTCTACCTCGACCCGACCGTGTCGGTCGACGAGGGGTTCGGAGCCTCGATGCGGGTCTGGGGACCGCACCCCACGGCGATCACCGTGCAGTATGTCGCGAAGATGGGCCGCCCCGGTGCACTCGTCGAGATCGAGGCGCTCGCCGCGATCCCGCGCGAGTGAGCGTGGACGAACCACCGCTGGCCGAGCTGGGCGCGAGCGAGGAGCGCACGTATCGAGACCTATGCGAGTCCGATGAGACTCGCTCGCCAGGTCTCGACACGCGTCGCCGCTCCTCGCCGGCGCCCCGCGTCGGCGACACGCGTCGCCGCTCCTCGCCGGCGCCGCTCGACCAGCGGTGACCTCAGCGACCCGTTGCGGGCCGCCGGAGGCGGGTCAGCAGGAGTACGCCGAGTCCCATCGCGATGACGAGCCCCGCTACGCCGAGCCAGCTTTCGACCGGTGCACCGGTCGCCGCGAGTGCGGCATCGGGGCGCGCAGTTGCGGACGGGTCGGTGCCGGCGTCGGGGTCACCCGTGCCCGGCAGCCCGCCGCCGGTCCCGTCGCCACCGCCGGGCCCCTCCTCGGGCGCCGTCTCGAGCACGTACGCGTACACGGCCGCGCCGATGCGCTGCAGGTACGGGTTCGCGGTCGCCTGCACGTCGCCCGTGAAGCCGGTCTGCCGGGTCGAGAACACCGAGAGCGTGAGCTCTTGGCCTGGCACGAGGAGCAGGCCGATGTCGTGGCTGACGTCGGCGTTCTCACCGGTCTTGTGTGCGAGCACCTCGGCGGGGATCGTCGCTCCGAGCTTCGTCTTCACCTCCTGCTGCAGCATGAGGTCGACGATCGTCTGCGCCGACTCCGCGGTCAGCAGGTCGGGGCGCACGAGGTCGCCCTCCGCGAGGTCGTAGAACAGGGTCATGAGCTGGTCGATGCCGTACGGCGTCAGCCAGATGTCGCCGTAGACGGGCACGATCGGGCCGAACATCTTGCGGCCGAAGTGCAGGTCGCCCTGGCCGATGCCGGCCGACCGGGTCAGCGCGTTGATCGGGTCGAAGCCACCGACCACGTCGACGAGCTTGTTCGTCGCGGTGTTGTCGCTGACGGTGATCATGAGGTCGAGCATCGTGCCGACGCTCACGTCCTGCGGGAAGGGGTTGTTCAGCAGCACGCCCGACCCGCCGTAGCGCTCCGCCTCGGTGATCGTGTAGATGTCGTCGAGGCTCAGCGCGCCGGACTGCACCTGGTGCATGACGGTCGCCGCGAGCGCCATCTTGATCGTGCTCGCCGTGGTGTACCGGTCGAGCTTGCCGAGGTACAGCGAGCGCTCGTCGTAGTAGCCGGTGAGGTCCGACACCGCGACGCCGAGGTCGACGCCCGCGACGGATGCCTCGTCGAGGATCGGCTGCACGACTGAGGCGAGCTCGGGCCACTCGTCCGACACGGGGATGGTCGGGTCGGGGATCGGCGCGTCGACCGGCTCCTGCAGGAACTCGTAGACGATCGTCGCGGCCTGCTGCACGTACAGGTCGACCTCCGCACGCGGGCGGCTCGAGCTGAACTCGGTCGTCGCGGTGAGCGACACTTCGCGTCCGTCGAGGAAGATGGTGCCGCTGTCGTGCGACACGTCGGCGAGCTCCCCGGTCTTGTTGCCGAGGTGCTCACGCGGGATGACCGCACCGAACTTGGTGTCGACCAACTGACCTTTCATGAGGTCGATGATGTGCTCGCTCGACGACGCGCTCAGGATCTCATGGCGGTACAGCATGCTGATCAGCTGGGTCACCTCGTCGGCGTTGATCCAGTTCTCGCCGAGCGGCGGTGTCGCGGGGTGGATCATCTTGCGTCCGAGCCAGAGCGTCTCGAACCCGAGACCTGCCATGTAGGCGTTCACGGCGTCGAACCCGCCCGCCCGATCGATGAGCACGTTCGTCGCCGTGTTGTCGCTCACCTGGACCATGAGCTCCATGAGCTCGCGCACGCTGATGTCGAGCGGGAACTCACGATTCCGGAGCGTGCCGGAACCGCCGACGATATTCGGGTCGCCTGCGGGGATGGTGATCAGCTCGTCGAGGCTCAGCGTGCCGGCGTCGGCCTCGTCCATGAGCAGCGCGAGCAGCGGCAGCTTGATGATGCTCGCCGCCTTGTACGGCTCCTGGCTCCCGGTCGAGAGCACCTCGCCGCCGTACGTCCCGCTCAGGTCTTCGACCGTGACGGCCATCCGCACGCCATCGGCCTCGGCCTCGCCGATGAGCGTGTCGAGTCGAGTCTCGAGGTCGTCCCAAGCGGCCTCCGGCAGGGCGGCGTGCGCCGGAGCGGCCGCCACGAACACCGTCGAGGCGGCCAGCGCGACGCCGGCCACCCCCGATATCGCTCGGACGACGCGGGCTCGCTTGACGGAGCGGATTCCTGGGGGCATTCGGGACGTCCCTTCTGCGGCGCCGAGGCCGTGACAGTCGACTCGGGCGTCGGTACGCCCGAGTGGACTCAATCAGGAGGGCATTTCCGGATCGTAACCACGCATTTCCCGCCCGTTACGGCGACGACATAGGTGCATCACCTTCTCGTCGATTCCTCGGAGGTGGAGATCATGGAAGGCTCCCCACCCGTCAGTCGCGCCGAGCCGCCCCCGCCGCGAGCGGCAGCCGCACCGTGAACACCGTGCGCCCGGGCTCGGTGTCCACGGACACCTCGCCGTGGTGCGCCTCGGCCACCGCGCGCACGATGGCGAGCCCGAGCCCCGTGCTTCCTGCACGACGCGAGCGCGAGCTGTCGCCGCGCGCGAAGCGCTCGAACAGGGTGTCGCGCAGGTCCGGGTCGATGCCCGGGCCGTCATCGGCGACGGTGATCACGGCCGACGAGGCATCCGTCGTCAGGGTCGCGACGACCGAGGTGCCCTCGGGGGTGTGCACGCGCGCGTTCGTGAGCAGGTTGCCGAGCACCTGGCGCAGACGCGCCTCGTCGCCGGGCACGACGACCGGCGCGTCGGGCAGCTCGACCGTCCACTCGTGGTCGGGGCCCGCGACCTGCGCGTCGGCGACCGCGTCGGCGACGATCGGGCCGAGCTCGACCTCGCCGGCGACGAGCTCGCGGCCCTCGTCGAGGCGCGCGAGCAGCAGCAGGTCCTCGACGAGCTCGGTCATGCGCACCGACTCGGACTCGATGCGGCCGATCGCGTGCAGCACGTCCTCGGGCAGTGAGCCGCCGTGCAGGCGAGTGAGCTCCGCGTAGCCGCGGATCGACGCGAGCGGCGTGCGCAGCTCGTGCGACGCGTCGGCCACGAACCGGCGCACCTTGCGTTCCGACTCCTCACGGGCTGAGAGTGCGGATGCCACGTGGCCGAGCATGCGGTTGAACGCCGTGCCGAGGCGGCCGACCTCGGTGCCCGGTTCGTCGACCGGCACGCGCTCGTCGAGGTCGACGTCACCGCGTTCGAGCGGGAGTTCCGACACCGCCTGCGCGGTCGCGGTGACCCGCTCGAGCGGCTCGAGCGACCGGCGCACGACGAGCGAGCCCGCGCCGAGCGCGATGAGCAGGCCGCCCGCGGCGACCAGCACGACCGTGACGGTGAGCTGCGCGGTCTGCGCGCTCACGTCGGCCAACGGCAGGGCGAGCACGACCCGCACGCCAGGCTCCGACTCCACGGCGAGCGCGCGGTACTCCCCCAGCGCGCCGGCCCGGATGGTGTGCGGCGTGCCGTCGGGCGAGACCGCGGCGAGCGCGGCGGTCGCCGCCGGACCGGCCTCGATGATCTGGCCGTCGTCGATGTACGCCGCCGTCGAGGCGGCACCCCGGACCAGGCCCCCGAGCGTGCCCTCGGGCTGGCCCGGCACGCCGAGGAACCCCTGCACGGTGGCGAGCGCGTCGGCCGGGAACCCGGTACCGGCCGCCGTGTCGGCCCGCGACGACGCCGCCCGCAGGCTCGCGTCGAGCCGGGCCACCGACGAGGCGTGGAAGAGCAGCACGGTCGCGACGCCCACCGCGACGCTCATGGCGACGAGCAGACCCGCGATGAGCACGAGCAGACGGCGCCGGATCGTCCACGGCCCGCGCGCGAACGGGGTGCGCTCGAGCACGGCGCCCAACCCCGAGGCGTGCGTCCGACCCGAGGCATCCGCCCCGACCGCTGCGTCCGCCTGCTCGCGCGCGTGCGCCGCGCGCGAGGCCGCGGCGTACCCGGGCTCGCCCGGATGGGTCATCCGTTCGCCGCCTTCAGCATGTAGCCTGCGCCGCGGACCGTGTGGATCATGGGCGTGCGACCCTGGTCGATCTTCTTGCGCAGGTACGAGATGTAGAGCTCGACGACGGACTCCTTGCCGCCGAAGTCGTACGACCACACCCGGTCGAGGATCTGCGCCTTCGACAGCACACGGCGCGGGTTGCGCATGAGGAAGCGCAGCAGCTCGAACTCGGTCGCCGTGAGCTCGATGGGCGTGCCGTCGCGCTCGACCTCGTAGGAGTCCTCGTCGAGGGTCAGGTCGCCGACGCGCAGGACCGGGTCGCGCTGCTGCGCGAGCGTGAGCGTGGAGCGACGGATGAGTCCGCGCACGCGCGCGACGACCTCTTCGAGGCTGAACGGCTTGGTGACGTAGTCGTCGCCGCCGGCGGTGAGACCCGCGATGCGGTCGTCGAGCGAGTCCTTCGCCGTGAGGAAGAGCACGGGCGTCTCGGTGCCGTCGGCGCGGACGCGCTGCAGCACCTCGAGGCCGTCGATGTCGGGCAGCATGATGTCGAGCACGATCGCGTCGGGGCGGAACTCGCGCGCGGCCTTCACGGCCGCGAGGCCGTCGCCCGCGGTGCGCACGTCCCAGCCCTCGTAGCGGAACGCCATCTTCAGCAGGTCGGCGAGGGATGCCTCGTCGTCGACCACGAGCAGACGGACCATCGACCCGTCGGGCTTGTGCAGCTGAGGGATGCGCTGGGTCGCCTGCTCGGTGCTCATGCTCCTAAGTATCCGCACGTATCTATGCGATTCCTATGGGCTTGCTGTCACGAGTCTGAGCCCCTGGTCCATGCCCGTCGAGGAGCCTGGGCGCCCCGCGCGCCGAGGAAGAGGAGCGCGGTCGAGAATCCGTATGCCAGTTCCCCCTCACGTGAGGCGGAACTGGCATAGGGCATTCGGCATCTGGCAAGCGATCCTTCCCGCCCGACGAGGCACCTTGGCACTCGGGATTTACATATGTGCGCATGAAACGGTGGCCGGAGATGTCGAAGCACCGCGAAACACCCCTGCTCATCCGTCGCCGGCTCATCGCACTCGGTGCCGGGGCCGCCCTGCTCGTCGGCGTCGTCGGGGTGAGCGTCGCGATCGCGGCGGGCGGGGCGGACCACCGCACTGCCGACACCGCGGCCGACACGTCGATCTCCGCGGCGGAGCCGGGGCCCGAGGCCGAGCCCGATGAGCAGGCGTCGGCGGCGGCGGGCACCGACTTGTCGGCGCTCTCGCCCGCGGTCGCCGCACAGCTCGCGTACGTCGAGGCGAACTGGCAGTCGACGTCGAACGAGGAGTTCGGGTTCCTCGAGGCGAGCGACTGTGTGAACTTCGCGAGCCAGTCGCTGCTCGAACGCGGCTGGCAGCCCGACGACGAGTGGTGGTACGAGCCGGGCGGCGACCCGTACGCGCACGCGTCGCCGTGGATCAGCTCGACCGCCTTCCGCGACTACCTGGAAGCGCATCCCGAGCGGGCGACCGCGCTCACCGACGACCAGCGCGACCAGGTGAAGGTCGGCGACATCGTGCAGTTCGACTGGGACAACTCAGGCGACCGCGACCATACGGGCATCGTGACCGGCGTCACGACGAACGCCGACGGCACGATCTCGATCGCGTACGCGGGGCACACCGACCCGACCTACGATTTCACGGTGGACGAGGCCATCACCGTGAAGCACCCTGGCGGCACCGCCTACTACTGGAGCATCCCCGAGTAGTCGGCCCTCCTCCGCGCCACTTCTGCGCCCCCCGCGCCAGCAGTGCTGGCGCGGGGGGCGCAGAAGTGGCGCGGAGCGCGCTACTGGTTCGAGAAGGCGGCGTCGAAGGACGCGGTCGGCAGCGGCCACAGCTTCGAGCGGATGAATCCCACGGCCTCCGCCGCACCGTGCAACCGGTCCATGCCGGCGTCCTCCCACTCGACCGAGATCGGCCCCGAGTACCCGATCGACTCCAGCGCCCGGAACGAGTCCTCCCACGGCACATCCCCGTGCCCGGTCGACACGAAGTCCCACCCGCGCCGCGGGTCGCCCCACGCGAGGTGCGACCCCATGATCCCGGCCCGACCGTTCGCCGGCCGCAACCGGGTGTCCTTGCAGTCCACGTGATAGATCCGGTCCTTGAAGTCCAGGATGAACCCCACCGGATCGACACCCTGCCACATCATGTGCGACGGATCCCAGTTGAACCCGAACGCCTCACGGTGCCCGATCGCCTCCAACGTGCGCACGCTCGTCCAGTAGTCGTACGCGATCTCGCCCGGGTGCACCTCGTGCGCGAAGCGCACACCCTCCGCGTCGAACACGTCGAGGATCGGGTTCCACCTCGCCGCGAAATCCTCATACCCGGCGTCGATGACCGACGCCGGCACCGGCGGGAACATGGCCACGTACGGCCAGATCGACGACCCCGTGAACCCCACGACCGTGTCGACCCCGAGCTTCCGCGCCACCCGCGCCGACCGCTTCATGTCCTCCGCGGCGCGCTGCCGGACCCCCTCGGCGTCGCCATCGCCCCACGTATACGGGCGCACGATCGCCTGATGCCGGAAGTCGATCGGCGCATCGCACACCGCCTGCCCCGTCAGATGGTTCGAGATCGCATACACCTCGAGCCCATACCGCTTCAAGATCTCCCGCCGCTGCTCGAGATACCCCGGCTCCTCCTCGGCCAGCTTCAGATCGAGGTGATCACCCGACGCCGCGATCTCGAGCCCGTCATACCCCCACTCGGCCGCCAACCGCGCGACCTCTTCGAACGGCAGATCCGCCCACTGTCCGGTGAACAGGGTCACCGGGTGGGTCGACTTCGGCGAATCGGACACCGGCGTGGATGCATCCGTCATCGGGCTTCCCTCTCGTCTTGCAGCGCGGTCAGATAGCGGATGCTCCGCTCGGCGAGCGCATCCTGCGACGGCGCGAGCGGCCGCCACACCGAGGCGGCGACCGCGATGGTCGCGTTCTCGCCTGTGAAGCTCTCCAGGCCGAGCGGCCCGGCGTACCCCGCGTCGTCGAGCGCGTCGAGAAACGCCGGCCAGTCGATGTGGTCGTCGCCCACGGCGCCGCGGTCGTTGCCGCACACCTGCACATGGGCGAGGTGCTCGCCGGCCGCGCGGATCGCGTCGCCGACGTGCTTCTCCTCGATGTTGAGGTGGTAGCTGTCGAGCGCGAGCCCGAGGCCGGGCCCGAGCAGCGGGCCGAGCGCGTCGAGCGCCTGCTCGACGGTGTTCACGAGACTGGTCTCGTAGCGATTCAGCGGTTCGATGGCGAGCCGGATGCCCCGCTCCTCGGCCTGCCTGACCACCGGCGCGAGGCTCGTGCGGAGCTCCCGGTACAGGTCTTCGCGCTCTTCGGCGTCCATGCGCCAGGTACGCCCGGTCGATGCCGTGAACGGCCCGGCGACGACGCGGGACCCGAGCCGCTCGGCGACCTTCACGCAGTGCACGAGATAGTTCTGCGTCGCGACGATCTCGGATCCGCGCGCGGCGACGAGGTTGCGGCCGGGGCCCATCGCCCCGACGACGATCGGGGCGAGCCCGTGCTCGGCCAGCGTCTCGGCCGCGGCGTCGGGCGACCAGTCGCCCGGCTGCTCGACCGGCAGCTCGATCGCCCCGAAGCCCATGCCCGCGGCTTTCGCCGCAAGCTGGGGTAGCGGGCCGTCCGTCAGAGGCGACACCCAGACCCAGGTGTTCACACCGATCGTGCGCCGCATGCGGTCTCCTCTCACCAGCACCGAGTGTTAACGATCTACCCGAAATCGGCCATCATTTCGGCCTCAGTCGGTGCAGATCGTTAACACTCGGCGGATTGGGGTGGTGGGTGGGTGGGTGGTGGGTGGGTGGGTGGGGGTTAGGGGATGACGCGGTCCTCCCAGACCTGCGGGTAGCCGGGCAGGTTCTCGCCGCCGAACTTGGCGTAGTGGCCGTCGGGCATGCCCTCGTTCAGCGCGAGGTACTCGTCGACCTCCTCAGCCGTGATCGGGCTCTGCGGGAGCACCCACTCCTTCGGCACCTGCTGGCCCGCGAAGATCATCTGCGCGGCGAGCAGCGGCGTCCGCCACTGGAAGTTCGAGTACACCGGTGCGAGACCGGTGAGGCCCGTCTCCTTCCACTTGCGGAGGAAGCTCATCTCGTCCTCACCCGTCATGACGGGGTAGTCCGCGCCGGCGTCCTCGAACGCCTCGATGGCGGCGACGGCGCCGTCACCGGCGTCCATCCACACGCCCTGCACGTCGCCCTTGGCGAGCTCGTCGGAGATGATCTTCTTGATCTCAGCGGGGTCGGCCCCGGTGAAGTAGTCGACCGCCTCGATGCCGGCTTCCTCGAACAGCTTGTCGGCCGCGGCCCAGCGCTGTTCCAGCACGTCCACACCCGGCAGGATGCGGAGCGCCACCACCTTGTCGCCCTCGTTCAGGTTCTCGATGAGGAACTCGGCCGTGTCGATGCCCCACGCGAATCCACCGATGGGGTGGATGAACGTGACCGGGCAGTCGGTCTCGACACCGCGGTCGAACACGATCACAGGCTTGCCCGTGTCGCATGCGCGCTGCACCGCCGGCGTCATCGCGGCCGTGGAGTTCGGCGAGATGATGAAGACGTCGCAGTTGCCCTCATCGATGAAGTAGTCGATGTCGGCGATCTGCGTGTCGTCGGAGTCCTGCGCGTCACGCGTCTCCATCTCGGAGATCGCGCCGGCCTCCTGCAGCACCTGCAGCTGCTGGTTCATGGTGATCCAGCCGGTCTGCCGCCACGGGTTCGAGATCGAGGCGTTCGCGAAGCAGGCCTTCTTGGCGCCCTGGCTCGCGTACTGGGACGTGTCCACGAACTCGGCGTTGATGTACTGCAGATAGGGCTCGCCCTCGGGCCCCTCGGGCACGACGTCACGTTCGGCGTCCTGCTTGTCGAAGAGGGCCTGGTCGAACCAGTCGACCGACTCCTCGGTCTCTTCGGGCGCGGCGGACTCGGTCGTTCCCACATTGGGATCGGTGGTACAGCCGGCGAGCGTGAACAGCGCGAGTGCGCCGATCATGGCGGATGCCACAGTGATCCTGCGTCGCATCACGAACCTCCTTTGGTGTCGTTGTCGGCCCTCGGCGTCGAGGGAACGGGTGCAGGACGAGACGGCGCCGTGGTGGCATCCGACTCCTTCGACTCGGCGGCCCCAGGTGCAGAGGGTGGGGCTTGGTCGGGCCCGCCGGGTGAAGTCTCGAGGGCGCGGCCACGACGGCGCGCGCGGAAGGTCGTCGCCGCGTAGGCGACGGCGAGGATGATGATCGCGCCTTGGACGGCGTCACGGTAGGTCGACGGCACGCCTGCGAAGTTCAGCAGGGTGAACAGCGCCTCGAGCGCGAAGGCACCGGCCGCAGCCGCGACCACCCACCCGCGCCCGCCGCCGAGCACGACCCCGCCGAGCACGACCGCCGTGATCGCGGTGAACTCGTAGCCGCGGCCGACGCTCGGGTGCACACCCGCGTAGCCCACCAGCAGGATGCCTGCGACGGTCGCGGAGAGCGACGAGATGACGAACGTCGACGTCTTGACCCACCACACCCGGGCGCCCGCATACCGGGAGGTCACCGGGTTGTCGCCGAGCGCGATGATGGAGCGGCCGAACGGCCGGCGCGCGAACCAGATCGCGACGGCCAGGATCACGGTGAGCACCACGACCGACCACGGCAGGATCTCGAGCACCGGGATGTCGCGGATGCCGCCACGCCCGATCTCGCGGAACGAGTCGGCCGGGTTGCCGGTCGCCGCCCCGCCGGTCCAGTAGAGCACCGCGCCGAGCAGCGCGAGCATCATGCCGAGCGTGACGATGAAGCTCGGCACCCGGAGGAACGAGACGATCAGGCCGTTGACGAGCCCGATGAGCGCACCGAACGCGAACATGAAGATCGTCACCGGGACGATCTTCGACTCGTCCTGCCCGATCAGGTTGCCCGCGATCACGACCTGCGCGGTCACGACCGACCCCATGGAGAGATCGAACTCGCCACCGACGATCACGAAGTACTGGCCGATCGCGACGATCGCGATTGGGGCGACGCGCTGGATGAACCGGATGAACTGGCCGGGCTCCGCGAACGACGGGTTCATGACGGTGATCGCGACGAGCAGCACGATGAGCAGCAGGAACACCGCGCCGCGCGGGCTCACGAGCGTCCGGCCGAACTGCGCGAGCCGGTCGAGGAAGGTCGGCTGCTCGGCAGCCGTCCGGGGCGTGGTCGCGGTCATGCCTGCACCTCCTTGGTCTCGGCGCCGGCTTCGGACTCGCCGTCGGCGCGGTGCGGGCTCGCCGCCGTGGTCGGACCCGGCCCGCCGCCGCCCGCCGGGCCGATCAGGCCGCCCGGCCCGAACCTCGGCCGTCGGCGGTCGAGCTGTCGGCTGGTGTAGATCGCGACGGCCGCGACGATGACGATGCCCCGCACCACGTCCTTGAGGAACGGGTTGACCTGCAGCACGCTCATCACGTTGTCGACGACCGCGAAGATCGCGACGCCGCCGATGGTGCCCCAGATCGACCCGCGACCGCCCATCAGCAGGGTGCCGCCGAGCACGACCGCCGCGATCGAGAGCAGGTCGTACCCGCCCTGCGTGCCGACCGTGGGGCTGCCGACGCCGAGCCGGCTCGCGAGCAGCAACCCGGCGAGCGCGGCCGAGACCGAACAGAGGATGTGCGCGATGATGAGCGGCCGCGCGGTGCGGATGCCCGAGAGCCGCGCGACCTGCTCGTTGCCGCCGACCGCGTACATGTGGTTGCCGGTGCGGGTGCGGGCGAGGAACAGCGCCGCGAGCACGGCCACGAACAGCATGAGCAGCGTCGACACCGGGATCGGACCGAGGCCGGTCGCGCCGATGAGCTGGAAGTCCCACGGCACGTTGCCGCTGGTGCCCTTGTAGTTGGTATCGAGATAGCCCTTGATGATGAGGCCCGTGCCGAGCGTCGCGATGAACCCGTTCACCTTGAGCTTGGAGACGATGAGCCCGTTCGCGAGCCCGATGGCCGCCGCGACACCGAGCACCGCGAGCACGGCCAGCGGAATGTTCGCGGGGTTGCCGGCCATGAGGTCGGCCGCGATCAGGCTCGACAGGCTCACGACATAGGGCACCGAGAGGTCGAGCGAGGCGCACAGGATCACGAGCGTCTGCCCGATCGCGACGAACCCGAGCACGCTCATGCCCGTGAGGATGTCGCGGATGTTCCCGGCGCTGAAGAAGTTCCGGCCGATGCTCGCGAGCAGGATCGCCCCGATGACGATCACCGCGATCAGCGCGATGCCGACGATGAGCGAAGCGTCCAGCCGCCGGCGGCGGCGCGGCGCGCGCGTGCCGGTCGCGGGTGCGGCGGCGGTCATCGGGCACCTCCCTGCTCCGAGGGCTCCGTCAGCCCCGAGGCATCCGTCACCCCATCGCCGCCAGGCACCTTCAAGGTGCCGGTCGCGGCGGACAGGATCGTCGCCTCGTCGCTGCGCGCGGGCAGCTCGGCCGACGCCCGGCCGTCGTGCATGACGAGGATGCGGTCGGACATGCCGATGACCTCGGGCAGCTCCGAGGAGATCATGAGGATCGCGACCCCTTCCTTGGCGAGCCGGCGCATGAGCCGGTACACGGCGACCTTCGCGCCCACGTCGATGCCGCGCGTCGGCTCGTCGAGCAGCACCACCCGCGGTTTCGTGGCGAGCCACTTCGCGAGCACCACCTTCTGCTGGTTGCCGCCCGAGAGGTACTGCACCTCCTGGTCGACACCGCGCGAGACCACCTCGAGCGAGGTGAACACGCCCGGCAGCTCGCGACGGGTCTGGCTCGTGCGCCGGGCGAAGACCGACCGGATCACGAGCAGCGCATTGTCGAGGATGGACTGGTTCAGCGCGAGGCCCTGCGCCTTGCGGTCCTCGGTGATGAGGGCGAGCCCGTGTTTCACGGCCTGGCGCGCGTGCGAGAACCTGATCGTGCTGCCGTCGAGCCGCATCTCGCCGCGCGAGAACGGCGCGATGCCGAAGATCGCCTCCACGAGCTCGGTGCGACCGGAGCCCTGCAGGCCCGCGATGCCGACGATCTCACCCGCACGCACCTCGAGGTCGATGTCGTCGACGTACCCGTTGCCCGCGCCCTGCAGCTCCAGCCGCGGCTCGCCGACCTCGGTGCCGGGCTCCGCCTCGGGGAAGTACGTCTCGATCGGCCGGCCGACCATGCGTCGCACGAGCTCGTCGGTGTCGAGCTCGGCCGCGGGGCCGGAGGACACGAGTGCGCCGTCCTTCAGGACCGTGATGGTGTCGCACAGGTCGAAGATCTCCTTCAGCCGGTGCGAGACGTAGATGATGGCGACGCCACGTTCCTGCAGGCGCCGGATGATCGCGTAGAGCAGCTCGACCTCGTGATCGGCGAGGGCGGCGGTCGGCTCGTCCATCTGAATGACGCGCGCGTCGGTCGAGAGCGCCTTCACGATCTCGACGATCTGCTGCTCGGCGACGGTGAGGGTGCGCACCGGGGCATCCGCCTGGATCTGCTCGATACCGAGACCCGACAGCAGTTCCGTGGTGCGCGCGACCATGCCCTTGCGGTCGACGATGCCGCGCTTGCGCGGCTCGCGACCGAGGAACACGTTCTCGGCGACGGTGCGCTCGGGCAGCAGGTTGAACTCCTGGAACACCGTCGCGAGGCCCGCATGCGCGGCCTCGACCGGGTGGTGGAAGTCGACCGCGTCGCCCGCGAGCGTGACCGTGCCGGCGTCGCGCTCGTACACGCCCGCGAGGATCTTCATGAACGTCGACTTGCCCGCGCCGTTCTCACCGACGAGGCCGTGCACCTCGCCCGGGTGGAGCGTCAGGCCGACGCCGCGCAGCACCTGCACGCCGAAGAAGGACTTCTCGAGCCCCTCGGCCACGAGCACGGGCGCCGCATCGCGCGTCGCGGGGGCGCTCATGCCGTCGGCCGCGGTCATGCCGCCACCTCCGCCCAGGTGCCGGAGGCCGCCGACGCGAGCACGGCCTCCGTCACGCGCACGGCGCGCAGCCCGTCGTCGAAGGTCGGCAGCCCTTCGGGCCGCTCGCCCGAGATGGTCGCGTAGGTGTCGGCCACGAAGGCGTTGAACGCGTCTTGATAGCCCATCGGATGCCCCGCCGGCACGCGCGACAACCGCGCTGCGTCGGGCGAGAGACGGGCAGGATCGCGCTCGAGGATGCTCGTGACGCCCGTGCGGCCGACCCAGAGCGTCTCGGGGCGCTCCTGCTCGAAGCGCACGCTCGCCTCGGTGCCGCCGAGCTCGAGCACGAGACCGTTCTTGTGACCGGGCGCGACCTGCGAGACGAGCAGCGTGCCGATCGCGCCGCCCGCGAGCTCGACGACGACCGCGACGAGGTCTTCGGTTGCGATGTCGGTGTTCGTCGCCCGGGCGCCGAACACCGTGCGGGTCAGGGCGTTCAGGCGCACGACCCGGTCGCCCGTCGTGAACTCGAGCAGGTCGACCAGGTGCGAGCCGATGTCGGCGAACGCTCGGGACGGGCCGCCCTGCGTGGAGTCGACCCGCCAGTCGTCGTCGTGCGGGGTGGCGAGCCAGTCCTGCAGGTAGGAGCCGTGCACGCTGACGATCCGGCCGGCCGCGCCGTCGGTGAGGATCGATCGAGCCTCGCGGGCCATCGGGTGGTAGCGGTAGACGAACGGCACCGCGGCGACCAGGCCGCGGGCGGCGGCGAGCTCGGTGAGCTCGTGGGCGTCGCGGGAGTCGGTGGCGAGCGGCTTCTCGCAGATCACGTGCTTGCCGGCCTCGAGGGCGGCACGCACGATGCGCGCGTGCGTCGTGTTCGGGGTGCAGACGTGGACGACGTCGATCGCGGGATCGGCGAGCAGCTCGTCGAGCGAGCCGAAGCCGTGGTCGAGGCCGAGGCGGCCGGCGGCTTCGCGGGCCCGCTCGGCGGAAGAGGACGACCCGCCCACGAGCGCTGCGCCGGCGGCGCGAGCGGCCCGGGAGTGCACGGCGGCCATGAAGCCGCCTCCGACGAAGCCGGCACGGATCGTGCGGGCCGGGGCGGTGACATCCATTGTCATGCGGCCATGCTGACACAGCCGTGGCGACTTTTGCTAGTCATTCGTCAAAAGTTGTTCATCACGTTTCGGTTAACGCTCGGCCGACTTTAGGAAGACGGTGTGCTTTACTCGGTGCATGGTCGACATCAGCCGGGGATCGGCGCTCGGCGTCTCGGGTGCGAGCGAGCTGTTCCAGCTGCTCCGCGACGGGGTTCCGCGCACGCGGGCGTCGCTCGCGCAGACCACCGGACTCGCCCGCTCGACCATCGCCGCGCGCGTCGACGAGCTCATGGGACTCGGCCTCGTCACGCCCGTCGCCGACGCGAGGTCGACCGGCGGGCGGCCGCCGTCGCAGTTCGCACTCAACCCCGGCGCGCGCGTCGTGCTCGCGGCCGACCTCGGCGCCTCGCACGCGACCATCGCCGTCACCGACCTCGCCGGCACCGTGCTCGCCCAGCACGGCGAGCCCATGAACATCAGCTCCGGGCCCGAAGCCGTGCTCGGCTGGATGGTCGAGGCCGGACACGAGCTCGTCGACGGGCTCGGCCGCGACCGGCACGACCTCGCCGCGATCGGCATCGGCGTGCCCGGCCCCGTCGAGCACTCCACCGGGCGGCCGGTGAACCCGCCGATCATGCCCGGCTGGGACCGCTTCGACGTGCCCGGCTGGGTGCAGCAGCATCTCGAGGTGCCCGTGCTCGTCGACAACGACGTGAACATCATGGCGCTCGGCGAGCGCGCGATGGCGTGGCCGCACGTCGAACACCTCATGTTCGTGAAGGTCGCCACGGGCATCGGCTCGGGCGTCATCTCGGGCGGGTTGCTGCAGCGCGGGGCGCAGGGCATCGCGGGCGACATCGGCCACGTGCAGGTCGCGCGTGGCGCGGGCGTGCCGTGCCACTGCGGCAATCGCGGATGCCTCGAAGCGCTCGCGTCCGGCCCCGCGATCGCGCGGGCACTGCGACAGCAGGGCATCGAGGCGCAGACGGGCCGCGACGTGGTCGACCTCGTCAAGCGCGGCGACCTCGACGCGATCCAGGCGGTGCGTCAGGCGGGGCGCGACATCGGCGAGGTGCTCACGGCGTGCGTGAGCCTCGTGAACCCGTCGGTCATCGCGATCGGCGGCTCGATGGCGCGCGCGGGCGAGCACCTCATCGCGGGCGTCCGCGAGGTCGTGTACACGCGGTCGATGCCGCTCGCGACCGAGCATCTCGCGATCGTGCAGTCGGCCGCCGCCGAGAACGCGGCGGTGCTCGGCGCGAGCATGCTCGCGATCCACCACGCGCTCTCCCCCGAGGGCATCGACCAGCTCGCCGCCGCCCGCTGACCCCGCCCGCCCCGGCCCGCACGCCCAGCCCCGGCCCGCACGGCGTCGGGCCGACCGGGGGCACGGGTCGGGCCGACCCCGACACCGAGGCGGAAGCGGCGTCGCGTCGGAAGTCGAAAAGTGGGTCCGAAGTCACGTCCGCGCGCCTTCCAACCCACTTTTTCGACTTCCAACCCGCGTCCGCGCTCCAACCCACTGGCGCCGGACGCGGGACGCGCGGGCACGGTGGCGCGGTCCAGTGAGTGCGCGGCGGTACCCTCGATGGGTGACCCTCGCCCAGCCCTTCGCGCTCTTCGAGCTCGAGGACTACGCGCCCCCGGCGCGGGCTGCGGCCACGACGGAACGCGCGGAGCAGCGCCGCGAGCCGCACCCTCACGAACGGCGCATCGTCGCCGACTCGGGCGACCGCGTCGGCTGGCTGCGGGCGCGAGCACGCGGGGTCACCGCGACCGATGCGGCGAAGCTCTCGAGTCGCACCGCGGTGCGTTCGGCCGCATGGGAGAAGCTGCACGGCACCGGCGGGCGCCGCTTCGGCGGCAGCCGGTTCACCGACCACGGCCGCGAACGCGAGCCCGTCATCGCCGACTGGGCGCGGCGCGAGCACGGCATCCTGCCCTCGAGCCTGCTATTCCACGCCGAGACCGACCGCCGGCATCTCGCGACGCCCGACGGTCTGGTCATGCGCACCACCGGCGCGCTCGAGCTCTGCGAGATCAAGACGACCGCCAAGGCCTGGCGGGGCATTCCGCGCAGCTATCTGCGGCAGGTGTGGTGGCAGCAGTACGTGCTCGGCGCCGAGCGCACGCTCGTCGTCTGGGAACGCCACGAAGACTTCGTGCCGACCGGTGAACCCGAGTGCCGGTGGGTCGACCGCGACGACGACCAGATCGCCATCCTGATCAGCCTCGCCGAAGACCTGCTCACCCTCATCGCGCCGACCTCGCCTCCCCTCATGCCGCCCGGCGGCCGCGACCGCTCGTTCTACCGTCCGGGCCCGCTCGCGTGACCACGCTGCTCCTGCACGGCCTCGGTGCCGACCGACGCCAGCCGCTCGACCTCTTCGGGCCCGTCCTCACCACGCCGGGCGAGCGCATCGTCGCGGTCGACGTGCGCGCGCATGGCGCGAACGAGCTGATCGGCCGTGCCGAGGACTTCGCGATCGACCGGCTCGCCCAAGAGGTCGCCGACACGGTCACGGTCGCGGATGCCTCGGGCGAGGCCTCGACCGACCCGGTCACGGTCATCGGCATCTCGATGGGCGCAGCCATCGCGATGCGCATCGCGCTCCGCGGCCTGCTGCCGGTCGAGCGTGCCGTGTTCGTGCGGCCCGCCTTCGATGATCAGTCGCTGCCGCCGAACCTGCGCGTGTTCCCCGTGATCGGCCAGCTGCTGCACGAGGCGGGCGCCGCAGGCGCCGCGGAGTTCCGCGAGGGTGCCCGCTATCAGGCCATTGCGCGGGAGTCGCCGTCGGGTGCGAAGGGGCTGCTCGCCCAGTTCACCTCGCTCCGGGCCGCCGAGCGAGCGATCCGGCTCGTCGAGGTGCCCCGTAATCGCGCGTTCGCGGACGACGCCGAGCTCGCCGGACTGGGTGCCCGAGGCATCCGCTCGCTCGTGGTCGCGGCGCCTCGCGACCCGGTGCATCCGTTCGAGCTCGGCGAACGCTGGGCCGGCGCGCTCGGCGCGCCGCTCGAGCGCCTGCCCGCACGCGACGACGGCCTGCCCGTCTATACGGCGCACCTCCGCGAGTCGGTCGCGGCCTGGCTCGCCGCCACGCGCTGACCCGCCGCCCCGCGACCGCTGCCTCCCGCGACCGCCGACCCCGCCGCCCCGCGTCCGCTGCCTCCCGCGCGTGAGGACGACAATCGTGCTGCGGAGACCGGAAACCTGGACGAATGCCGTCCTCACGGAAGCCAGCAGGACGAATGCCGTCCTCACGAGACCGCTCAGCCGACGAGGGAGCCCGGGCGACCCGGGTCCGTGTCGGCATTCGGCGCGGCGGGGCTGCTCCGCGGCCGGGCGGGCTGACCGGGCGTGCGCAGCCGGCTGAGGGCGACGAGTCCCGCGCCGACGATGAGGATGAACGCCGCGATCGCGATGACGTACAGCGCGACCGCGCCGTAGCCGCCGGGCTGCGCCGGGTTCAGGAACGGGTACGGGTACCAGCCGACGATCGGCCCGCGCGTCAGTGAGTACACGACCCACACGATCGGGACCACGGCGATGAGCAGGTACCGGGACCACGGAACGCGGGTGCGGCCGGGCGCCAGGATCCAGTCGAGCACCACGAGGAGCGGCCCCCAGACGTGCAGGATCTCGTTCGACCACGGCACCGTCGTCGCCTGGTCGAGCGAGATGCCGCGCAGCAGCAGGTTGTACACGACGAGCGTGGTCGCCATGTACGTCGCGGCGCACACCCGCACCACCGTGAACCACGACGGCTCGACCGGGCGCGTGAACGCGAACCAGGCTGCGGTGAGCAGGGTGAGCGCGGCGAGCGCGTTCGACAGGATCGTGAAGTAACTGAAGAAGTTGACGAGGAAGAACGCGCGGTCTTCCACCAGCGACCAGCTCACCGCGAACTGCCCGACGATCGCGGCGACGATGAGCGCGGCCACGGCGATCCGCAGCACCCCGGTGATCTGATGCACGCCCACTCCCTTCGCCCGCCGCCGGCAGCGGCGCCGGTCGCAGCCTATCCAGATGCGACGCTCACCGGGCACCGGGACGGTGGAAAACCCCACGGAGCACCGCCGGCTGATCGGCGATGCCGGCGGGTCAGTGCGCGTCGCCGCCCGAGAGGAGCGCCGTGCCGAGCTCGGAGCGCAGATAGAGCACGCTGCGGCCGTATCGGGTCGACGTGGCGAGACCGGCATCGCGCAGCACGCGGAGGTGCTGGTTGACCGCCGAGGTGGTCACGCCGAACCGCACGGCCAGCTCCGTCGACGAGGCGGGCTCGGTGAGCGCGGTCATGAGCGCCGTGCGGGTCTCGCCGAGCACCGCGGTGACCGCCGACGGGTTCCCGATGCGTTCGGCCTCCCAGAGCGCGCCCTGGCCGCGCGCGGGGTAGAGGATCATGGGCGGGCCGTCGCCGACGGGAGCCGATCCGCGACGGGTGAACATGGTCGGCACGAGCGTGACCCCCTCGCCGCCGACGCGGCGCGTGCGCGGGGTCGGGTCGACGAGCGCGATCTCGAGCGCGCCGTGCGCGTAGCCGACGCGCGGGCTCAGGCTGTTGAGCATGGCGGCGAGGCCGGACTGGGCGATGAGGCGGCCGCGGTGCACGATGTCGGCCTCGAGCACGGTGCGCATGCGCGGCCAGTACGGCTCGACGCACGTGGTCCAGAGAGCCCGCAGCGCGGTCACGATCCGCGCCAGTGCGCGATCTGGTCGCCCCGCGAACACCTCGGGCACCCGGCCGAAGGCGGCGATCAGATCGAGCCTCGCGACGTCGGGCGACATGGCGGCGAGTGCCGCGAACTCGTCCTCGATGCGGGTCAGCGGGGACGCGGGTCGCGGGTTCAGGAAGTCGGGGGTCCAGCCACGCTCGTCGACGAGCGCGAGCAGCGCGGTGAGGTCGAGTTCGGCGCGCGCCGCCTCCGTCCGTCGCAGCCAGCCGAGCTGCAGCGGGAAGCGCGACGGCATCGCGATCGCACGGAGCGAGAGCCCGAGCTCGCAGAGCGGCGAGATCCCGAACCGCACCGCGCCCACGTCGTCTTCGGTGAGCAGGTAGCGGAGCATGAAGCACAACGCTACATCGTTTCTGCCGCCCGGCACGGCCTGGGAGAAACGAGGGGTGACTCCCAGCACCACCCCCGAGACCGGTCCGAACCCGGTGCCTCCGCACGCCGCCGACGGCGCCGAGGCCGCCGCCGAGACATCCCCACCCGAGGCCCGCGACGCTCCCCCGCGCGCCGGATTGGTCGCCCGGCTCACGGCCTCCGTCGCCGATCCGGTGTTGCGCATCCTCGTGCTCGCGACACTCGTCGGCCGGGTGGGGCGGGGCGTGTTCCTGACCGTCACGGTGCTGTACTTCACGCTCATCGTCGGCCTGCCCGCGTACGAGGTCGCGATCGTGCTCGCCGCCGCGAGCGGCGTCGGCGTCGTCGCGTCGCTCGCGGGCGGGTGGCTCGCCGACCGGACGAGCGCGCGCCGGCTGCTGCTGCTCTTCACGGCGCTCGAGGGCGTCGGCCTCGTCGGGTACGCCTTCGCCGGGGACTTCGTCTCGGCGCTCGTCGTGGGCATGGCCGTCGGCGGGTTCGGTCAAGCGGCGAACGCCACGCGCATGGCGATCATCGCCCGGGCGTTCGACGGCGAGGCGCGCGTGCACGCCCGCGCGGTGCTCCGCACGGTCACGAACCTCGCGATCGCGGCGGGCGGCGGCATCGGCGCGATCGCACTCGCGCTCGGCACGGGCGAGGCGTACCGTGCCCTGCTCGTGTTCGCGGGACTCGCGTACCTCGCCGGCCTCGTCGTGCTCGCGCGCCTGCCGCGGACGGTGGATGCCCCGGGGCATCCGGCCGCCGAGCCCGTGCTCACCGCGACCGGCTCGACCGACGCCCTCGCGACCCGCCGCGCGACGCGCCGGGCGCTCCGCGCCCACTCCCCCTGGCGCGACCCGCGCTACCTGCTGCTGACGCTCTGCAGCGCGATCTTCGGCATGCAGTTCGGTGTCGGCGAGCTCGCGGTGCCGCTCTGGATCGCCCAGGACACCGCAGCGCCCGAGGTACTCGTCGCGGCCGTGCTCATCCTCAACACGATCGTGGTCGTGTGCTTCCAGGTGCCGCTGTCGCGGGGCACCCACGACCTGCGGCGCGCAGGCCGGGTCTCGGCCGTCGCGGCCTGGCTGATGGCCGCGGCGTGCCTGATCTATGCGGCCGCCGCGGGACTCCCGTCATGGTTCGCGATCGCCGTGATCGTGACCGCCGCGCTCGCGCACGCGTTCGCCGAGGTGCTCTCGCAGGCCGGCGGCTGGGGCCTGAGCTTCGAGCTCGCCGACCCCGTGCGCGCCGGCACGTACCAGGGCGTGTTCTCGATGGGCTATTCGGTCGGCGCGATGGCGGCGCCGCTCGTGGTCGCGTCGACGACCGAGGCGCTCGGCGTGGGCGGATGGGGCATCCTCGCGACGGTGTTCCTCGCATCGGGGCTCGGCACCTGGGCGATCGCGCGCCGCGCGGCGCGCACCGAGGCGGCGCCGGTCAGCCGGTGACGAGCAGGCCGGCGACGGTCACGGCGCCGATGACGCCGACGGCGACCGCCGCGGTGAGGGCGGCGAGTGTGATCGCGGCGGTTCGGCGCGAGCTGCGGTGGACGGAGGGCAGGCCTGGGGACGGCTCGCGAGCGGGCGGGGCGGCGTCGAAGGCGGCCGGCGGCGGGGATGCCTCGGGCAGTTGCCGCGGCCGGTAGTACTCGACCGCGCCCGCGCCGACGGCGCGCACCGACGACCGGAGGTCGATCGGCTCGAGCGGCGCGGGTTCGAGGGTGCGCCGGCCGCCGAGGCGGCGGCGGCGGACCGGTGCGCTGGCGGTGACGGATGCCTCGGGCTGCGACGGTTCCGCGGGCTTCCCCCGGTCGACGACCACGGTGTCGGCGTGCGGGGCGGGGTCGTCGGCGGTGGCGCGGCCGACGATGAAAGTGTCCTGATCGGCGAACGAGTCGTCGTCTCTCGAACGGTCCACGACGGTCGTCGGTGCGTCGAGATCGGCGAGTTCGGGCGCCCCGGCGTCGCGGGCGGCCGGAGTGCGGTCGACCACGACGGTCTCGCCCACGACCTCGTCGCCGGGTGTACTCCGATCGACCACGACGGTCTCGTCCACCACGGTCTCGCCCACGACCTCGCCGCCGGGTGCACTCCGATCGACCACGACGGTCTCGTCCACCACGCTCTCGTCCACGACGGTCTCGTCCACGACCTCGACGCCAGCCCCACCACGATCGACCACGACGGTCTCGCCGTCGACCTCGTCCTCGAGCCGGTCGAGCTCGGCGTCGAGGTCGCGGTCGGCGGAGGCCGCGCGCGGGAGACCGTCGGAGGTCATCGGCCCGCCCGCACCGGAAGCGTCGTACCGTCTTCGGTGGACTCGACCACGACCCGGTCGAAGCGCCCGCTCGTGGTGTCGTCGCCCTCGCCGGGCGTGCCGCCCGAGACGACGTCGATGACGATGACCGTGATGTTGTCCCGGCCACCCGCGTCGAGCGCACGCGCGACGAGGGCGTCGGCGGCGGTGTCGGCTCGGCCCGTCATGGTCAGCGTCGCCCTGATCGCCTCGTCGGACACCTCGCTCGTGAGCCCGTCCGAGCAGATCAGCAGGCGTTCGCCGTTCGTGAGCGGCAGCAGCCAGCTGTCGGCGGCACTGTCGACCGCGCCGATCGCGCGCGTGATCACGTTCCGCTTCGGGAACTCGCGCAGGTCCTCGCGTCGCAGCTCGCCGCTGTCGACGAGCTCCTGCCCGAGGCTGTGATCGATCGTGATCTGCTGCAGGTCGCTGCCGAGCTGCCGGTACACGCGCGAGTCGCCGACGTTGAACACCAGCCAGCACGGCAGGCCCTCGTGATCGACGAGCGCCACACCCGTGACGGTCGATCCGGCACCCCGCGCCGAGCCGGTCGCAAGGTCGCCGACGTCGGCCTCGGCCGCGGCGAGCGCCATGCGCACGCCGTCGATCGTGGCGCGCTCGCCGTCGCGCGCGTACCGATCGAACGCGGCCACCACGGCCGCGCTCGCACGGTCGCCGGCCTCGTGGCCGCCCATGCCGTCGGCGACGACGAACACGGGCGACTCCGCGAGCACCGAGTCCTCGTTCGCGGCGCGGCGATGGCCGGTGTCGGTGCGCACGCCCACGGCGAGCGTCACGGGAGCGGGCACCACGGTCACGCCGTCGCCTCGGTCACACGCATGCCGACCTCGCCGAGCACGAAGCGGCCGCTGATGGTGGTCTCGATGTGGGATTCGATGAGGGTCTCCTCGCCGGCGGGGTCGACGATGAGCACACCGTTCGTCGATCCGAGGTCGGTGATGGTCCACGCGCCGTGACGCTGCGCGAGCCGGGCGTGCGTCTTCGACAGCGTGCGGGTGCGATCGGGGACCGCGAGCCGCTGCTCGCCCGCCGCGGCGGACGGGTTGCGCCCGAGCACGACGACCTCCTCGGTCAGCGGCAGCACCTCGCCATCGTCGAGCTCGAGCCGCCATTGACGCCGGGGCCGCCGATCGACGATCACGGTCGACTCGACGTCACCGAACTCGTCGTCCGAGTCGTCGCCGGAGACGACGATCGTCGCGGCATCCGCGAAGTCGAGCCCGCCGTGCTGGTCGTCGACCGGCGCTGCAGTCGGCGGCGCTGGAGCCGGCGCCGGGGCGGGAGCCGAGTAGGCCGGCGGCGCGGCGGGAGCGGCCGCTGAGCCGTGCGGCGGCGTCGCCAGGTCAGGGCCCGGCGCCCAGGGCGTGCTCGACGATTCCGGCGCGGCGGGCGGCGCGGGCGACTGCTGCGGCGCGGGCGCCGGTCCGGCGTCTGCGGGCGGCGGGGCGTACTGACCGGCGACGGGCTGGCCCGTCGGCGGCGGGAATGCCCGCCGGTCGGCCGGCGACGGCCCGGTCACGGGCTGCCCGGTCGGCGGCTGCTGCGGGTATGCCGGAGTCCCCGTCGGCGTCGCGGCCTGCGGCGCCGGCCTCGCGGGCGGCGACACCGGCCACCCCGTGCTCACCGCTCCGGGCGGCGGGGCGATGGCCGCGGGCGGCGGCGGGACGTGGGCCGACGCCGGTTGGGGCGCAGCCTGCGTGCCCGGGGTCTGCGCGCCGGGGCGTACGGGCGCCTGATGTTCGAGGCCCGGCAGCGGCGGGAAGGCCCGCGGTTCGGTCGGGCCTCGGCCGGCCGGGGTCTCGGGACGCGGCGCCACGGGCTGCGGCGGAACGGCGAGCGGCCCCGTCGTCCGGGCCTGGCCGCCGACCGCGGTCACGAGCCGGCCACGTTCGGGATCCGGCGCGTCGCGCCCCCACGCGAGCACGCTCGCCCAGGCCGGCAGCACGAGCACGGCGAGCACGGTCATGCCGGCGCCCTTGCCGAAGAGTGCATTGACCCGGTGCGCCGCGATGGCGAACATCACGAGCGCGTAGATGTTGGCCAGCGGCACGAGGAAGAGCAGCGCGATCCAGCGCGGCGAACCGCCGAGCGCCAGGATCTCCGCGACGTTCAGCAGCGGCACCCACCCACGCCACGGTTCGACCGACAGCCGCGCGAACAGGCGCGACATCGCGAGGCCGGTCCACACGTAGACGGCAGCCACGATGAGCAGGGAGGCGACCGTGGTCACGATGAGGGTCGTGACGAGTCCACCGAGATCGGACGGGTCTGGGGTCACGGAGCGAGTTCCTTCCGGGGTGCGCGCATCGGGCGGGTTCGGAGCCTGCCGACGAACGATCTGAGCGAGAGCGCGGCCGCCACGCGCGCCCGGGGCCGCAGGCTCGCGGTGAGCTCGGCGCGTTCGGCGTCCGCGATCCGCCACGCCTCCTCGGCCGTCTCGGGGGCCGGGGGATGTGCGGCGAACACGGCCTCGTCGACGGAGGCCGCAAGCCTGACCATACCGGTCCGGCCGGTTCGCTGCGCGACGGAGCGGCGGCTCGCCGTCGACGCGAGCGGGCGGCCGGCGTCCTCGTAGGCGTCGGCGACCTCCTCCCACGCGCCGAGGATCCGGACCTCTGGGTCGGCGGCGTGGCGACGCGCGCGCCGGCGGATCGGCTTCGCGAGGAGGATCGCGATGACGGGCAGGGCGAGGAACGCGAGGAGCGCGAGCGAGAGCCCGACGATCCGCACGACCGCCAGCACCCAGGCCGCCGTCGCGTCGGTCTCGTCGACCGGCGCGGTGTCGGCCGCCTCGGCGTCGTTCTGGGCACGCTCGGGATCGATGGGTTCGCTGCGTGCGTCATCGGGCACGGTCGGATGCTCCGGCAGCTGCTCACCCTCGGCGATGTCGGTCGGCAGCATGGCGAACTGCGGGGTCACGTCGACCGGCAGCCACTCGCCGCGCGGCGAGCGCACCTCCACCCAGGCGCCGACCGCGGCACCTGTGCAGTCGGGATCACACGACGCGACGCCCGGAATCGGGTCGGTGCCCGCCAGCCGGACGCCGAGCACGACCCGCGACTCGAACCCCAGCTGTCGCGCGATGAGCGCGGCGGCCACGGCGAACTGCTCGTCGTCGCCGACGCCTGCGACGAGCAGCTCGGGCGCCGCACCCTCACCGGCCCGGCGCTCCTGCTCGACGAGGTCCTCGAACAGCGTCTCGATGCGTGAGCGCGAGTGACCGGCATAGCTCGGCAGGAACTGGTACCCGCCGGCCTCGGCGGCCAGCCCGCCCGTCCAGCCCGCCGCGGCCTCGTCGTTCACGAGCGCATGGCTGAGATACCCGCGGGCCCGGAGTCGGTCGACGAGCTCGAGGTATCCGGCTCCGGTGCGCGGCTGCGCCTGCGCCTCGACCCACGCCGCGAGCTGCGGGTAGAGCTCGGCGTCGATTGTGGATTCCTCGCCCTCGGCACCGCCGAACGCCTCCCGGGCGGTGGCTTCGCGCGCGGCCGACGGATAGGCGAGCATCGAATAGCGGTCGCCCGGCACGAGACCGAGCGCCGAGGTCTCGGCGCCGTCTTCGATCACGGGCGCGATGTCGACCGCGTCGCCGGAGTCAGACCGGTGGAAGCCGTCGGTGAGCGCGTCGGCCCGCTGCCCCGCGAAGTCCGGCGCAGCGGCGAGCGCCGCCGGCGCGGGCACCCAGACCCCGGCGTACGCCTGGCCGACCTCGAGGTCGAGCTCGGCGAGGTCCGCGCCGAACGGCGCGCTCGCCGGAAGCCGGGAGAACCGGGCTTCGGGGTCGACCGAGAAGACCTCGCCGTCGTAGTGGTCGAGCGCCGCGAGCCGCAGCCGGCCGATCTGCTCGACGTCGCCGTCGACGGTGAGCACGACCTCGTCGTACGGATCGCCAGCGAACCACGACCGGTACGCCGCGAGCGGGCTCGTCTGCCGCTGCAGCACGATCGACGGCGTGACCTCGTCGCGGAGGGCGGAGCGGTCCCCGAAGGACGCGGCCGCGGGCGCCACCGCGATGCCGACGACGAACGCGACCGCGAGGAGTCCTCCGGCGAGGGCGCGGCGACGCAGGGCCAGCCACGTGGATTCGGCCGATTGCCGAACCGTGCCGGCGCGCGCTCGCGCGAGGGCGCGCGCCCGGAGCATCCGGTGCCGGATCAGCAACCAGGCGAGCGCGGCGGCGACGCTCGCGACGCCCACCGCGAGCTCTCTCGGCGCCGGGATCTCGAAGCCGGCGAGCGAGACCGGCGCACTCGTGCTGCTGCTGCCGAACACGAGCCCGAACACGGTCTGGCCGAGCACCGGGAGGACCGCCCACGGGGCCGCGGCACCGCCGCGGAGCACCAGCAGCGCGGCGGCCGTCGACCCGACGACCGTGACCACCAGGAACGGCACGAGCACCGCCTGGTAGTCCCCGAGCGGAAGTTCGAGGGTGAGCAGCTGCTTCCAGCCGACGACGATGCCCACGATGCCGTCACGCAGCCCGATCGCCGCATCCGGGACCGAACGCAGCGCGGCCGGGACCGCGACGGGCACGACCACGATCGCGAAGCCCGCGAACGCGAGCCCCGCGGCGAGCAGCACCCGCGTGAGCGCACCCCGGACGAGCCGCCGCGCGAGGAGGGCCGCGGCGATGCCGACCGCGAGACCGGCGGCGCCGACCAGCGCGAGCCGGAACGTCTCGTGGATCGGCCAGGCGGCGACGGTCGCGATGAGAGTGCCGACGACGAGGTATCCGAGGCCGAGCAGTTCGAGTCGCGGATCGCGGTCGGCGTCGCGCCGGCGGGCGCGGCGGCGACGCGAGCCGTCGCGCGGGCGCGCGCGCATCTCCTCGGCGCTCACGACGCGGCTCCCCTCGCGAGCAGACGGGTGAGGTCGCCCAGCGCGCCGATCGTGAGCACCGTGACCTCACGGGTCGTGCGCACGACGGGCTCCGCCCCGGGCTCGCAGCGCACCGCGACCACGCCGATCCCCTGCGGCAGCGCGATCGCGGCCTGCCTGATGCGCTGCAGCGGCACGCGCGAGCCGGTGACGAGGAAGACGATCGAGAGGTCGGCGAAGGTCTGCGCGGCGAGCGCCGTCGCGGCCTCGAGCCGGGTCACCCGCTCGCCCTGATCGACCGTGGACATGCCGTCGAGCAGGACCCGCGGCGTGGTCGTCGCGAGGGTCCGGATCGACTGCGCCGCGCTGTTCGCCTCGGGCACTTCGGCGCCCACCGCCACGAAGACGTCGCGCCCTTCGCGCACCGCCTGCAGGCCGAGCGACGCGGTCGCGCTCACGGCCATCTCGAACTCGTCGTCGTCGGCGTACTCCTCGCGTGCGAGGTCGAGCAGCAGCGCGATCCGCGCGTGCCGCGACTCCTCGTACTGACGCACCATGAGGGTGCCCGTCTTCGCGGTCGCCTTCCAGTGCACGTGGCGCTGCGAGTCGCCGCGGACGTACTCGCGCACCGCATGGAACGACAGGTCGGCATCGGCGAGCGTGCCGGTGGGCGTGCCCTCGAGGTCGCGGACGAGCCCCGCGCTGGTGCTCGGGATCGGCACGGTCACCGGATGCACGAAGATGCGCTGCACCTCGGGCCAGCCTTGCTCGCGGCGGAGGATGCCGAGCGGGTCGCCCCGGTTCACCGTCATCGGCCCGACGTCGATGACGCCGCGGCGCTCGGCGCCGATCGTGAGGTCCTCGCCGTGCTGCGCACCCGGGCGGAGCAGCGGCACATGCACCTCGACGAGGCCGGCGCCGACCGGGATGTCGACGACGCCCGGCAACGCCGTGCGCCGCCCCGCGTTCACGAGCTCGAGCCGGCCGGCGACCTCGGAACCGGCGACCACCCGATCGCGGTCGAGCTGCAGCTCGAGCCGGTAGTCGTGCGCGCCGAGCAGGAACGGCACCGCGACGAGCAGCAACGCCACCGCGATGCCCGCGGCCGCCCACGCCTCGATCCAGTCGAATGAGAACCCGGCGATCGCGCCCGCGACCGCCACGAGGATGAGCACCGCGCCCGCGGCCGAGACCGTCTCGCGGGTCCTTCGAGCGGCGCCGGCGACGGACCGGCCGAACCGGCGGGCGTTCGCGCGCAGGCCGATCCAGACGCCGGCGACGCCCCTGGCCCCACCTCGACGGGTGACCGTGCCCGTGCGGCTCAGGGTTCCCGTGCGGGTGACCGTGCCCGTGCGGCTCAGCCCGCTCGTGCGCGTGAGGCCCGCCGCGCGCGACAGCCCACCGGAACGCCCAGTGCTGGTGCGTCCGGTGCTGCGGTCACGCCGCGCTCGGGCCGAGGGGGTCACGCCGCGCCGTTCTCCCGGGGAGCGGCGACGTCGAGCAGGATCTGGCTGACCACGGCCACCGCGGTCACGCCGTCGAACTCGGCTTCGGGCTCGAGCACCATGCGGTGCGCGAGCGCGGGGATCGCGACCTCGCGGACGTCGTCGGGCGTCGCGTAGGAACGACCCTGTGCCGCCGCCCAGGTCATGGCCAACCGCGAGAGCGCGATGGCGCCGCGCACGCTCACGCCCAGCCGCACCTCGGATGCCCGCCGCGTCGCGTCGACGAGGCGCATGACGTAGTCCGACACCAGCGGGTTCACGTAGACGCCGCGCGCGAGCTCGGTCATGGTCACGATCGTGTCGGTCGTGGCCACCGACGTGAGGTCGCGACGCGGGTTCGCGACGCCCTGCAGGATGCGCAGCGTCGCGGCCTCATCGGGGTAGCCGATCGAGGTCTTGATCATGAACCGGTCGAGCTGCGCCTCGGGCAGGCGGTACGTGCCGCCCTGCTCGATCGGGTTCTGGGTCGCGAGCACGAGGAACGGGTCACCGACCTTGCGGGTCACCCCGTCGACCGTGACCTGCGCCTCTTCCATGACCTCGAGCAGCGACGACTGCGTCTTCGGGCTCGCCCGGTTGATCTCGTCGGCGAGCACGATGTTCGCGAACACGGGGCCCGCGTGGAACTCGAACTCGCCGCGCTTCTGGTCGTACACCGTGATGCCCGTCACATCGCCCGGGAGCAGGTCGGGCGTGAACTGGATGCGTGAGTTGGTGCCGTCGATCGTCTGGCCGAGCGCCCGCGCGAGCGCGGTCTTGCCCGTGCCCGGGTAGTCCTCGAGCAGCACGTGCCCGCCCGAGATGGCGGTGGCGAGCACGAGCTCGACGACGTGCCGCTTGCCGAGGATCGCCTGCTCGACATTGTCGGCGATCAGCGAAAACGTCTCGGCGAACCAGGCGGTCTGCGCGGGAGCGAGCGTCATGCGGTGGATCCTCTCGGAGGGAGCTTGAGGCGTGGTGGTGAGGTCAGGGGGTGGTGACGGGCGGGTTCTCGCCACCCGGGGGCGGGTCGCCGGGGTCGGGGTCGGGGTCGGGCGGCGCGCAGACCGGCACGGTGAACGGCTGCGGCGGCGTCAGCGACGTGAACGCCCCGCCGAAGGCGACGGTGTAGGTGGCCGTGGTCCCGTCTGCCGAAACCGTGACCGTGACCGTGGTCGCGCCCCTCGCGGAAGCGGAGACGGCGACGTCCTCGCGCACGGGGTTGGTCACGCACTGCTGGGTCGGGAACTGGATGGTCACCTCGTTGGGCGCGGTCTCCGCGGTGATGGATGTCTCGCCGGTGCAGTAGAGCCCCGCGAAGCGGCAGCCACGTCCGAGGACGGAGCCCGTGACCCGATCTGCGTCGAGCGAGAAGGAGCTCTGCCAGTCGCCGAACACGTTGTACTGCGCCTCGAAACGGTTCGGCAGTTGGAGCTGCGGCGCGCGCTCGAGTCGGTAGGCGTAGAACGCGCCACTCTGGCTCGGAGAGGTCGCCACACGGTACGACGCTCCGGGCGGGGCGGGTGCGTTCACGTACGTCCAGACGTCGGGCCCGCGCACCTCGGCGAACCCGAACCCGTTGCTCGCACACGCCTTCGTCGAGTACTGCTCGTACTCCTGGAGCCCCGAGATGGTGCTGCTCTCGGACACCACGCCACCCGAGACCGTGAGCCCGCCGCCCGAGGCCGACACCGAACACCTCGGCTCGCCCCCACCCTGCCACGCGACGTATCGCACCTCGGTCGGCTTCGCGCTGCCGTTCGCCTCGACGCCCCCGCCGCTGATGAGGATCGACGTGTTCGTGCTCGCCGACGCGTCGATGCCATTCATGATCGGCGCACCCGCGGCGGTCACGGATGCCACGGCCGAGGCGCCGTCGGACGTGCCAGTGATCGGCGGCTCGAACCGGCTGATCGGCACGATCGTGAAGTTCTGCGGTCCGGGCGAGGCATCGAGTCGCGCCGTCGTGACGTCGCCGGTGCGGTCGAGGGTCTGGTTCCGCTCGACGATCCGGTACGCGCGGGCGTCGTCGGTGCCGCGGAGCTTCAGCTCGACCACCGCATTGCTCTGCGTCGTGCGTCCGGCCTCGTACACCGGTTCGGCGGTCGCCGAGCGCACCTCGGGTGCCTGGTACGCCCACGACGTCACCGCCGAGGTGTCCACCGACTCCCCCACCCGGTTCACGGCGCGCGCCGTGAACTGATGCTTCTCGCCGTTCGCGAGGCCCGTCACCGTGCACGAGTACACACCGGCGATCGAGGGCGCGCAGCCCGCGGCATCCGGTCGCCCGTCGCGGGTGATCGCGACGCCCGTGATCGCGGGGTGCGCCCGCGCCGCCTCGCCGAGCGTGACGTTGAAGGTGACCGACGAGCCGTCGTACCGGGCCGTCGCGATGCTCGCGGGGCGCTGCGGGTACCCCTGCACGTCGAGCGTGAGCGTGCCCGAGCCGGTGCGGCCCTGGGCGTCGGCCACCGTGAAGGGCACGGTGCACTGCCCGCCGAAGGCGGTCTGCCCGCCGGGGAAGGTCGCGACGACGGAGGTCTTGCCCGACGCCTGTACGGTCGCGACGTCGCAGCTCACGCCGGCGCCGGAGCCGACGGAGGCGAGCGACAGCCCGGCGCCCTGCTTGCCGGCGAACGGGTCGTACTCGCCCGCGGCGCCGACGACCTCGACCGTGCACGAGCCCGCACTCACGGTGCACTCACGGGTGAAGGTCGCCCCGCGCGGCGCATCCGGCGGCGCGATGCCCACGACGACCGTGATGGTCGCGGTCACGTTGTTGAACCCGGGGAGGGTCACGGTCGCGGTCTCGCGCGTGCCCGGCCGTGCGTCGGCCCGCGCCTCGAAGACGACGCCGTTGCCCGACCGCTGCATCGCGAACGCGGCGCCCGAGTGGCTGACCTGGTAGTCGAGCCGCGACCGGTCGCCGATGCGACCACCCTCCCACGTGGTGAGGTCGGCGTAGAGGTCGACGGACTCGCTCGCGCCGGGCGCGACCGTGCGCGAGATCGAGGTGAGGATCGCCTGCGGGTCTTTCGGCTCGATCTCGACCGGCACCGCGAGGTACGACCACCGCGACTGGCCCTCGATGCGCACCGACACGAGGCACGAATCCGACCACGGCGCCTCGCGACCTGCCTCATACGTGGCCTCGCGGGCGCCGCTCGGCCGGCAGGTCGCCGCCGCTCGTTGCGTGGCGAAGGGACCGTCGGCGAGCTCGATGCGGTCGGCTGCCGGCAGGTCGACGAGGTCGCGCACGTCGAACTCGACCGAACGCTCCTCATTGACCCGCACCGGCGCGACACCCGACCCGAGCTGCACGGGCATGTCATCGAACGCGGGGATGCGCAGCAGGCCGTATGCGGTGACCTCGGCGCCCGCGGCGTCTTCGCCGGTCAGTTCGAACGGCACGAGGTCGCCGTCGCCGGGCAGGTCGCCCGACACCCGCCACCCGGACACGTCGTAGCGCGACGCCGCGTCGCCCCAGAGCCGGAGCTTCAGGCCCGCGACGTCGCCCGTCGCCCACTGCACCTTGTTCGACACGACGTCGAGACCGTTCCCCGCGAACTCGCCGCGCGTGCGCGCCGTGACGACGGTGTCGGCCACCACCGGATGGTCGGCCGCGGCCGAGTCGCCCACCCCGAGCACGATGAGCCCCTGCGCGGTCGACGACGTCTTCGTGGAGCGCACGGTGTAGACGTACGAGTTCGTGCCGGCGAACTCTCCGGCCTTCAGGACCACGACGCCCTGCTGCAGCGACGTGGCGCCGTCGATCAGGCCTTCGAGCCGCGCATACTCGGCCGTGCCGGACGGCGCGTTCGGCGCGACCGAGATCAGCTCGAGGGTGCCGAGCGCCGGATCGCGGTCGTTCGCAAGGGGCGCGATGCGCACGGGCGTCGACGCACCCCGCGTCGCCCGCGCGTAGTCGCTGAACGTCACGGGCGCGGCGTCGGCGAGGCCCGCCGAGAGCACGCCGACCCTGATCACGCCGACGCTCTCGGCGCCCTCGGTGTCGCGCAGCGTGTACTCGAACGAGAGCTGTCCGCCCTCGACGCCGTCGGCGGGTGCGTGGTAGACGACCGTGTCACCCTCGGCCGAGATCGACGCGGTGCCCTGGCCGGCCGCGGGCTGGGCGATCTTCGCGAGCACGACCCGGTCGCCGTCGGGGTCGACGCCGTACTGCGGCACCCGGATCTCGACGCTCTGGCCGCTGAGCACCCGCGCACTCAGCGCCGGCGGACGCGGCGGCCGGTTCGCACCGGCGGGCAGCACCGTCACGGTGATGTCGGCGTGGTCGACGCGATCGGGGTGGCTCTCCATGGCCACGGCGTAACTCACCCGGTAGGTGCCCGGCGCCTTCGGCGCGAGGTAGCGCACCACGTCGCCCGACGCGAACACGAGCTCGCCCTCGGTGCCGGAGCCCTGCACGGCGGGCTGCACGACGAGCCGCGCGCCGCGCGGGCTCACGTCGTTCGCGAGCACGGGGACGGTCGCCAGCTCGCCGGCGCGGACGGTGACGCTGTCGGGCAGCGCGATCGGCGCATCGTCGCCGGCATCGGCCGCGAGGAACACCGAGACGACCCCGGTCACCGCCTGCCCCGAGCCATCCGTCACGACCACCTCGGCGCGGCCGACGAGGCCTTCGGCGACCTGCATGCCGCCCATGACGCCGAGGCGCACCTGCGACGACGACACCACGCCGACCGTGAGGTCGGGGCTCGAGCTGCGCGCCTCGGACACGAGGAGCACGCGCCCCGCGGCGTTCTGCACGGCGCCGAACACGTCGATCGTCGTGTCTTCGCCCGGCCGCACGTACGCCGTCGTCGGCGCGATCGCGAGCGGGCGGCCGGCGGCCGAGACGCTCAGCCGGACCGTCGCGGATTGCTCGGCCTGCGACACCGTGTCGGCGACGGTGTAGCCCACGAGATACTCGCCGGGCGCCGTCGCCGAGAGCTCGATCTCGCCCGCTGCGGCGTTCGGCGTCACCGTGAGGCCTGCGGCCGAGGCGGCCGACGCGACCGCGTCGACGAGCCGGAAGGCGCCGGAGCCGCCGGTGACGTGCCGGGCGATGTCGAGCACCACCGTCTCACCGGCCGTCGCTGCGAGGGCGACCCCGCCCGCGACGATGCCGGGCTGGCTGGTCGCACGCAGCACGAGCGTCTTCTCGGCCGTGGCGCCGCGGGCGTCGACGACGGTGACGGTGAGCGGGATCTCGGCGTCACCCGCGTTCGGGTCCGTGTGCCGCACCGCGAGGCGGCCGTCGGCTCGCGGCACCACCGTCACGGGAGCGGCCGGATCGTCGGACCGCGCGTCGGCGAGCACGAACGCGTCGCCTTCCGGGTCGACCCAGCCGTCGAGCACGGGCACGAGCAGCGTGCCGCCGGGCAGCACCTCGGGCGACGGCCAGCGTTGGGTGCAGGCCTCGACACCGCACCACGCGGGCGCCGAGTTCTGCTCATCGGGCACGACGGTGAGCGTGACGGTCGCGGGGGCGGACGACTGCTGGCCGTCGCTCACCGCGTACGTGAAGCGAGCCGTGCCGCCGGCGTCGCCGGCGACGCGGATCGCCAGCGACTGCCCGTTCGTCACGATGGCGAGCTCGCCGAAGCCCGCGGGATCGACCGCGCTGACGGTGTCGGTCGCGATGGTCAGCACGTCGCCGCGGTTGGGGTCGTGGTCGTTGAGGAGCACGGGCAGGTTCACGAGCTCGCCCGGCCGCACCCCGAACGCGTCATCGACGGCGACGGGCGGGTGCTGCTCGGCGACGTCTTCGACGATCGTCGTGCCCTCGAGCTCTTCGGGGTCGTCGTCGACCGACCACTGCTCGAGCGGGATGAGCCGGCCGTCGGGCAGCGTCCAGACGAGGCCCGAGCCCGGCTCGTTCAACACGGCACGGTCGCCGTTCGATCGGATCGCCGGGGCCACCTGCGCCACCTGATCGAGCGCGCCGTCGGGTACCTCGATGGTCTGCTCGCCACCCGAGCTGCTCCACGTCGTGCCCGACTGCTGGCCGAGCCACGCGGCGATCACGTCATCCGCCTGCGCGACGGGGGCCGCCGGCACGCCGTCGGCCTCGACGATGCGCTCGGAGCCAGACCCGTCGAGCGGGATCGAGACCAGCCCGGCCGAGTCCGCCGCGTACGCGACCTCGCCGCCCGCGGCGCCACGCTGCAGCACCGCATCCGCTTCGACGTCGACCTCGAACGGCTCGGCGCGCCCCGACACCCATGCCCGGCCCTCGGCCGCGTCGAGCAGCAGCCAGGTCGAGCCGACGACCGTGAGCGCCAGGGCCGCGTCGGCCGCGGGTGCGTCGTCGATCTCCTCGATCGAACCCGTGAACTCGAGCGCCGCGCCGTCGAAGCGACGCACCCCACCCTCGTTCGCCGAGTAGGCGGCGAGCCTGCCGTCGGGCGCGAGACCCACGGCGTCGGCCGCGTACACGACGGCGTCACCGCTCTCGTCGTCGACCTCGCCCGCGAACGGATCGACCGGCACGGTACCGCCATCGTCGAGCGTGCCGAGGTACACCTGCCCCGTGTCGGTCCGGTAGGCGACGTAGCGGCCGGCCGCGGTCACCTCGCGCGTGCCCGAAGGGGTCGGGTCGGCGATCTGGTCACCGGCCCCTGCCGCGACCGCGGTCGACGCCTCAGGCGCGGCAGGCGGCTCGCCGGAGGCATCCGGCTCCCCCGAGGCATCCGGCTCGCCCGACGCACCTGCGTCGCCCTCGCCGACGAGGTCGACCGGCGCCGCCGAATCGATCGCCCAGCGTTGCCGCAGCCCGCCCGCGTAGACGACCCCGGTCGCGCCGGCCTGCACGACCGTGCTCGGGTCGTCGACCGCGCGCACGGTGTCGAGCTCGGCCAGCTCGGTGTTCACGCGCGCGTAGCGGCCGTCGTCGCGCGTCACCCAGACGGATGCCTCGAGCCGAGGCACTTCCTGCGACTCGTAGCCCGTGGCGACGACGGCGAGGGTCGCGACCACGCCGATCGCCGCGATGCCGCCCACCGCGGCGAGCAGCGGGCCGCGCCGCCGAGGGTGCGTTGCCGTGCCGGCCATCAGAGGATCCCGAAGACACGCGCCAGCACGAACAGCACCGCGACCGCGCCGACCGCCGCGCCCGCACCGATGAGCCCGGCCCTGATGCGGCCGGTGCGCTCGGCGGCGACGGGGAGACCGTCGCGATCGGTGGAGTCGGGGGCGAGACGCTTCGACTGACGCATGGCACGCCGCGACTCGGCCGCGACGGTCGTGATGACGGGGCCGCGGAGCGACGCGTCCGAGAATCGCACGGGTGCGGCGCCGGCCCACTCGGGCGAGATGACCTCGAACGGGGTGACGGCGAAGCCGAGCTCGTACTGGACCTGTCGCAGGCGGTCGGCGAACGCCGCCATCGACTCGAACCGGCGAGCGGGCTCGCGCGACATGGCGGTCGCGAGCACGTCGTCGACCTGCTGCGGTGTGCCCGGAATCGGCACGGGCGTGAACTTCGCACGCAGGATGCGCTTCGTCAGCTGCTCGCGCGTGTTGTGGGAACGGTCGGCCACCTCGAACGGGCTTCGTCCCGCGAGCAGGGTGTACAGCGTGGCGCCGAGGCTCCACACCTCGCTCTGCACCGAACCACTGACGTCTTCGCGCAACACCTCGGGCGCACTCCAGGGCACGCTCATCGCGAAGACCTCGGCCTCGCCTGCCTCGGCCGCGCGCGCGGCGGCGATGCCGAAGTCCGCGAGCACCGGGGCGCCGAGCGCGTTCACGAGCACGTTCGACGGCTTGATGTCGCGGTGCAGCAGGCCCGCGCGGTGTGCGGTCTCGAGTGCCCCGGCGAGGCGGACGCCCGTGTCGAGCACCTCGGCGAGCGGAAGCGGCTGTCGCTTCGCGCGCGCCGACATGGTGTCGGGGCAGTACTCCATGGCGAGGTACGGCCGGCCGTCGGCCGAGACGGACGCCTGATAGATCGTGACGATCGCGGGGTGCGACGACAACCGGGCCGAGACGTCGGCCTCGGCGTTGAACGCGCGGCGCACCTCGGGGTCGAGCGCATCGGCGAGCAGCACCTTCACGGCGGCGAGCCGGCGCGGCATGTCCTGCTCATAGAGGAAGACGTCGGCGAAGCCGCCCGCGCCGAGCGGGCGGACATAGGCGTAGCCGGCGAGCACGGGCGGCGTCGCGGTCATGCGTCTGCCCAAGCTCGGCCCCTCTCCCCTGTGCCGGGACGGACCGTGATCGCCGGCCCTGCACCCCGTCGTCGGGGCTGAACGGCCCGACATGTCGCGGGTCGAGTATAACCGCGCGGAGATGAGCCTCCGGACGGCTGTACACACCCGGGAACCGTGGTGTCATCGCGATGGCGTTGCGAGTCGTCGGGACGTCTGCTCGACACGCCGCCTACCGCGGACTCCGGTCGGCGTGTCGCCCGGAATACCCGACGACTGGTCGCGCGGCCTCTTCCTCACCGGTCGACGACGATGCGAGGATCGGCGCATGGATTCCACGCTTCACGTCGTCGCGCGCAGCGAAGACGGCCGCTCGTTCACCGTCGACGACGCCGCAGGGACCACCCTCGTCGCCGGCTCGCTCGTGATCCTGCACGCGGAGGGCGCGCGGCAGCTCGCCATCGTCGAGGAACGCACCGGCACGCCGCCCGCGCTCCGCGGCCGGCTGCTCGGCGAGCTGGGCGACGGCACGCTGGACCTGCGCGCGAGCCACCCGTTCGGCTCGGCCACGCTCGAGGCCGTCGACCACGAGACCATCGAGATGTTGCACGAGTCGACGGGCGCGGTGCTCGAGGTCGGCATGAACCTGACCCCGCCCGGCGGGGCGGCCCGCCTGCTGCCGCTGCGCTTCAACCGGCACACCTTCTGGTGCGGGCAGAGCGGGTCGGGCAAGACGTACGCGCTCGGCGTGGTGCTCGAACAGGTCGTCGCGCACACCGCACTCCCGGTCGTGGTGTTCGACCCGAACTCGGACTTCGTGCGCCTCGGGGAGCTCAACCCCGGGGCATCCGGACCCACCGCCGAGGCGCTCGCCCAGCGCGACATCCGCGTGCTCCGGCCGCGCGACGACGCCTCGCCGCTCCGCGCACGGTTCCTCGACATGCCGCTGCCCTCGAAGGCGGCCGTGCTGAGACTCGACCCCGTCGCGAATCGTGCCGAGTTCAACCAGCTCGTGCACCTCGACCAGGAGGTCCTGCAGGCCGCCGATCTCATCGACGTGCTCGACCGGCTCAACCACCTCGAAGAGGGCAAGTCGCACCCGCTCGCCGAGCGCATCGAGAACCTCGGCATCCTCGAGTGGGAGGTCTGGGCGGGCCAGGACACCGCGGTGACCGACATCGTCGACCAGCGACCGGATGCCACGGTGCTCGACCTCGGCGGATTCTCGACGCCCGAACAACAGCTGGTGGTCGCGCTCGCGCTGCTCGACGACCTCTGGGCGAAGCGCGAGCAGCGACGCCCCGTCTTGCTCGTCATCGACGAGGCGCACAACCTCTGCTCGCCGAACCTCGATTCGCCGCTCGCGGTCGCCGTGCGCGAGCGGCTCATCCAGATCGCCGCCGAGGGGCGCAAGTTCGGGCTCTGGCTGCTGCTGTCGACACAGCGCCCCTCGAAGGTGCACTCGGGGATCCTCACGCAGTGCGACAACCTCGCACTCATGAAGATGAGCTCGCCCATCGACCTCGACGAGCTCGGCACGTCGTTCGGGTATGCGCCGCAGGCGCTGCTCGCACGATCGCCGTGGTTCCGCCAGGGCGAGGCGCTCTTCGCGGGCGGGTTCGTGCCGACGCCGTCGCTCGTGAAGATGCACGCCCGCCTCACGCCCGAGGGCGGCACCGATGTGGTGGTGCCGCTGCGCTGACCCCTCGTACTGGCCGCTGCGCTGACCCCTCGTACTGGCCGCGGAGCGACGCGGACCACGACCAGTCTCCGCGCCACTTTGTGCAGCGCCGCGCCATCAGTGCTGGCGCGGCCGCGCAGAAGTGGCGCGGAGCGCGGCGTCAGAGGAACCGGGCGTACGCCGGCAGGGTGAGGAACGTCGGGAACTCGGGCTCGAGCGCGACCGAACGGAACACCGAGATCGCGTCGTCGAAGCGGTCGCCGTCCCGACGCGGCAGTTCGGCGACGGCGGCCGCCATGAGCCGGACGATGCTCGACTGGTCGATGCGCGTGCCCTCGACGGTCTCGACGTTCTCGTGCAGCCACTGCCAGACCTGGGACCGCGCGATCTCAGCGGTCGCGGCGTCCTCCATGAGGTCGTCGATCGCCGCCGCGCCGACGCCGCGGAGCCAGGACTCGACGTAGCGGATCGCGATCGAGATGTTCGCCTGCACGCCCGCCTCGGTGATGTCGCCCCCGGCCGACGAGATGTCGAGCAGATCGGCAGCGGTCACATCGACGTCGTCGCGGACCCGGTCGAGCTGGTTGGGCCGACCGCCGAGCACGGCGTCGAACTCGGCGCGCGCCGTCGGGATCAGATCGGGGTGCGCGACCCAGGTGCCGTCGAAGCCGTCGCCCGCCTCCCGGCGCTTGTCTGCCGCGACCTGCGCGAGCGCGCGCTCCGTCACCTCGGGCTGCCGCCGGTTCGGGATGAACGCACTCATGCCGCCGATGGCATACGCACCCCTTCGGTGCGCGGTCGCGACGAGCAGCTCGGTGTACGCGCGCATGAACGGCACGGTCATGGTGATGTTCGTGCGGTCGGGCAGCACCCAGCGCCGGCCCCGGCAGCGGAAGGTCTTCACGATCGAGAAGATGTAATCCCAGCGGCCGGCGTTGAGGCCAGCGCAGTGGTCACGCAGCTCGTACAGGATCTCCTCCATCTGGAAGGCGGCCTGGATCGTCTCGATCAGCACCGTGGCCCGGATCGTGCCCTGCGGGATCCCGAGCTCGTCCTGGGCGAACACGAAGAGGTCGTTCCAGAGCCGTGCTTCGAGGTGCGACTCCAGCTTGGGCAGATAGAGGTACGGCCCGCGCCCGAGCTCGATCAGTCGTCGCGCGTTGTGGAAGAGGTACAGTCCCGCGTCGACGAGCGCGGCCGAGGCATGGAGCGCGCGCCCGCTGCGGTCGTGGAAGCGCAGGTGCTTCTCGGTGAGGTGCCAGCCGCGCGGCCGGAACACGATGGTCGGCGACTCCCGGATGTCTCGCGCCAGGCGGTACTCCCGACCATCGGGGCCCGTGTGCGTCAGCGATCCGCGCAGCGCGTCCGCGAGCGTGAGCTGCCCCTCGACGACGTTCGCCCAGGTCGGGCTCGTCGCATCCTCCTGGTCGGCCAACCACACCTTCGCGTCCGAGTTCAGGGCGTTGATCGCCATCTTGCGGTCGGTCGGGCCCGTGATCTCGACGCGCCGGTCCTCGAGGCCGGGGCCGGCGCCGGCCACCCGCCAGGTCGGATCCATCCGGATCCACTCCGTCTCGGGCAGGAACCTCGGATCGCGGCCGTTCGCCGCATCGACCCGCTGCTGCAGACGGGCCGCGAGCAGATCATGGCGCGTGCCGGCGAACCGGTCGTGCAGCGTCGCGAGGAACTCCAGCGCGGCCGGGCTCAGGATCTCGTCGTACCGCTCCGAGAACGCGGTGGGGTCGCCCGGCCGTGCGGTGATCTCGAGGTGCGGGGTCTCACGGCGGAAGCTCTCGGTGCGGCGCTCGTCCGAGGCATCCGTCCGTTCGATCGTGTCGATCATCATGCTCATCGTGCTCATCTCCTTCGTGCGTCGTGCTCGTGCTCTAGAACTGGGCTTCCTCGGTCGACCCGGCGAGCGCGAGGGTCGCGCTCGCCGGGTTGAGCGCGGTGGCGATGCGGTCGAAGTAGCCCGTGCCCACCTCGCGCTGGTGCCGGGTCGCCGTGTATCCGGATGCCTCGGACGCGAACTCCGCCTCCTGCAGCTCGACGTACGCGCTCATGCCGCGGGCGGCATAGTCCTGCGCGAGCGTGAACATGGAGTGGTTCAGCGCGTGGAATCCGGCCAGGGTGATGAACTGGAACGCGTACCCCATCGAGGCGAGCTCGCGCTGGAACCGCGCGATCGTCTCGTCGTCGAGGTGGCGCTTCCAGTTGAACGACGGCGAGCAGTTGTACGCGAGCCGCTTGCCGGGGAACTGCGCGTGCACCGCCTCGGCGAACCGGCGCGCAAGGTCGAGGTCGGGCTCGGCGGACTCGACCCACAGCAGGTCGGCGTACTCGGCGTACGCGAGCCCGCGGGCGATGACCGGCTCGAGGCCGTTCCGCACCTCGTAGAAGCCCTCGGCCGTGCGCTCACCCGTGAGGAACGGACGATCCCGCTCATCGTGGTCGCTGGTCAGCAGGGTCGCGGCCAGCGCATCGGTGCGGGCGATCACGATCGTGGGCACGCCCGAGACATCCGCCGCCAGCCGCGCCGCGTTCAGCGTGCGAATGTGCTGCCCCGTGGGCACCAGCACCTTGCCGCCCATGTGGCCGCACTTCTTCTCGCTCGCGAGCTGGTCCTCCCAGTGCACGCCCGCGGCGCCCGCCTCGATCATCTGCTGCATGAGCTCGTAGGCGTTCAGCGGGCCGCCGAAGCCGGCCTCGGCATCGGCCACGATGGGTGCCATCCAGTCGCGGTCGGCCTCGATCTGCCCGGCGCGGAGCAGCGCGTTGTTGATGCGGCGGACGACGGCCGGCACCGAGTTCGCGGGGTAGAGCGACTGGTCGGGATAGGTCTGGCCCGAGAGGTTCGCGTCCGCGGCGACCTGCCAGCCTGACAGGTAGACCGCCTCGAGGCCCGCGCGTACCTGCTGCACCGCCTGGTTGCCGGTGAGGGCGCCGAGCGCGGCGGCCCACCTGGGCTCGCTCTGCGGTTCGAACGCCGAGCCCGTGTTCTGCTGGAGCGTCTGCCAAAGGCGCTCCGCGCCGCGCCGCGCGAGGGTGCGCTCCTCGCGAACCGGGCCCCGGAGCGCGATGACGTCCTCGGCGGTGTAGTCGCGGCGGATGCCGCTCCAGCGCGGGTCCGCGTCCCATTCGAGCTGCAGTTCGACGGCCGTCTGCGTCTGGTCGCCGGGTCGGTTCGTGCGCATCGGAAGCTCCTCGTGTCATCGGCGGTGGGGCGTCCCTGCCGCCACCTGGTGCGACCCAGCCTCCGCCGCCCGCAGCACCCATGCGCCGGATCCGCTCGGAGAACTTTCCCCGGAGTTCTGCGCCGCGGAAAGACCAGACGTCCGTGGGCGCCGCCGGCGCCGTGCGACACGTCGGCGTGCACCTGGCCCCCGTCGCCCGGCCGGGCGTAGCGTGAGCGGATGGCGCGCATGCACGACGACGAGGTGGAGACCGACGCCGCACTCGTCGCTCGGCTCGTCGCCGGGCAGTTCCCCGAGTGGGACGGCCTGCCGATCGAACGGGTCGACTCGTACGGCGCCGACAACGCGATCTACCGCCTGGGCGGGCAGCACTCGGTGCGCCTGCCGCGCATCCACTGGGCGGTGGCGCCGCTGCGACGGGAGTTCGCCTGGCTGTCGCGCATCGCTGCGGCGCTGCCCGTCGACGTGCCCGTGCCCGTGGCGCTCGGGGCGCCCGCCGAGGGCTACGCGTGGCCGTGGACCGTCTGCCGGTGGCTCGAGGGCACGCACCCGTCGAGCGCGGATGCATCGGCTGACGACGTCGTGCTCGCGCGCGACCTCGCCGCGTTCGTCCTCGCGATGCGCGCCCTCGACCCGGCGAACGCGCCGAGCACCGCCTGGCCCCGGCCGTTGCACGACGAGGACGAGCTCGTGCGCACGAGCCTGGCACGACTCCCGGGTGTCGGAGCGGCGGCCGCAGCGATCTGGGACGCGGCGATGACCGCGACCCGCTTCGACGGCCCGCCGACCTGGATCCACGGCGACCTCACTCCGGCGAACCTGCTCCTGCGCGACGGTCGGCTGAGCGGCGTGCTCGACTTCGGCGCGATGGGCGTCGGCGATCCCGCGAGCGATCTCCGGGTCGCCTGGAATCTGCTCTCACCCGGAGCGCGCGAGGTGTTCCGGGATGCGGTCGACGCCGACGACGCGATGTGGGCCAGGGGCCGCGGCTGGGCACTGCTGCAGGCGCTCGCCCAGCTGTCGTACTTCGGCGACCGCAATCCGCGGCTCACGGCGAGCGCACGGCACGTGGTGGCGGCACTCGCCGAGGAGCATGAACGCGGCTGAGCCCCGGAGCGGGGGCGAGTGGCGCTACTCCACGAGCTTGCCGGCGACGGACACGTCGTGCATGAGCGCGGCGATCGCATCGGGGATCGGCGGGATCTCCTCGCGGGTCACGCCGGTCGAGGGCGACCAGACCAGGTTCACCTGCAACGACTCGTCGAGTTCGGGGTAGTCGCTGCGGTTGTGGCAGCCGCGGGTCTCCCGGCGCTCGAGCGCGGCCTCGAGCGTCGCCCGCGCGGCGAGCGCCGCCGACTTCAGATCGAACGCATGCGCCAGGTCTTGGAAGCCCGCGATGTCGGGATGGACGCCGATGTCCGCCATGCGCGCCTCGATCGCGTCGAGCTCGGCCAACCCTGCACGCAGGCCCGGCTCGTCGCGCACGACGCCGGCGTGTTCGGTCATCGTGTCGCGGATCGCGCGCTGGAGCGCGCGCACGTTCTCGGTTCCGGATGCCTCGAGCAGATCAGTGATCTCCGCACGCGCATCGGCGACGGCCGAGGCGGAGCGCTGCTGGACCGTGAGCGACCGTGAGTACTCCACGGCGGCCTGCCCGACGATCCGCCCGAACACCAGCAACTCGATGAGCGAGTTGCCGCCGAGCCGGTTCGCGCCGTGCAGCCCGGAGGATGCCTCGCCGATGGCGTAGAGGCCCGGGACATCCGTCGCGTGGTCCTCGGGCCGCACCCACACCCCGCCCATCGAATAGTGCGCCGTCGGCGCGATCTCGATGGGCTCCTTGGTGATGTCGAGCATCTGCAGCTCGAGCATCGTCTGGTACACGCGAGGGAGCCGGGTCATGATCGTCTCGCGCGGGAGGTGCGAGACATCCAGCCAGACACCGCCGTTCGGGGTGCCGCGACCCTCTTTGATCTCGGTGTAGCAGGCGAGCGCGACGCGGTCGCGGGTCGAGAGCTCGAGCCGCACGGGGTCGTACCTGTGCATGAAGCGCTCGCCGAGCCCGTTGCGCAGGATGCCGCCCTCACCGCGGGCCGCCTCGGAGATCAGCGTTCCGGCCGCGTTCTCGGGCTCGATGATGCCGCTGGGGTGGAACTGCACGAGCTCGGGGTCGCGCACGCGGCCACCGGCCTCGACGGCCAGGCGCCACGAGTCGCCCGTGTTCTCGTCCCGCCGCGACGAGGTGCGCCGCCAGATTCGGTTGTGCCCGCCCGCGGCGAGGATCACCGCGTCGGCGTGGATGAGGTACCGCGTGCCGTCCTCGAGGTCGAAACCGTACGCGCCGAACACCGCGCCGTCCTCATTGACGAGGATGCGCGTGACGTAGACCGTGTCGAGGATCGGGATCTGCAGCTGAGCCGCGCGATTGACCAGCGTGCGCTGGATCTCGAGACCTGTGTAGTCGCCGGCGAAGGCCGTGCGCCGGTAGGTGTGCGCCCCGAAGAACCGCTGCGAGATGCGCCCGTCCTCCTCGCGCGCGAAGGGCATGCCGTACCGCTCGAGATCCTCGATGCCGCGTGCCGCGCCCGACGTGACGATCTCGACCGTGTGCGGGTTCGCCAGCAGATAGCTCTCGGTGAGCGTGTCGGCGGCGTGCTGTTGCCAGCTGTCGTCGGCATCCATCGTGGCGAGGGCGGCGTTGATGCCGCCCGCGGCGAGGGAGGTGTGCGCGTCGGACTTGGGGCGCTTGCCGAGCGCGAGCACGTCGACGCCCGATTCGGCGAGTTCGATGGCGGCGCGGAGGCCCGAGCCACCCGTGCCGATCACGAGGACGGTGGTGGAAAGCTGACGCTCGGAAGTACTCACGGTTCCACGCTAGGCAGATGCGTTCGATTACTCCAATGCATCTTCTCGCTGACAACGATAGCGATAAGCTATCGACATGAATCTCGAGCAGTTGCGCGGCTTCGTCGAGGTCGCGCGGCTCGGCAACTTCACCCAGGCGGCCGACCTGCTGCATCTCGCGCAGCCGTCGCTGAGCCGCCAGATCGCCACCCTCGAACGCGACCTCGGAGCCGAGTTGTTCCAGCGGGCGCGGGGTGGCAGCACCCTCACCACCGCGGGCGAGTCGCTCCTCCCGCTGGCCCGGCGCATGCTCGCCGACGCGGACTCGGTGCGCCGCGAATTGGCCGAACTCGCGGGGCTCGAACGCGGACGCGTACGACTCGGCGCGACGCCGACCCTCTGTATCAGTCTCGTGGCCGAGGTGCTGAGCGCGTTCCACGCCGCCCACCCGGCGATCGAGCTGCACGTCTCCGAGCAGGGCTCGCGCCGGCTGCTCGACCAGCTCGCCGGCGGGGAGCTCGACCTGGCCCTGATCACGACCTCGAACGCCGCGTCCACCGCGCGGTTCACCGTCGCTCCCCTGCTCGTCGAGGAGCTCGTGGTGATCTCGTCGAGCAGCGCACCCCCCGTGACCGACCGCGAGGCCATTCGGCTCGCCGACGTCGCGCAGCTGCCGCAGGTCGTCTTCAGCTCCACCTACGATCTGCGCACCACGACGGATGCCGCGTTCGAGGCCGCGGGCCTCACCCCGGAGGTCGTGGTCGAAGGTGCCGAGATGGATGCCGTGCTGCGGTTCGTCGAGCGCGGCATCGGGGTCGCGATCGTCCCGGCGATGGTGCTCGTCGAGCGCCCCGGGCTGCGCGCCGTCCGGCTCGCCGAGCCGACGCTCACCCGCGAGATCAGCGTCGCGCGCACCGCCGACCTCGCGCCCCCGCCTGCCGTGCAGGTCATGCAGCAGACGATCGCGCGCACCGCCAGTTCACTGGCCGAACGCTCGGGCGCGACGATGCGGCTCGCCGAGGCGGCGTCGTACACGCGTGAGTCGAGACTCGCAACGGGCTGACGGATGCTCCGGGCGTTTCGTATCGTCGCCAGACACGATGCACGGCCCACGGAGGAGCAGTCATGACGAAGTACGGATACAAGCTCGCAGCGGAAGGGTTCGGCCCGGCCGAGCTGATCCGCCAAGCCCAGCTCGCAGAGCGGGCCGGGTTCGACTTCGTCGAGATCAGCGATCACTTCCACCCGTGGCTCGACGTGCAGGGGCACTCCCCGTTCGCCTGGACCGTGCTCGGCGCGATCGCCGCCACCACCGACCGCATCGGCCTCGCGACCGGCGTCACCTGCCCGACCGTGCGGTACCACCCGGCGATCATCGCGCAGGCCGCCGCGACCCTGGCGCTCGTCTCAGACGGGCGGTTCGCGCTCGGCATCGGCTCCGGCGAGCGCCTGAACGAGCACGTCGTCGGGCGCGGGTTCCCCTCGGCCGACGAACGCCAGGACATGCTGCGCGAGGCGCTCGAGATCATCCGCCTGCTCTGGCAGGGCGGCTATCAGTCCTACCGGGGCGAGTTCCTCGACCTCGAGGATGCCCGGGTGTTCGACCTGCCCGACGTGCTGCCGCAGATCATCGTCGCCGCGGGTGGTCCGCAGGCGGCGCGGATCGCGGCCGAACTCGGCGACGGGCTGTTCGGCACCGAGCCGAAGCCCGAGCTGTTCGACGCGTTCCGAGAGGCGGGCGGCGACGGGCCGGCCTACGGCGAGGTCGGGCTGGCCTGGGCGGAGAGCGAAGAGGCGGCCGTGAAGCACGCCTTCGAGACCGCACGCTGGTCGCTCACCGGCTGGAAGGTCATGGCCGAGCTGCCGAACCCGGCCAACTTCGAGGCATCCGCCGCCCTCGCCCGCGAAGAGGACATCGCCGAGGCGATGCCGTGCGGGCCTGATGCGGCAACGCACCTCGAAGCGATCCGGGAGTACGAGCGCGTCGGCTACGACCACGTCGTGCTCATGAACAACGGCCCCGACCCGGACGGGTTCATCGACTTCTTCGCGCGCGAGCTGAAGCCGGCGCTCGGCGCCTGAGACGTGCGATCGCACGATCACACGATCGCACGACGAGCGCGCGGGACCTTCCGGCCCCACGCGCTCGTCGGTTGGCGCGCAGCGCGTCAGCCCTGCTGCTTCGCGGCCCGCTGCGCCTCGTCCTTCACGTCCGAGGCCGCGGCCTTGCCCTCGTCGGCGACCGTGTGGGCCGCGTCGGTCGCCCGCTCCTTGACCGCCTCAGCGGCCTCCTTCGCGGGCTCCTTCAGGTTCTCGGCGGTCTCCTGAGCGACCTCCTTGACCTGATCGACCAGTGGTGCCGCCGCTTCCTTCGCCTTGTCGGCCGCCTGCTGCTCGACGCGCGTGGTCGGGATCAGCGACGCTGCCAGCCAGCCGACGCCGAAGGCGATGAGCCCCACGGCAACCGGGTTGCCGCGCGTCGCGGACGCCGCCTTGTGCGGAGCGTCCTTGACGGCGTCGCCGGCGTGATGGGCCGCGTCGCCGACGTGCGACATGGCGCCGTGTGCCGAGTCACCGGCGTCGTCGGCCGCGCCCATGACCTTCTCCTTGAGCGTGGTGAAGCCCTGGCGCACCCGCCGCGTCTTCCGGTCCACGATCTTGGACGGGTTCACCTTGTCGGCGAGCGCGTCCACGTCCTGGCCGAGGTCGGCCCTTGTGCGCTCGATGTCCTCGCGGATCTCGTCGGGGTTGCTCATCGGTTCTCCTCATTCCTCTTCAACGTTTCGGGGATCTCCTTGACGGTCTCGACGGTCTGCGGTGCGCCCTCGATCTCCTCGATCTCCTTCTTGCCGGTCATCGCGAGGACCGCTGCGACGATCCCCCAGATGGCGGCGACGACGAGCGCCGACCAGGCGTTGCCGATCAGGTACCCGAGCGCCCACCAGGCGGCGATCGACACGAAGACGAGCGCGAGCAGGCCGGCGACGCCGGCACCGCCGAAGAGCCCTGCGCCCTTTCCGGCCTTCTTCGCGGTCTCCTTCAGTTCGGCCTTCGCGAGCTCGACCTCCTGGCGGAACAGCGTCGACAGATCCCTGGAGACCTCCTGGAGCAGCTGCCCGAGCGACTCGCGCTCGGCCTGCCGTTCCGACGGGGTCTGCGGTTCGAATCCCGGTCTGTTGTCGGTCATCAGATCCCGCCCGCCCCCGGGGTCGGCCCGGTGCCGCCAACGGCGCCGCCCGGCACGGCCGGGTTGCCGATGGTCGTCGTCGCAGGAGGCTCCGTCGCGCGCGGCGGCGTGACCGGCCGGGCCGTCACGGGTGGCGCGGTCACCGGCCGCGGCCGCGTGGCCGTTCCGCCGGACGTCCCGGTCGAACCCGCGTACGTGCTCGCCTGCGGCGAGCCGCTCGCCGCGTGTGCAGCGCCCGAGTCACCCGAAGAGCTTGCCAGTGCGCGCGTCAGGCGACCGGCGACGAGGCCCGCTCCCGTCGCGACCGCGAGGAACACCCCTGGGCGTCGGCGCGCGAACCGCTTGACCTCCTCGAGCAGGTCCTTGGGGTCGCGCTGGTCGAGCCATTCGCCGACGTGGCCGACTCGGCGTCCAGCGTCGCGGACGAGATTCGCGGCCATGCCGGAGTCATCCGCGCTGTCCGCCATCTGCTCGAACTGCGAGCCGACATCGCGGATGCCGCTCGCGACCCGTGACTGCTGCTGCGCGGCCTGCCCGCGCAGCTCGTCGCCGACCTGGCCCACGAGCCGGCGCGCCTGCGTCTTGGTCTCGCTCGCCACGCCATGGGTCTCGTCCTTCGCGACGTCGACGACGTGCTTGCCGGCATCGCCGGCGTCCGAGGCCACGTTCTTGGCCTGCTCACGGAGGTCGGATGCCCCTCCACCGGAAGCGTCGCTCCCACTGGTGGCTCCTGAGCCGTAGGGATCGGATGAAAACGTATTCGTCATCGTGTGCTCACTTCCTGTCTCCGGCCGGTTCTCGGCACCGCGCTTGCAGGGGATCGTCCTGCCCGCGTCGGCGGAAGCGGATGCCTCGACCGGTTGGGGGGCTCACGCTAAGGAGCCGCTTCTCTCGCCTATAGACCCTTGCTATGCCCGGCACCGGCGCGTATAACCGCGAGGCGCCACCTACAAGCGGACGCCCGCGCTCGTATGTGAACTTCACGAGAAGTTCTGTTTGTCCCCGTGCGCGGTCCGTGTGACCATGAGGCATGTCCATCGTGGAACCACGCTCTCGTCCGACGCCGACCGGCGCCGCAGTGACTGGCGAGGCCGAGTCATCCGATGGCGTCGACGCACTGACCCTCGGCCGACGCATCCGCGACCGCCGCACCGCGATCGGCATGACGCTCGGCGCCCTCGCCGAGGCCGTCGACCGCGCACCGAGCCAGGTGTCGGCGATCGAGAACGGCAAGCGCGAGCCGCGCCTGTCCATGCTCCGCACCATCGCCGCCGCACTCGACACGACGGCCGACGAACTGCTCCGGCCGGATGCGCCGACGGAACGCGCAGCGCTCGAGATCGCCGTCGAGCGCGCGCAACGCGGCCCGGTGTTCGGCGCACTCGGGCTCGAGCCGTTCCGTCTGGCCAAGTCCATGAACGACCAGACGCTGCGCACGATCCTCGCGCTGCACCAGGAGATCGACCGGCTGCACCGCGAGCGTGCGGCCACACCCGAGGAGGCGCGGCGCACGAACGCGCAGCTGCGGGCGGAGATGCGCGCGCGCGACAACTTCTACCCCGAGCTCGAGGCGCAGGCCGCCGCGTTGCTCACGGCCGTCGGGCACACCGGCGGGCCGGTCTCGCACCAGCTGGTCGCCGACATGGCGAACCATCTCGGATACTCGTTGCACTATGTCGGCGACCTGCCGCACTCGACGCGCTCGGTCACCGACAAGCGGCACGGACGCATCTACCTGCCCACCGCGCCGACGTCGTCGCGCGATTCACGCTCGCCGATCCTGCAGGCGCTGGCGAGCCATGCCCTCGCGCACGAGGAGCCCAGAAACTACGGCGAATTTCTCCGGCAGCGCATTGAGACGAACTACCTCACGGCGGCGATCCTGCTGCCCGAGCAGGCGGCCGTGCGGTACCTGACAGAGGCGAAGAATCTGCGGCGCATCTCGATGGAGGAACTCCGCGATCATTTCGCCGTGACATACGAGACCGCCGCCCATCGATTCACGAACCTGGCGACCGCGCGACTCGGCATCCCGGTGCACTTCATGAAGGTGCACGAGTCGGGCACGATCATCAAGGCGTACGAGAACGACCGGGTGCGCTTCCCGTCGGACGCGCTCGGTGCGGTCGAGGGCACCACGGTGTGCCGCAACTGGACGGCGCGCACGGTCTTCGACGTGACCGACCGGTTCAGCCCCTGGTACCAGTACACGGACACGCCCTCGGGCACCTTCTGGTGCACCTCGCGCATCGAGAAGGCCAAGGAGGGCGAGTACTCGGTGTCGGTCGGGGTGCCGTTCGAGCACGTGAAGTGGTTCCGCGGGCGCGAGACCCAGCACCGTGCCGTGTCGCGCTGCCCTGACGAGTCCTGCTGCCGGCGCGCGCCGGAGGCGCTCGCCGAGCGGTGGTCGGATGCCTCGTGGCCCGCCGCGCGCACCCCCACGAGCCTGCTCGCGGCGCTCCCCACGGGCACCTTCCCGGGCGTCGACCAGACCGAGGTCTACGAGTTCCTCGAGGCGCACGCGCCCGACTGATCAGCCGGTGACGGCGACCGTTGCGTCGTGGCGGACCGGGAAGTTCACCGAGCGCGCGATGAAGCACACGTCGCCGACCTTCGCGTGCAGCGAGGCGGCGAGCGCGGGGTCGGTGCCCGCGGCCACCGTGACCCGCGGGCGCAGGGTGACCTCGCTGAAGCGACCGCCGCCGGCGGCGTCCTCGACCATGGTCCCGGTCGGAGCATCCTCGTAGCCGACGACCACGACGCCCGCGCTCGCGGCGAAGTGCAGGTACCAGAGCAGGTGGCACTGTGCAAGCGAGGCGACCAGCAGCTGTTCGGGGTTCCAACGCGAGGGGTCGCCGCGGAACGCGGGGTCGGACGAACCCGGGATCTGCGGTGCACCCGGTGCGGACACGACGTGGTCCCGCCGGTAGCTGCGATACGTCTTCGTGCCCTCGCCGTCATTGCCGGTCCAGCTCAGGGCGAGCTCGTAGTGGTGTTCGCGGGTCATCCCTCGATCATGCCGGAGACCTCGGACACGCAGGCGCGGTCAGGTGCGGTCAGGCGCGGTCAGACGCGGTCAGCCGCGGTCAGGCGCCGAGTCGAGGTCGGGCGGCCAGTGCCGGCGGATGGTCGCCGTGCCGATGCACGATGCACCACGCGTCGTCGATGCGGCGGTACACGTGCGTCACCCGAATGGTGAGCTCGGTCGGCTTGCCACCGTCGACGCGCAGCACGCCCCGTTCGAACCCGACCGTGAAGGCGACGTCCTCGCCGACGTGCACCGTCTCGTACTCGGGTACGAGGGTGCCGTCGCTGAAACGGCTCGCGACCCAGTCGAGCGTCGCCATGACGTCGCCGTGCCCCTGCTCGATGGTGCCGAACGCCCCGAACAACGTCACCCCGTCGTCGCGCGCCCAGCACTCCTGATACGGTCGCGCGTCGCCCGCACCCATCGCGGCCAACCCGGCCGCGGTGCGATCGAGCGCCCCCTCGAAACCATCAGCGATCATGCTTCTGGTCTACCAGGTGCCGGCCGGCACGCGGCGCGCAGCGCCCGCTCCGGACGACTCGTCCGGCCGAAGCATCCGATCGCGACACGGCGCACTGGCGCGACCCGGTGACGGACGACGAGGATGGAGGGAACCGTCCGACTTGGAGTCGCATCCCGTGGGAACCACCGTCTTCGAACGCCGCCGTCCACCGGCGTCCGTCATCGCGCACAGTCTCGAACATGCCGAGCAGCGTGTGTTCTGGCTCGACGACCTCACGGGCCGGGTCGCCCGCCCGGCCCTCACGGGCGATCACGTCGCCGACCTCGTGATCGTCGGCGGCGGCTATACAGGCCTCTGGACGGCGCTGCTCGCGAAGCGGCGCACTCCCGAGGCACGGGTGGTGCTCGTCGAGGGCCGCTCCGTCGGGTGGGCGGCATCGGGCCGCAACGGCGGGTTCGTCGAGGCGAGCCTCACGCACGGCCGCGAGAACGGCCTGACCCGTTGGCCCGACGAGATCGAGACCCTCGACCGGCTCGGGCTCGAGAACCTCGACGCCATCGAGGCCGACCTCGCCGAGTGGGGCGCCGACGCCGAGTTCGAGCGCGTCGGCGCGCTGGGCGTGGCGGTCGAGCCCCATCAGGTGGAGTGGCTGCACGAGCTCGCGGCCGACGCGCGCGAGCGCGGGGACGACAGTCTGCGGCTGCTCGATGAGCACGAGGCGCGCGCCGCCGTCGCGTCGCCGACCTATCTCGGTGCGGTGTGGGAGACGCGGACGAACGCGCTCGTCCACCCCGGCAAGCTTGCGGCGGAGCTCGCCCGACTCGCCGAAGACGTGGGCGTCGAGATCTTCGAGCGCTCGCCGGTGCGCCGCATCGACACCCCCGGTTCGACCGGAGCGGTCTCGATCATCACCGACCACGGCCGCGTCCGCGCCAGGCAGGCCGTGCTCGCCACGAACGTGTTCCCCTCGCTGCTCAGGCGCAACCGGTTGATGACCGTGCCCGTGTACGACTACGTGCTCATGACCGAGCCGCTCTCGGCCGAACAGCTTGCGTCCATCGGCTGGGGCGATCGGCAGGGCATCAGTGACCTGGCGAATCAGTTCCACTACTACCGGATGACCCGCGACGGGCGCGTCCTGTTCGGCGGCTATGACGCCGTGTACCACTACGGCGGCCGGCTCCGTGCCGCGTACGAGAACCGGCGCGAGTCATTCGAGACGCTCGCCGCGCACTTCTTCACGACCTTCCCGCAGCTCGAGGGGCTGCGGTTCACGCACCGATGGGCGGGCGCGATCGACACCTCCACGCGGTTCTGCGCCTTCTACGGCACGGCCCGCGACGACCGGGTCGCGTATGCGAGCGGCTTCACCGGACTGGGGGTCGCCGCGACCCGATTCGCAGGCGAGGTCATGCTCGACCTGCTCGAGCGGCGCGAGAACGAGCGCACCGCGCTGCGCATGGTCCGCGAGCGTCCGCTGCCGTTCCCGCCCGAGCCGGCCGCGTCGATCGGCATCAACGCGACCCGCTGGTCGCTCGATCGCGCCGACCACGACCGCGGCCGCCGCAACCTGCTGCTGAAGACGCTCGACGCACTCGGCCTGGGGTTCGATTCGTGAGCGGCGAGGCGCGGCTCGTCGCCGGACGGGCGACGGATGCCTCGGGCCTCACGCTCGCCCATGAACCCGTGCCCGCCGACCAGGTCGTCGCCGGTGCGCCGGCGACGGGGCATGCCGTGCTGGACGAGGCCGCGGGCCGCACGATCGGCGTGTGGGAGATGACCCGCGGCGCGATGCGCGACGTCGAGGCCGACGAGGTCTTCGTGGTGCTGTCCGGCGACGCGACCGTCGAGTTCGAGGACGCCGCGCTGCCGTCGATCGAGCTCGGCCCGGGCTCCGTCGTGCGCCTCGAAGCCGGCATGCGCACCGTGTGGACGGTCCGCGAGACGCTCCGCAAGGTCTACGTCGCGCCCTGACCCGGATGTCAGGCGACGGATGCGTCGTCGGCCGCGTCGGCGGCATCCGAATGGGGTGCCGGGGTCATGCGGAACGTGCGCGCGAAGCGCGCGAGCAACTCGTCGGTGCCCGCGAGTACGGTCGCGACCTCGTCGGCGCCCGCGAGCAGCGGACGGAACGAGGCGACCTCGACTGTGAGCTCGAGCACGTCCGCGGGCGCGGCGGCTGCGAGCCGGCGCCCGGGCTGCGGCAGCGCGTCGGGACCGATCGCCAGGACGTCGAGCGCGCCGGCGGCGGCGATCGCCGACATGGACACGGCGCCCACGTGCAGCACGTACTCGGTGGGCGGCAGCTCGCGCGAGGCATCCGCCTGGAACGCGGCGCGCAGCGCGACCGCGAGCGCATCGGCGGTGAGCAGCTCACCCTCGGCGGGAGAGCCGAGCGTCGCCCAGCCCCAGCGTTCGAGCTCGAGTACGACGGGTTCGAGCGCGCGCCCGAGCGCGGTGAGCTCGTAGCCACCGCGCACGGTCGGGACGCGCCGGACCACGCCGGCCTCTTGGAGCTCCTTCAGCCGATCGCTCAGGATGTTCGTCGGGATCCGCGGCAGGCCGGCCTTCAGGTCGCTGTACCGGCGGGCGCCGGCGAGCAGATCGCGGACGATGAGCAGCGCCCACCGCTCCCCGACCCGCTCGACGGCACGAGCCACACCGCTGTACTGACCGAAGCCGCGCGTCGCGCGGGCTGCCATGCGCCGGGCGCCGATCAGGCCGTCGCGGGCGCGTCGGCTCCCTGCCCGGCCATGTACGCCTCGGGTCCCTGCTCGGCGGCCTTCGGGTCCATGTAGAGGAAGCTGAGGTTGTTGCCGTCGGGGTCGTCGAGGTCGCGTGAGTACATGAAGCCGTAGTCCTGCGCCTCACGCGGTTCGCTTCCACCGGCTGCGAGCCCTCGCTCGAGCGCCGCGTCGACCTCGTCGCGCGAGTCTCGGCTCAGGGCGATGCTCATCTGCGCCTGCGTCTTGGGGTCGATGATCTGCTTGTCGGTGAACGTGCCGAGGTACTCCTTGGTGAGCACCATGAAGTAGATGTTGTCCTCGAGCACGACACACGCGGCGTTGTCGTCGGTGAAGAGCGGATTGATGGTGAAGCCGAGCGCCGTGTAGAACGCCTTCGAGCGCTCGAGGTCGGTGGTCGGGAAGTTCACGAAGATGCTGGTCGCGGCCATGAGATCCTCCGATGGGTCGTCGTCGATGGGTGATTCATGGCTAGCTTGCTCTTTGCAAGCAAACTTGTCAATAGCAAGTAAATTGCACTGGCTGAGACTTACGCGGCGGCGGGTTCGTGGTTGGCGGCGTGGAGCCAGCGGGTGAAGCTTGGTGCGAGGGTGTCGGCTTTGTGTTCGGTGAGTGCGGCGAGGATGTCGGTGTGGAGCTGGTCGTCGGCGTCGTGGAGGTCGGGCAGGTTCGGCAGTGCGAGGCGGAGACGGTAGGCCACGGCGACGGCGCCGAGGTGGACGCTGAAGCTGGTGCTCGTGGCGCGCAGGTGTTCGAAGAAGGTGAAGTTCGCGGCGTGCGCTTTGATCCCGGTGCTGCCGTGGAAGCGGCTGCGGGCTTTCTCGAGGGCGAGGATCAGTGGTCGTTCGGCGGACTCGCAGAGGTCGCTGACCAGTGCGAGGTGGATCGCGGCCCAGTCGTGTGCTTCTCGCCGTGCTTCGTCGGGTGTGAAGCTGGCGAGCCGGGTGTATCGGGCAGCGGCGATATCGACGATGCCGTGCGCTTCGAGTCGCTTGATCGCCTCACGGATCGGCGTTCGGGAGACCTTCAGTTCGGCGGCCCAGGCCTGATCGCGAAGCTCCTGGCCGGGCAGCAGGTCGCCGCCGGCGATCGCCGCGAGCATCATCGCGTGCACCTGGTCGACGGTGGTGTGGCGGCGGGTGAGCACGTGCCCAGGGTTCGGGACGTACGGGTGGTGCTTCATCATGAACTCCTAAAAAAAAGTGATGCAAACTTTTCTCTAGTCTGAATACCAGTAGGCAGGATGTCAAGACGCAAGGCGAAAGATAGTGAGAACTCCTATCTTTCGACACCACGACAGCAACGCCGTCGACTGGCGCGAGACGCGAGCCCGGCGTCGGCGCGTGATCAGCGACCAGCGCTGCGCCGCATGAGAAGCGTGAGGTGCAGCGCGGATGGAAGTGGCCCACCAGCGGCCGATGGGATTAGGGAGCGATCCGCTCAGGTCGAGCGAACAGCGCGTCAGTCCGAGAGATCCAGTGCGGGACCTTCTCCGGTGATGCATTAGCCTCGACGAACTGGCGCCAAAGCGCGCGTGCACGGTGGGCAAGGCCAGGAAAGTCCTCGAGGAGACTCGAGAGGATGTGCACGCCGGCGATGCTGCTGGTGAGCACTTGGGCGACATCATCAACATCGATATCCGGCTTGAGATCTCCCTCTTCGCGGGCCACCCTGATCAGGGCGACATTGAACTCGATCCAATCGTTCCAGGATCGCGTAGGCGGAGTATCCAGGATATGAATCTCGGTCGTCAGCCGGATGCCTGCGCGAGTGAGGGGATCATCGATGATGTCGTACATCAGATCGGCCGAGACCCTCAGCATGACCTCGAGCGCACAGTACCCGGCCGCCACGGTTGCCTGAGCCTTCTTTTGCGAGACGGCGTTCTGGGTGTCGATGACCGCGTGAGCCACCGCTTCCTTGTTCGAGAAGTGGAAGTAGACCGCTCCCGGGGTGGTACCCGCCCGCCGGGCAATGTCAGAGATCGTCGCTTTCTCGTACGAGAACTCGTTGATGGCGTCAGCTGTGGCCATCAGGATCTTGTTACGAGTACGAATCGCGCGTTCTTGCTCAGCCACGAGGCCCCTCGGATCTCTCGGCGGTTAGGTCGGATCGTACTCTTCCGCGAGGCTCCACGCGCATGCATCTGTGCAAAGCGATGACGAGACCTAGTTCATACTGCATACGGCTCGCTCGAAGTGCTGGCTACGGCGACAACTTCGCCGGACTGCGTGAATGTGACGTTGCTGACGCCGGCATGATCCGTGTTCACGAGGAGATACACCGGGACCGTGCGCTCTGCAAATCGCCGAAACTCCATTTCGAAGCTACGCAGACGAATCTCTTCGGCGTTCACAGCCCGGAGAACGGCATCGATGAGAATCATCGAGACGACGTGATCGCCCGGTCGATTGAGCAGGAACGGATCGTGGTCATCCCATTCGACGATGGCACCGCTCTCTCCCTGCGGAGTTTGCGGCCGAGCTGGGCGCTCCGGCGCCGCCAGTGCAGTCCTGCGGAGCGCTCGATACCGCGCGGGCGCGACAGTCCAGCCGTGCAGTTCTCCGTCCGCGACCACGCGTCCGCCATAAAGGAGTCGAAGTCCCCACATCAAGAGGAATGGGCGACCTCGCTTGGTCTCGATGTCGACGCGAACATCCAGCTGATATCGCATTTCCCCGGAGGCTGGGAAAGACGGAAGCCACCGGCTCCATCGCAACACGGCGTTTTTCGTGATGAAGTGCCAATCTAGGGGGACGCGCATATGCTGATGCGCAATCAGGAAGGCGCCCTGTCGAAACACCTCTAGGGCGATCGCAGAGGAGAGCTCTCCACGGCCGGTGCGCGCTCTGACGTGGTCAGATCGGATCACCACATCGGCCAATAGCTGCGCATCGCCTAATGCGACATAGTCCTCCAAGAACACCTCATCGTCCCGTGAACGGTGCACTACTCGCCGATCAATCATTCGCTCACCTCTGAACGTGAGATAGTATCAATATCTTATGATACGTGATCGCTCTCCGGGACGTGCGGCTGACTCACTCGATCCCGCTGCCGCGTTCTTCGACGTCGATGACACCATCATTCGTGGATTCACCATCGCCGCCCTCATCCACTTCATCCGTGATGAGCTGAATGATCCGGTGCTGGTCAGCCGACTCCTTCAACTGGAACGTCTCGCCCCAGTACGTCGCGAACGCGAGCAATTGACCGCTGATTGCTTCGAACTCCTCGCGGGCCAGGCCTGGTCTCAAATGCTCGCGTGGGGCCAACGCTGGTACGAGAGCACAGGACGGTCTCAGCTCATCTCACAGACGATCGACCGACTTCACGAACATCGCATGCGTGGCGACAAGGTGGTGTTCGTCACTGGCTCTTGGCGTCCATGCGTGGAACCGATCGCCAGGGACCTCCATGCGGATGCGGTGTACTGCTGCGAAGTTGGCGTCGAAGCGGACAAACTCACCGGCGCGGTTTCGCACATCCTCGTCGCAGAGGGCAAGGCAGAGGTCGCAAGGAACTTTGCGAGCCAGGGCGGGATCGCGTTGGAGAACTGCTACGCCTACGGGAACGACTGGTCCGACGCCCCGATGCTGGCGGCCGTCGGTCACCCCGTCGCGGTCCGGCCAACTGCGGCGCTCGCCGAGACAGCCACGGCCCAGGGCTGGGAAGTTCTCAATTGAGCTGGCCCGTGTTCAACGGGCGGAGCTGCGGTGGACGAGGAGCCGTGTCGGGCGCATCGCGAACTGAGATCGAAGCCGACGCAGGACCCGCCGCGTGCAGCCCGCGAGCGAAGCATTGACGCAGCCCTCTGGCATTACGACGGGTGAGCACGCTCAGATGTAGTGGAAGTCAGCTGAGCTGAGTTGGCGCGAGCGACGATTCAGCGGCGGGTTCGTGGTTGGCGGCGTGGAGCCAGCGGGTGAAGCTTGGTGCGAGGGTGTCGGCTTTGTGTTCGGTGAGTGCGGCGAGGATGTCGGTGTGGAGCTGGTCGTCGGCGTCGTGGAGGTCGGGCAGGTTCGGCAGTGCGAGGCGGAGACGGTAGGCCACGGCGACGGCGCCGAGGTGGACGCTGAAGCTGGTGCTCGTGGCGCGCAGGTGTTCGAAGAAGGTGAAGTTCGCGGCGTGCGCTTTGATCCCGGTGCTGCCGTGGAAGCGGCTGCGGGCTTTCTCGAGGGCGAGGATCAGTGGTCGTTCGGCGGACTCGCAGAGGTCGCTGACCAGTGCGAGGTGGATCGCGGCCCAGTCGTGTGCTTCTCGCCGTGCTTCGTCGGGTGTGAAGCTGGCGAGCCGGGTGTATCGGGCAGCGGCGATATCGACGATGCCGTGCGCTTCGAGTCGCTTGATCGCCTCACGGATCGGCGTTCGGGAGACCTTCAGTTCGGCGGCCCAGGCCTGATCGCGAAGCTCCTGGCCGGGCAGCAGGTCGCCGCCGGCGATCGCCGCGAGCATCATCGCGTGCACCTGGTCGACGGTGGTGTGGCGGCGGGTGAGCACGTGCCCAGGGTTCGGGACGTACGGGTGGTGCTTCATCATGAACTCCTAAAAAAAAGTGATGCAAACTTTTCTCTAGTCTGAATACCAGTAGGCAGGATGTCAAGACGCAAGGCGAAAGATAGTGAGAACTCCTATCTTTCGCACTCAGCGACCAGCACTGCGCCGCACGAGCAGCGCGAGGTGCAGCGCGGTCTGCGTCTCGCCGTCGTCGAGGTCGGCGCCGAGCAGGTCCTGGATCTGCGCGAGGCGCTGATAGAACACCGAGCGCGACAGGTGCGACGCGGTCGCGGCGGCGGTGCGGTTGGCCGGGTGGGCGAGTACGGCGCCGAGCACGTCGAGCAGGTCGCCATGCCGCCGGAGGTCGTGTTCGACGAGCGGTCGGAGCATGCGTTCGCCGTGTTCGAGGAGGCGGTGGTCGTCGCGCAGGCTCGACACGAGCCTGACCAGGGGGCGATCGACCGCCCGCCGGATGACCGGCCCACGTCCGGGGCGGGCATCGCCCGAGCGGGCGAGGTCGATCGCCTCCCGAAGGGACGCGAGCCCCGACTCGAGCCCGTCGCCGGGCGTCCCGATCGCGAGCTCGAGCCGCTGTGCGGCTCCCGGTCGGAGCACGCGAACGTACTCTCGTGCGGCGCGATCGTCGAACTCCGTTCCGGCCGGCAACGACAACAACACGACCGTGGCCGGCTGCGAAGCGAGCAGCGGTGCCGCGAGTGCGCGCCCGCGCAGGGTCCGCGCCGCGGCATCCGCCTCGCCCGCCGTGAGGTCGACGCCGCTCACGACCACCCCGACCACCTGGGCGCCGGTCAGCGGCAGGCCGGCCGCCTCGACGCGCGCAGCCGCGGCCGCCGCGCCGCCGAACCGGCCGGCGAGGAGTCGGTCCAGCAGCCGCTGCCGGCCGATCCGCGCCCACTCGTCGACGTCGCCGTCGGCCAGCCGGCCGACCGCGAGCGCGATCGCGCCCTGTTCGAGCACGGCCGAGCGGCCGGCCGGGTGGGCGGGACCGGGCAGCGCGATGAGATGGCCCCAACGGATGCCTCGTGCCTCCACCGGAACGATGAGCCAGCGATCATCGTGGACCAGCCCAGCCTGCTCGGCATCACGCGCCAGCTGGTGCGCCGCCCGCGACCGCGCCTCCCAGTCCGGGAGCAGCACCTCTTCGTCTGCCGGGGACATCTCGGCGGTGACGACCTCGTGGGCGAGGTTCTCGAGCACGACCGCCGCACCGAGCGTCTGTGCGAGCCGGTGCACCACGAAGTCGGCGGGCGAGCCGCGCAGCGCGAGGGCGGTGAACTGCTCGCGCACGTCGTCGCGCGCGCGGAGCGCGGCGGTCTGCTCCGAGATGATGCGCCGGTGCACGGCCTCGGTGAGGGCGACGAACTTCACCTCGCGGTGCAGCACGACGAGGGTGAGCCCGTGCCGGCGAGCGGCGTCGACGATGATCGCCGGCACGTACCGGTAATGCACGCCGAGCTCCAGCACGAGGCCGGAGACCCCCGCCGCGACCAGGCCGGCCACGAACGCGTCGAGCTCGGCCGGCTCCGCCGGCCAGCCGGAGCCCGTGGACAGCAGCAGCTCGCCGCCGTTCAACAGCCGGGCGACATCCGCACTGTCGGAGACGTGCACCCAGCGCACACGGGCGTCGAGTCCGGTCTCGTTCGCGAGCACTTCGGGCAGCCCGTCGGCGACGGCGTCGACCGCGAGCACCTCGCGGACCGACGGATGGCTCTCATCGACCGTGATGGGGGACGGACGGTCCGTCCGGAAATCGTCGGCTTCGCGACGTTCTGCCACTCGATCATCCTCCTCGGGCCTGGAAAGCTGGGGGTTATCAGCCTATGCGGCAGCCGGTCGATCCGTCCGGCATGCCGATCCAGCATCTTGAAAGGACTCGCATGAGCCTCATCCGCCACCACGTCGCCGGCCAAGAGACCGGTGCGGGCGACCGCACCGGTCCCGTGTTCAACCCCGCGACCGGCGAGCAGCAGCACGAGGTCGCGTTCGCGACGACCGCGGAGGTCGAGCATGCGATCCAGGCCGCGAAGGCGGCGCTTCCCGGGTGGCGTGCGACGGGTCTCGTCAAGCGGGCCGACGTCTTCTTCCGCCTGCGCCAGCTGCTCGTCGAGCGCCAGGATGAGCTCGCGGCCATCATCACGAGCCAGCACGGCAAGGTCCTCGACGACGCGAAGGGCGAGATCAGCCGCGGCATCGAGAACGTCGAGTTCGCGGCCGGGCTCGTGCACCTGCTGAAGGGCGAGCACGCCGAGCAGGTCGCGCGCGGCGTCGACGTGCACTCGCTCAAGCAGCCCGTCGGCGTCGTCGGCGCGATCACGCCTTTCAACTTCCCGGTCATGGTGCCGCTCTGGATGACCGCCTCGGCGATCGCGTGCGGCAACACCGTGGTACTTAAGCCGTCGGAGAAGGACCCGAGCGCGTCGGTGTTCCTCGCGAAGCTCTTCGAGGAGGCCGGCCTCCCGGCGGGCGTGCTGAACGTCGTCCACGGTGACAAGGTCGCGGTCGACGGCATCCTCGACTCCCCCGAAGTGAAGGCCGTGAGCTTCGTGGGCTCGACGCCCATCGCGAAGAGCATCTACGAGCGGGCGAGCGCCAACGGCAAGCGCGTGCAGGCGCTCGGCGGTGCGAAGAACCACATGGTCGTCATGCCCGACGCCGACCTCGACGGTGCCGCCGACGCGGCGATCTCGGCCGCGTACGGCTCGGCCGGCGAGCGGTGCATGGCCGTCTCAGCGCTCGTCGCCGTCGGCGACGTCGCCGACGTCCTGGTCGAGAAGGTCGCCTCGCGCATGGCGGGGCTGAAGATCGGCGACGGCACGGATGCCTCGAGCGAGATGGGTCCGCTCATCACCCGCGAGCACCGTGACAAGGTGGCCTCATACGTGACGGGTGCTGCAGCGGAGGGTGCGACGGTCGTGGTCGACGGCACGACGAAGCAGTTCGACAACGACGGCTTCTTCGTCGGCGTCTCGCTCGTCGACCACGTGAAGCCGGGCATGAAGGTGTACGACGACGAGATCTTCGGGCCGGTGCTCTCGGTCGTGCGCGTCGAGTCGTACGACGAGGCGGTCGAGCTCATCAACGCGAACCAGTACGCGAACGGCGTCGCGATCTTCACGCGCGACGGCCGGACGGCGCGGTCGTTCGAGATGGACATCGAGGTCGGCATGGTGGGCGTGAACGTGCCCATCCCGGTGCCGATCGGTGCGTTCTCGTTCGGCGGCTGGAAGAACTCGCTGTTCGGCGACTCGCACATCTACGGTCCCGAGTCGGTGCACTTCTACACGCGCTCCAAGGTCGTCACCACGCGCTGGCCCAACCCGTCCGAGTCGCAGATCAACCTCGGCTTCCCGAGCAACCACTGATTCCGAGCATCCTGACGAGGCATCCGATGACCGACATCCTGACCGACGCGCCCGCGTACACCGACCGCACCGGCGCCGCGCACGCCCTGCCCGACGCCGACGCGGAGGCGCGCCTGCGGGCCGACGACCGCGCCCATGTCTTCCACTCCTGGAGCGCGCAGGCGCTCATCGACCCGCTGCCCGTCGCTGCGGGCGAGGGCTCGACCTTCTGGGACTACGAGGGCAACGCCTATCTCGACTTCAGCTCGCAGCTGGTGAACCTGAACCTCGGTCACCAGCATCCCGACCTCGTCGCCGCGATCCAGCAGCAGGCGGGCCGGCTCGCGACGATCCAGCCGATCATGGCGAACGACGTGCGCGGTGAGCTCGCCCGGCGCATCGCCGAGGTCGCGCCGGGCGACCTCGACAAGGTGTTCTTCACCAACGGCGGCGCCGACGCGAACGAGTACGCCGTGCGCATGGCGCGAGCGGTCACCGGCCGGCCCAAGGTGCTGTCGATGTACCGCAGCTACCACGGCGGCACCGGCACCGCGATCTCGCTCACGGGCGACCCGCGCCGGTGGGCGAACGAGCCCTCCGACCGCTCGGTCGCGCACTTCTTCGGGCCGTACCCGTACCGCTCGGCGTTCCACGCGACCACGCCCGAGGAGGAGACGCAGCGCGCACTCGCTCACCTCGAACAGGTCATCACGCTCGAGGGCGCGTCGACCATCGCGGCGATCATCATCGAGACGGTCGTCGGCACGAACGGCGTGCTCGTCCCGCCGCCCGGATATCTGCAGGGTGTGCGCGAGCTGGCCGACAAGTACGGCATCGTCTACATCGCCGACGAGGTCATGGTCGGCTTCGGCCGCGTCGGCGAGTGGTTCGCGGTGAACCACTTCGACGTCGTGCCCGACCTGATCACCTTCGCGAAGGGCGTGAACTCGGGGTACGTGCCGCTCGGCGGCGTCGTCATCTCGGACCGCATCGCGTCGCACTTCGACACCGTGCCGTTCGCGGGCGGGCTCACCTATTCGGGGCATCCGCTCGCCTGCGCCGCGGGTGTGGCGACGTTCGAGGTGTTCGAGCGCGATCGGCTCCTCGAGCGCGTGCGCGACCTCGGGTCGCGCGTCGTCGAGCCGCGGCTGCGCGAGATCGCGACCGCACACCCGTCGGTCGGCGACGTTCGCGGGCTCGGGCTGTTCTGGGCGATCGAGCTGGTCCGCGACCGGGAGACGCGCGAGCCGTTCGTGCCGTTCAACGCCGGAGGGAAGGATGCCGCGCCGATGGCCGCGGTCACGGCGGCCTGCAAGCGGGCCGGGCTCTGGCCGTTCGTGCACTTCAACCGGCTGCACGTCGCCCCGCCGCTCGTCATCTCAGAGGCCGACCTCATTCGCGGCCTCGACATCATCGACGACGCGCTCTCGGTCGCCGACGCCGCGATCGGCTGACCCCCGGGCCGGGCTCCCGCCGCGCGCGCTCACCCCGTTCCCTGCTCAGGAACGTTCAAGTGAGGCGCGGCGTGTCGCGCCGAGACACGCCGCGCACTCGCCCGTGGTTCCTGAGCAAGCCGATGCGGATGGGGCTCGCATCGGGCGGGTGGAGCTGGTGCGGGGCGCACGGCGGATAGCCTGAGGACATGGACTCGCAGGGCGGTGCCGGCATGCCCCGGCGCGGATTCCTCGCGGCGGCGCTGGCCGGAGTGACCTCCGTCGTGCTCGCCGCGTGCACCGGCCCGCAGCCCACGCCGACCCCCACCGCGACCCCGGCGCCCACGCCGAGCCCGACACCCACCCCGACGCCGACCCCGCTGCCGCCCGGAGTGCCCGAGCCGACGGCGATGCGCCGCACCAGGTGGGGCGCCGATCCGTACGCGCGCGGCGCGTTCAGCTACGACGCGATCGGCACGACCGCCGAGCGGCGAGCCCAGCTCGCCCGGCCGGTGCTCGACCGGGTCTTCTTCGCCGGCGAGGCGGTCGCTGCGGAGTCGCCGGGCACTGTGGCGGGCGCCCTCTCGTCGGGGCGCGAGGTGGCCCGCCGCGTCGCCGAGCTCGCCGAGCCGGGCGAGCGCATCGCGATCATCGGCGCCGGCATCGCCGGTCTCGCCGCCGCGAACGAGCTGCAGGGGCGGCGCATCGGCCGCGGCGCGGGCGACGAGGGCGACGACGACGGCCAGGCCGATGAGGCCGACGATCGCGACGGCGAGCGCAGCAGCGACCCCAGCTTCGAGGTCGTCGTGATCGAGGCGCGCGACCGCGTCGGCGGCCGGATCCAGTCCGCCGATGACGACGCGTTCGGCGGCACGATCGAGCTCGGCGCCCTGCTGCTGCCCGCAGACGACGCCCTCGACGCGCTGCTCGACGAGACATCCGTCGGCACCCGCGATCTGGAGCCGCCGACCGACGCGCGCACGACCACCGGCGAATGGACCGCCATCCAGTCGACCGGTACCGACGCGCTCGCGACGGCGCACGCGTGGGCGCAGACGTGGCCGTACGACGTCGGGCTCGACACCGCGTTGCTCGGCAGCGGTGCCGATCAGCTGTCGAGCGAGCCGGGGCCCGACGGGGTCTCGCCCCTCGACTGGCTCGGCTACACGCTGTCCAGCGGGGTCGAACCCGTGACGGGCGCCACGCCCTCGCGCGTGTCGGCGCAGACCTTCGATCCTGCGTCGGCGGTCGCGCCGGCCCGGTTGGTCCGCGGGCGGCTCTCCGACGCGATCGACGAGCTCGCGGCCTCGGTGGACGTCGCCCTCTCGAGCGTCGTCACGAGCATCGCCTACACCACCGACCGGGTGAGCCTTCGCCTCGGCACTGGCGAGTCGCTGCGCGTCGACCGGGTGATCGTCACGGTGCCGTTGGGCGTGCTGCAGACCGACACGATCCAGTTCAGCCCGCGCCTGCCGCGGCCGCACCAGCAGGCGATCGCCATCATGGGCATGGGCACGATCGATCTCGTCTGGCTGCGGTTCGACGAGGCGTTCTGGCGGTCGGATGCCTCGGAGGGACGCACGGCTCAGGAGGTGCTGACCGTGGTGGGCGGGCCGCACACCGTCGCCGCGTGGCTGGACGTGGGGCTCATCGGCCTCGACGACGAGCCCGTGCTGGTGGGGGTCATCGCCGCTGAGCAGGCTCGGCGGCTCGAGGAGCTGTCGGACGACGAGTTCCGGGCGGAGGTGCTGGCCGATCTCGTGCCCTTCTCGCCCGAGCCCATAGACGACGATTCAGCCACACCAGAGCCGACGTGATCGCGAGGAAGATCGCGAGGCACAGCGCGCAGTAGGCGGCGACGCCGCCCCAGCCGCCGACCTGCGTCTCGTCGAGGAAGAAGTACGGGTACCAGCCCACGTCGTCGCCGCGCACGAGCGTGTACCAGAGCCAGAGCGACGGGAAGACGAGCACCCAGCCGATCGTCGGCCACGGCACCCGGGGGTTCACCGCCAGGATGCTGTCGGTCGTCCAGGCGACGAGCGCCAGCGCAGGCACCACGAAGTGCAACAGCGTGTCGGACCACGGCACGTCGATGCGGTAGTCGACGGTCGAGGCCTGCATGACGATGAGGCCGAACACGATGCCCGAGATCACGACGTACACGGTCACCATCGTCCGCAGCACCCCGAGCCAGGCCGGGTCGCGCGGCGTGAGCAGTGCGAAGCAGCCCGCGATCACGAGGGTCACGACCGCGAGGAACGCCGACTGGATCGTGAAATAGCTGAAGAAGTTCGAGGTCGCGAAGAAGCGGAACCCCAGCACGTACTGGAAGTTGGCGACGATCGCCACGATCTCGAGCACGGCGACCGCGAGCCGGAACCAGCCCAGCACGCGCCGCGCCCGTCGCGCGCGCGACAGGGGCGGGGCGGTCGCGGGCGGAGGCATGGGTCCAACGCTACGCGTCCGAGCGCCCTCCCCCGGTCGGGTTGCCGCGTCGTATTCGGGGCTCGCGGCGCACCCGACCGGGGATCAGGTCATCCCGCGGCGCCTGAGCGGCGACGGCGGATGAGGACGAGCGCCGCACCGCCGGCGAGCAGGACCGCGCTCATGGCGATCCATCCGACGAGCTGGATCTCGGAGACGCCCGTGGTGGCGAGCGAGCGAGCCGTGCCCGTGGACGAGGGCGTGGACGTGCTCACGTCGGCGGCCGGGCCACCGGGCGAGGTCGGGTCGACCGCAGGCGGCGCGCCCAGGTAGGGCTCCCAGTGTTGCTCGATGACCCATTGCGCATCACTCGCCTTATCGGGGAATTCCGCGGTGACGTCGACCACCTCGTAGTACCGTCCGTCCTTCAGCACGATCACCGTGCCCTCGGTGTGCACCATCGGCGGCGACCCCGCCCACCAGGACTTCTGGTGCGGAGGCGTCTTGATCGGCAGCGTCAACGTGGTCGACGTGGTCTCGGCCACCGCACGCTGGTAGTTGACCTCGAGCGCGGTCTCCCACTTCGCGCCGAACGCGTTGAAGATCGATTTGATCGTGAGTTTGAACCCGCCGGAGTTGGTGATCGTCTCGGATGAGCTGATGGTCTTCGTCGGCGTGATCTCCACGTCGCCGCCGTTGAACACCGTCTCCGACATCTGCCGCTCCGTGCCGTGCCCGCGCGTCACCTTGGAGAGGCTCAGACCGCAGTCGTCGGGGTTGACGCCGCACACCCCGTCGACGAGCTCGCGCGCCAGCAGCGTGTCCGCCCCGGTGCCCGAGCCGTCGAGCACGATCATGTCGCGCTTGGCCACCGTGAAGGTCGCCTCGTAACCGCCCGAGCCGCCGGGCCACGCCTCGCTGAGCTCGCACGTGTAGGGCGAGACCTTCGCACGCGGGATCTGGTCCAGGGATGGTGCATTTTCCCCGCGGGGGTCGCGGTCGACGATGAAGCAGGTCCCGTCGCGGTGGAACCCACCGTGCGCACGGTTGTTGTTCGACCAGCCGGCGATCCAGAAGGTGGTCTGCGACGCATCGTCGACGATGCGGTAGGTGAACTCGACGCGGGCGCTGTCGGGGTATGCCGAGACATCGCCCTCCCGGATCACGCTCTCGGCCCGCGTGCTGCTGTGCTGCGCGACGTCAGCCGTTCCGGGGACGCCGTACGGCAGTTTGCCGAACTCGAAGTGGCCGGCGGTCAGCGCGACCGGCCCCGTCGTCGTGAAGACGGCGGCCGTCTCGACGTACCGGTTGAGCGCGACCGAGAACGTGTAGCGCGCGTTCGGCCAGCTCTGCGTGGCCCGCATGTCGCACGTGAACGGGCTCGAGGCGGCGAGCGTTCCCCCGCTGCGCGGGTCGCCCTGGTACACCTGGCACGTCGCGTAGGCGGTGTCGCCGAACGCCCCCACGCGCGGCGCGATCCAGAAGCCCGAGCTCGTGCCGAGCATCACGACCTGGAAGGCGGTCTTCGCCTCCATGCCGGTGGCACCGGCGGACCGGTCACCCGACACGTGGAAGACGCCCCGGGTTGCCGAGTCGACACCCGTTGGGACCGCGGACATCTCCCCCACGTGCGGCCCCCATGCGCCACCGTCGGCGAGGGTCACCCTCGACACCTCGAAGTCCGCGAAGATCGTGCCGGGGAAGGCCGCCTCGGCCTGCGGGGTGATGTCGGACTCTTCGGCCGGCGGCGCGACGGCGGATGCTTCGGCCGGTGTCGCGACGGAGAGCTCTCCGGCCGGCGGCGGGCCGGCGGGCTCCTCGGCCATGGCGGGCGCAGCAAGGGCTTCTGCGCCGATCGTCAGACCTGCGGCGAGCGCGGCCACCGTGAGTGTTGCGGCGAGTCTCTTCATTCGTCGTACCTCGAGGTTGGTCGATGACGCCGACCCGGTCGCCGACGCCGACCGCCCGGTCATCGGCATCGCCGGATGTCGGCATGCCGCATTCGCGGAACGATCGCGTCAAGTCTGCGAGCAGCACCGCTCACCCGGAATAGACCCAGGTCGGGGTCGGCAACCGTCTGCCCGACCTTGCGGGAGATGTTCAGTCGAAAGGCCGGAGGATGCGGTCGAGGAACTGGCGGGTACGCGCCTCGCGGGGCGCGGTGAACAGCTGGGCGGGGGCGCCCCGTTCGACGATCACGCCGCCGTCGAGGAAGACGACCTCGTCGGCGACCTGGCGCGCGAACGCGAGCTCGTGCGTGACGATGACCATGGTCCAGCCCTCGTCGGCGAGCTCCTTGATGACCGTGAGCACCTCGCCGACGAGCTCGGGGTCGAGCGCGCTCGTGGGCTCGTCGAAGAGCAGCAGGTCGGGCTCGAGCGCGAGCGCACGCACGATGCCGACGCGCTGCTGCTGCCCGCCCGAGAGCTCGAACGGGTACGCGTCGCGCTTCTCGGCGAGGCCGACGCGCTCGAGCAGCGCCTCGGCCTGCGCGATCGCCCGCGCCTTGGGCACGCGCTGGACCTGCACCGGACCCTCGATCACGTTCTCGATGACCGTGAGGTGCGGGAACAGGTTGTGCTGCTGGAACACCATCGCCGACCGGTCGCGCAGCGCGAACCGCGCGCCCTTCGGCAGCTTCGCCGCGAAGTCGATCTCAGGTCCGCCGTCGAACGCGAGCACACCGGCGTCGGGCGTCTCGAGCCCGTTCAGCGATCGCAGCACCGTCGTCTTGCCCGACCCGCTCGGCCCGATCAGCGCGACGACCTCACCGCGCCTGACCTCGAGGTCGACCCCGCGCAGCACCTCGTTCGCCCCGAACGACTTGCGGATGCCCCGCGCGGAGACCAGCACCGAGTCATCCGCCGGCATCGACGGTGCGAGCGCGTCGCCCGGCCCGTCCGGCCCGTCAGTGCGCGACATAGCGATCCAGCCTCCTCTCGAGTGCACCCTGCCCGGCCGACAGTACGAGGCAGAACAACCAGTAGATGAGCGCGGCCTCGAGATAGAGCAGCATGAACTCCTGGCTGAACGCCGCGATCTGCTGCGCGACCCGGAACAGCTCGGTCACGAGGATGAGGGACGCGAGCGAGGTGTCCTTCACGAGCGAGATGAACGTGTTCGACAGCGGCGGCACCGACACGCGCGCGGCCTGCGGCAGGATGATGCGTCGCAGCGTCTTCGCGTTCGACATGCCGATCGTGTAGCCGGCCTCCCACTGCCCCTTCGGCACCGAGAGGATCGCCGCGCGGATGATCTCGGCGGCGTAGCCGCCCACGTTGAGCGAGAACGCCACGATCGCGCTCGGCCACGGGTCGATCACGAGTCCGATGGCCGGCAGGCCGTAGAAGATCACGAACAACTGCACGAGCAGCGGGGTGCCTCGGATCACCGAGATGTAGAACCGGGCGATCGCGGACAGCACCCGGTTCTTCGACAGGCGCAGCAGCGCGACGCCGAGGGCGAGCGCGAGCCCGACGACGAACGAGATCAGGGCGAGCGGGATCGTCCCACTGAGACCGCCCCACACGATCGGCCAGAAGGAGTCGAGGAACAGTTGGAGGCTCTCGTTCATGCCCCACCCCCTTTCTGGCGGAGACCCTACTGCGAGACGTCGGCGCCGAAGTACTTCTCGCCGAGCTCGGCGAGCACGCCCTCGTCGCGGAGCTCGGCGAGCGCGTCGTCGATCGCGGCCCGCAGCGCCTCCTTGTCCTTGGTGAGTGCGAACGCGCTCTCCGAGGCCTCGTCGGTCTCGGCCGCGACCTCGAGGCCCGACTGCCCGTTGGTGTTCACGTAGTCGAGGTAGGTGAGCTGGTCGTTGATGGTCGCGTCCACCCGGCCCTGCTGCAGCAGGGCGACGGCCTGCGCCCAGCCCTCGACCGCCTCGACGTTCGCACCGGACTCCTGCGCGAGCTCGTACCAGTTGCTCGTGAGCGACTGCGCGGTGGTCTTGCCCTCGAGGTCGGCGAAGCTCGAGATCGAGTCGTCGCCCTCGTTCACGACGATGACGCCCGGCGAGACGGTGTAGGGCGTGCTGAAGAGGTAGCTCTTTTCACGCTCGGGGTTGATCGACACCTGGTTCGCGATGACGTCGAAGCGGCCCGCCTCGAGGCCCGCGAAGATCGCGTCCCACTGCGTCTCCTGGAACTCGATGTCGAGGCCGAGCTTCTCGGCGACCGCCTCGGCGACCTCCACGTCATAGCCCACCAGGTCGCCCGACCCCTCGTCGTGATAGCTGAACGGGCGGTAGGTGCCCTCGGTCGCGACCGTCAGCGTGCCGTCCGACACCAGCCCGTACTCGCCTCCCGCGCCCGTGGTCTCACCCGATCCCGATCCCGATCCCGATTCCGCCCCGGACGAGCACGCGGCGAGCGCGGCCACTGCGGCGGTGGCGGCGACGAGGCCGAGGGTGGAGCGGATGCGACGGGCACGGGTCATGGAGTTTCTCCTTCGTGGGGACGGATCGCCCGGGCTCGATCGCGAGCCGGTGGACGGTCAAGTCCACCACCGCGGGCACCCACACCCCAACGAGATGACGCCGTATGGCATTCCCGGAGGTCCGCGGTCGTCAGCGGGCGCGCTCGGACCGGCGAAGCAGCTCGGGGCTCAGATCGGCGACCGAGTCGCACCCGAGATAGCTGAGCGTGGAAGCGAGCTCGCGCTGCAGCAGGTCGAGCGTCGCCGCCACGCCGGATTCCCCGGCCGCGGCGAGACCGCGGACCGCGAGCCGCCCGATCCCGACCGCCGTGGCGCCGAGCGCGAGCGCCTTCGCCACGTGCACTCCGCGCCGGACCCCGCTGTCGACGAGCACCGGCACGGCGCCGTTCACCGCCGCGACCACCTCACGGAGCTGGGTCATCGGCGGGGTCGTCGTATCGAGGTTGCGTCCCCCGAAGTTCGAGACGTAGATCGCTGCGGCGCCGGCCCCGACGGCGAGTTCGGCGTCGGCTCCGCGGAGCACGCCCTTCATGACGAACGGGAGCGGAAGCGCCTGCGCGAGGTCGCCCAGCCGCTCCCAGGTCCAGCGCGGCGAGCGGAAGGTCCGGGTCTCCCGAAGGAGCTCGGGGTCGGCGAGGCCCTCACCGAAGTTCCCCAGCCCCCACATCGCGATGAGGTCCTGCCTCGACTCGAAGAGGCGCTCGCGCCACGGCACGGCCGGCACATCGGTGAACACGATCCCCCGGTAGCCCGCGGCGGCCGCCCGGTTCGCGTAAGCGAGGAGATCCTCCGCGGGACCGTGCAGGCTGAGATGGACGAAGCCGCGATCTTGACCCGAGGCCGCCGCGATCTCCTCGAGCGACTGCGACGACGTGTCGGGCACGATGCTCGGGATCCCGGCGGCCTTCGCCGCCCGCGCCACCGCAGCGTAGCCGTCCCGGTGATACGCGCGGTCGAACCCGAACGGTCCGATGAACAACGGCATTGCGCAGCGCAGACCCAGGTACTCGACCGCGAGCTCGGGGCGCGCTGAGCTCGACAGGAGGCGCGGGAGGAACTGCCACTCGTCGAAGGCCTCCGTGTTGGCCACGAGGCTGATTTCGCCGTTCGCACCCCCTTCGACGTAGTCCCAGGTCGCACGGTCGAGGTTCCTCGTCGCGTCGGCCTCGATCTCGCGCAAGCTGGCGTAGGGCGTCGGAGTGCTCACACCCACGAACTTATCGTGGAATGATGTTCCATTTCCAGCCGGAACACCGTCAGAACGCGCTGAGCCCTGTGAGCGCGCGCCCGATGACCAGCTGGTGGATCTCGTCGGTGCCTTCGTAGGTGCGCACCGATTCGAGGTTCGCCGCGTGCCGCATGACGGGCCACGCGTTCGTGATCCCGTCGCCCGCGAGGATCGACCGCGCCTCGTGCGCGATCCGCAACGCCTCGCGCACGCTGTTCAGCTTGCCGACCGAGATCTGCGCGGGCGTGAGCGCGCCGCGCTCTTTGAGCCGGCCGAGGTGCAGCGCGAGCAGCACGCCCTTCTCGACCTCGAGCAGCATGTCGGCGAGCTTGGCCTGGGTGAGTTGGTTCGCGCCGATCGGCTTGCCGAACACCTCGCGCGTGATCGAGCGCTCGAGCGCGGCCTCGAGGCACGCGCGCGCGGCGCCCATGGCGCCCCACACGATGCCGTAGCGCGCCTCGTTCAGGCAACCGAAAGGCCCTGAGAGCCCGGATGCCCCGGGCAGCAGCGCGTCCGCGGGCACGCGCACCCCGTCGAGGTCGATGTCGCACTGCACCGACGCGCGCATCGAGAGCTTGCCGTCGATCGGCGTCGCCGTGAACCCGGGCGTCGAGGTCGGCACGAGGAATCCGCGCACGGCGCGCGCACCCTCCCCGGCAGCGTTCGCTCCCCCTGGCCCGGACTCGTCCTCCACTCGCGCCCAGACGACCGCGACGTCCGCGAGCGAGGCGAGGCCGATCCAGCGCTTCGCGCCGTCGATGACCCACTCGTCGCCCTCGCGGCGCGCGACCGTCGTCATCGCGGCGGGGTCGCTGCCGCCCTGCGGCTCGGTCAGTGCGAAGCAGCCGATCAGCTCGCCCTTCGCCATGCCGGGCAGCCACTGCTGCTTCTGCTCCTCGGAGCCGTACTTCGCGATCGCACTCATGGCGAGCGAGCCCTGCACCGAGACGAACGTGCGCCAGCCCGAGTCGGCCGCCTCGAGCTCGATGCAGACGAGACCGTACGAGACGGCGCCGGCCCCGGCGCATCCGTAGCCCTCGATGTGCATCCCGAGGAATCCCAGCTCGCCGAGCTCGCGCACGAACTCGCGCCGGAAGTGCTTCTGTTCGAAGTCCTCCTCGATGACCGGGGCGATGCGCTCCTGCGCGAACGCGCGCGCCTGCTGCTGCCAGGCCCGCTCCTCGTCGGAGAGGAGGGCGTCGAAGTCGAACACCTGGTCGATGCGGGGCGCGGTCGTCATTCGGGGTCCTTTCGATGGAGCCAGTCGGCGCCCGCGTGCTCGTCGAGCGCGGGCGGCGGGGTGCGGTACGAGGGCGGGGTGGCGGACATGCCGATGGGGTCGGCGATCGAGCGGCGGCCGTCGAGGTCGACGACGGAGTCGAGGCCGAGTGATTCGGCGAACGCGATCGCCTCGGCGACGTCGTGGACGAGCCCAGCGGGCACGCCGCCGTCGGCGAAGATCGCGGCCCATTCGGCCGCTGGGCGCGCCGCGAGCGCGCCTTCGAGCTCGGTGCCGAGCTCGTCGCGGTGCGCGACGCGCGCCGGATTCGTGGCGAACCGGGCGGCGTCGCCCAGCTCCTCGCGGCCGACGAGCCTGGCGAGGGTGCGGAACTGACGGTCGTTGCCGACCGCGATCACGAGCTCCCGGTCGGCGGCCCGGAACACCGCGTACGGCGCGATGCTCGGGTGCTGGTTGCCCATGCGCGCAGGCGCCCGGCCCGTCGCGAGCGTCGACCCGGCCTGGTTGGTGAGCGCCGACAACAGGCCGTGCAGCAGGTTCACCTCGACGCGCTGGCCGGCACCCGTGCGGTCCCGCTCGCGCAGGGCGAGCAGGATCCCGGCGACGGCGTTCTGCCCCGTGATCACATCGACCAGGGCGACGCCCGCCTTCGCAGGCTCGCCGTCGGGCGAGCCCGTGATCGACATGAGCCCGCCGACGGCCTGCACCAGTAGGTCGTACCCGGCGAGACCCGCGCCCGCACCGTCGCCGAAGCCGGTGATCGAGCAGTACACGGCGCCGGGGTTCAGGGCGCGGACGTCGTCGTACGCGAGCCCGAACCGTGCCATGACGCCCGGCCGGAAGTTCTCGATCACGACGTCGGCCGTCGCCGCGAGGCGACGCGCCTCCAGGAGACCCGCCTCGGTCGCGAGGTCGAGCGCGACCGACCGTTTGTTGCGATTCACGGAACCGAAGTACGTGGCCTCGCCCGAGGCATCCGTCGGGGGCTTCCACTGGCGCGTGTCGTCGCCGGCCGGCGGCTCGACCTTGATGACGTCGGCGCCGAAGTCGGCGAGCAGCATGGTCGCGTACGGCCCCGCGAGCACACGGGAGAAGTCTGCGACACGGATGCCGCCCAGCACACCCTCCGGCACGTCGTCCTCCTCGTCTCGCCCTCGGCCACCCTACCCATCGCCCACACGCGCGATTCGTGTACGAGCCGTCGAAACCAGGCCGAGGATGCGACACGAAGTCCAGTCGCGTCCGGCGTTCCGGCACGTAGGCTGGTGCCAGGTGTGCACCGTCGTCACCGTCCGGCGACACGTCCCGTGCACCGCAGGCAGAAGGAGCGTGAATGAGTTACGCCGTGGTCAATCCGGCTACCGGAGCGACGATCAAGACCTATCCCACGATCAGCGACGCCGACCTGCAGGGCGCGATCGCCGACGCCGCCGAGGCGTATCGCACGTGGTCGAAGTCGACGACGGTCGAGGAGCGCGCCGCGCTCGTCCGACGCGTCGGCGAGTTGCACGTCGAACGCCGCGAAGAGCTCGCGGACATCATCGTCCGCGAGATGGGCAAGCCCACCGAGCAAGCCCTCGGCGAGGTCGACTTCGCGGGCGCGATCTACGAGTACTACGCCGATCACGCCGCCGACTTCCTCAAGGACGAGCAGATCACCCTGCTCGACGGCGAGGGCTCTGCGGTCGTCCGGCGTTCGGCGCTCGGCGTGCTGCTCGGCATCATGCCGTGGAACTTCCCGTACTACCAGGTCGCCCGCTTCGCGGGCCCGAACCTCATCATCGGCAACACGATCGTGTTGAAGCACGCCGAACAGTGCCCCGAGTCGGCCGCCGCGATCGAGCAGATCCACCTCGACGCCGGCTTCCCGAAGGGCGCGTACGTCAACGTGTACGCGACGCACGACCAGATCGAGACCGTGATCGCCGACCCGCGCGTGCAGGGCGTCTCGCTCACGGGCTCCGAGCGTGCCGGCGCGAAGGTCGCCGAGATCGCCGGGCGCCACCTCAAGAAGGTCGTGCTCGAGCTCGGCGGCTCCGACCCGTTCGTGCTGCTCTCGACCGACGACCTCGACGCCACCGTGCAGAACGCGGTCGACGCGCGCATCGACAACAACGGCCAGGCGTGCAACGCGGCCAAACGCTTCGTCGTCATCGACGAGCTGTACGAGCCGTTCCTCGAGAAGTTCACCGCGAAGCTCGCCGAGATCGAGGCCGTCGACCCGACGGCCGAAGACGCCGCGCTCGGCCCGCTGTCCTCGCTCAAGGCCGCAGAGACCCTCGACGACCAGGTCAAGCGCGCGGTCGAGCACGGCGCGACCCTCGTGCACGGCGGCGGGCGCGACGGCGCCTTCTTCCAGACCACGGTGCTGACGGATGTCTCGGCGGACAACCCCGCTTCGAAGGAGGAGTTCTTCGGGCCGGTCGCGCAGGTCTATCGCGCGGCCGACGAGGCCGACGCGGTCCGCATCGCGAACGACACGCCCTACGGACTCGGCTCGTACGTGTACACAACCGACGACGAGCAGGCGCTGCGCGTCGCCGACTCCATCGAGGCCGGCATGGTGTTCGTGAACGTCGTCCTCGCCGACGGAGCCGAGCTGCCCTTCGGCGGCATCAAGCGTTCGGGCTCGGGTCGCGAGCTCGGCCGCTTCGGCGCCGACGAGTTCGTGAACAAAAAGCTCATCCGCATCGGCTGATCGCGGCGGGCGGCGCGAGCCGCGCCGCGCGGTGAGCCAGAATCCGTATGCCAGTTCCGCCTCAGTTGAGGCGGAACTGGCATACGCGTTTCAGCGCCCAACCGCCGATCAGTCGAGTGCCACCGACCAGCTGACCGAGTTCAACTCGCCGACCGCATACGCCTATCGGTCTTGGGCCGCGTCGATCTCGTCGCGGCGCAGCAGGACGAGCTTGGTGATGAGCTCGTCGGAGAGCGGATGCGCCGGCTGGAACCGGATCGTGCCCTTCGACCAGTCGATGCCGTCGCGGTCGCTCTGCACGGCGTCGACGACGTCGGCACTGAAGGGGTAGTAGCCCAGATGCGTCTTGGCGGCGCGCACGCTCAGCAGCGGCCGGCCGCGATAGATGAGCGCGGGCATCCCGTAGCCCGTGCCCTCCTCGGCCTCGGGCACGAGTTCGAGTGCACGAATCCTGATGCGGTCGAGCGCGTCGCGCTCGGCCGGGTGCAACTCGCCGATGTACTCACTGAGCACGCCCATGCGGGGCAGCCTAGCCCTCGATCGCGCGGTTCGGGCGTACCCTGCTTGCCAGGAGGCACGTATGGTCCGGGTCCACGTCGTCGTGCACGGTCGCGTCCAGGCCGTCGGCTTCCGCTTCGGCGCGCGGGTCGAAGCGCAGCGTCTCGGCATCTCGGGGTGGGTGCGCAATCGATCGGACGGCGCGGTCGAGGCCGAGATCGAGGGCGAGCCCGGGGCGGTCGACCGCATGCTCGCGTGGCTCGACGAAGGCCCGCCAGGCGCGGAGGTCACCGCGCTCACCACGAGCGACCTGGATCCGACCGGCGAGCGAGGCTTCCGCGTCGACGCGTGACGCGAGCGTGCGCACACTGGCCCCTGGTCTGACGCCGTATACGTGCGGATCGACGGTGGACGATTCATGCGCTCACGCGTAGGATGTCGCGCGCTTGCCCATTAGTACATTGGGAGATCCATGCGCATCACATCACATCGAGTCATGCTCGCCGGTCTGGCCGTGTTCATGACCGCCGGGCTCACCCTGACCGGCTCGTTGGGGGCATCCGCGGCGCCATACGTCGCGCCTGCCAGCGAACCCGCCCCGCCATCGCCCGCAGCGCAGGCTGCGGCCCTCGTCGTCGCGGACTACGTCGCGACCCACGTCCGGCCGGTGTCTCCGGTCCTCGGAGATCCGGATGAGGACTGGAACGCCTTCGCTGGACCTTCCTATGAGTATTGGAAAGGCTTCCCGTTCGCGGCAGGACTCGCACAATGGGACTGCCAGATCAACGGCGAGGCTCACGTGGAACTGCTGCCAGCGACCGCGGAGTTCTCGGCGGCGAACGTCGTCCGGGCGTACGCGGCCGATTGTGGAGAAGGCTACCAGCCGACTACGGAGGAGGTCGCCAACCCTCGCGTGGCAGGCGACGGCACTCCGCTTGCCGATCACTCGGACGCGCAACCACTCGGTTGTGCGACAATCTCCGGCGGAAGCCACTGCCTCTCATTCAGTTCGACGGAGGTCACCGGCAAGTACACCTGGCTCGGCAACCTGATGTACGGGCGCCTTCGGCTGGGCCAAGCGAGCGTTGTCTGGCCGTCGTGCAACTCAGGGACGCCGCGCCTGAGCTTGCCGATACACGTCTTCGGCATGAACAACTTCGTCCAGGCGTCGATCCAACGAAATCAGAGCTCGAACTGGTCGCTTGCGTTCGACCAGGCCAATGCCCAAGGCGTGATCCTCGGCGAACGCAGCGTGTACTGCGAAGCCGCCTGAGGACCACGAAGGCCCGCCGGTTCGTGAACCGGCGGGCCTTCGGGCTCCCTGCGGCGCTGGCGCCGACTCGAGCCGTGAGTGCGAGACTCAGATGGCGTTGACGTCCAGCGGGATGCCGGGGCCGAACGTGGTCGACACGGCGCCCTTCTGGATGTAGCGGCCCTTGGCGCTCGACGGCTTGAGGCGGACGACCTCTTCGAGCGCGGCCTTGATGTTCTCGTCGAGCTGCTCGGCCGAGAACGAGGCCTTGCCGACGACGAAGTGCACGTTGGCGTGCTTGTCGACGCGGAACTCGATCTTGCCGCCCTTGATGTCTTCGACGGCCTTCGCCGGGTTCGGGGTCACGGTGCCGGTCTTCGGGTTCGGCATGAGGCCGCGGGGGCCCAGCACCTTACCGAGACGACCGACCTGGCCCATGAGCTCGGGCGTCGCGACGGCGGAGTCGAAGGCGGTGTAACCGCCGGCGACCTTCTCGATGAGCTCGGCGCCGCCGACCTCGTCGGCGCCGGCCGCGATCGCGGCCTCGGCCGCAGGGCCGGTCGCGAACACGATGACGCGCGCGGTCTTGCCGGTGCCGTGCGGGAGGATGACGGTGCCGCGGACCATCTGGTCGGCCTTGCGGGGGTCGACGCTGAGCTTCAGCGCGACCTCGACCGTGGAGTCGGTCTTCGCCGAGCCGGTCTGCTTCGCGAGGGCGACCGCGTCGCTCGGGGTGTAGTACTTGCCGGCCTCGATCTTGTCGGCCGCGGCCCGGTAGGCCTTGGACTTCTGTGCCATGTGGATTCTCCTAGCGAGAGTGTGGTCATCGCGCCTGGCCGGCGCTGCCACGAATGAGAGTTCTGGGGTGCCGGACGCCTCGGACGAGGCATCCGCGAAGGCGATTACTCGACCGTGATGCCCATCGAGCGGGCGGTGCCCGCGATGATCTTCGACGCGGCGTCGAGGTCGTTCGCGTTGAGGTCGGCCATCTTCTGCTCGGCGATGGCGCGCACCTGGTCGTTCGAGATCTTGCCGACCTTGGTGGTGTGCGGGACGCCAGAGCCCTTGGCGACGCCGGCGGCCTTCTTGATGAGCTCGGCGGCGGGCGGGGTCTTCAGGATGAAGGTGAACGAGCGGTCTTCGTAGACCGTGATCTCGACGGGGATCACATTGCCGCGCTGCGACTCGGTCGCCGCGTTGTAGGCCTTGCAGAACTCCATGATGTTCACGCCGTGCTGACCAAGCGCCGGACCGATGGGCGGTGCGGGGTTGGCGGCGCCGGCGTTGATCTGAAGCTTGATCAGACCAGTGACCTTCTTCTTCGGTGCCATGATTTCTCTCTTTCTGTTCGAACACCCCTCGCGGGGCACTCTCCCGACGGCCCGGCGGTTCCGGGTCGCGGTGGCTCGTGTGCTGATCGTGGGTGGTCCGCACGCAGCACAACCCTCCGATACTACCGGAGGGTTGCCGCTGGTGTGCTGGGAGTTTCCTAGAGCTTTGTGACCTGGTCGAAGCTGAGCTCGACCGGGGTCTCGCGCTCGAAGAGCGAGACGAGCACGGTGAGCTTGCCGCTCTCGGGCTTGATCTCGTTGATCGTGCCGGGCAGGCCCGCGAACGAGCCGTCCTTGATCGTGATGGTCTCGCCGATCTCGAAGTCGACCTCGGCGGGGACGACGCGCGCGGCGCCGGCCGAACCGGCACTCGCCTTGGCGCCGGACTTGGCCGCCGGCACGTCCTTCGGCTCGACGAGGCTCTTCAGCATGCCGAAGGCCTCCTCGAAGCGCAGCGGCGTCGGGTTGTGGGCGTTGCCCACGAAGCCGGTGACACCGGGGGTGTGCCGGATGACGGACCAGCTCTCCTCGTTCAGCTCCATGCGCACCAGCACGTAGCCGGGGATGCGCACGCGCGTGACCATCTTGCGCTGGCCGTTCTTGATCTCGACGACGTCCTCCATGGGGACCTCGACCTGGTAGATGTAGTCGGCCATCGCCATCGACTCACGCCGCTGCTCGATGTTCGCCTTCACCCGGCGCTCGAAGCCCGCGTAGGAGTGGATGACGTACCACTTGCCAGGGAGGAACCGCAGTTCGGCGCGGAACTCCTCATACGGGTCGGCCTCTTCGGCCAGCTCTTCCTCTTCTTCGACGGCCTCGACGGCGGCCTCGGCCTCCTCGACCGAATCGATCTCGAGGGCGTCGTCGACGACGGCGTCAGCCTCGGGGTCGCTGGCCTCGGCCATCGCGTCGAGCACCGCGTCGAGGTCGACGTCGTTCCCCTCGTCGTCGACGACGTGGACGGCGCGCTGCTCGGCGGGGTCGACGGACTCCTCGTCGTGCTCGGAGGACAGCCCCTCCTGGACCTCGTCGACCTCTGACGACTGCTCGGCGGCAGTCGCCCAGTCGACGTCGTCGCGCTCGTACTTCGTCACGTTGTGATCCTTCTCTCTGCCCGGTTGCAGACCCGGGGGTTCTGCTTCGGCGGCCGAGGGCCTGATCAGACGCCCGGCGTCCCGAAGACGTACAGCACCAACAGGCCGAACAACTGATCCAGCCCGTACACGATCGCCATCATGATGATGACGAAGATGAGCACCACGATCGTGAAGTTGATCAGCTCACGCCGCGTCGGCGTGACGACCTTCTTGAGCTCGCCGAAGACCTGCCGGATGAACAGCGCGATCCGAGCAAACGGATTACGCCGCGCCGCGCGTTCGCGCTTGGCGTTGGCGACGACATCCTCACTGGGTTCGTCGATGACTTTCCGAGCCACTCGTATCCCTTTCGTGGGCCGGCAATGCCTGCCGGCTCGCAGGGCGGACAGGACTCGAACCTGCAACCTGCGGTTTTGGAGACCGCTGCTCTACCAATTGAGCCACCGCCCTTCGAAGACGTGTGCCTTCGTCGGTGTCACGACCTTCGGCCTCGTTTGCCCCGCCCATCAAATTCGGGCATGGAGAAGCTTGGCCGACTTCCGCAACCTCAGCAAGTGTAGGCGACGGAGGGCGCGCCGCCAAACCCGGTATGCCGGACGAGCGCGGTGTTCCCGGTCACGCGCGCGCACCGGGACATCCGCCCCGTAGGCTGGTCGGGTGACCAGCCGAGCCCGCCTCTCCGCCAGAATCGCCGCCATCGCCGAGTCCGCCACGCTCAAGGTCGACGCGAAGGCGAAGGCCCTGCAGGCCGATGGGCGACCCGTCATCTCGTACGCCGCAGGCGAACCCGACTTCGCGACCCCCGCGCACATCGTCGAGGCCGCGCTCGCCGCGACGCGCGACCCCAAGAACTACCGGTACACGCCCGCCGCGGGCCTGCCGGACCTCCGCGAGGCGATCGCGGCGAAGACGCTGCGCGACTCCGGTCTCGCCGCCACGGCGAGCCAGGTCGTGGTGACCAACGGCGGCAAGCAGGCCGTGTACCAGGCGTTCCAGGTGCTGCTCGACGACGGCGACGAGGTGCTCGTCCCGACGCCGTACTGGACCACCTACCCCGAGGCGATCAAGCTCGCCGGCGGCCGGCAGGTCGACGTCTTCGCGGGCGCCGACCAGGGCTACCTCGTCACGGTCGAGCAGCTCGAGGCGGCGCGCACCGAGCGCACCAAGGTACTGCTCTTCGTCTCGCCCTCCAACCCGACCGGCGCGGTGTACCCGCCCGAGCAGGTGCGGGCGATCGGCGAGTGGGCGCTCGAGCACGGCATCTGGGTCATCTCCGACGAGATCTACCAGAACCTCACCTATGCCGACGACGTCGACGGCACCCCGCCGCGCGCGCTGTCGGTGGTCGAGGCGGTCCCCGAGCTCGCCGACCAGACCATCCTCGTCAACGGCGTCGCGAAGACCTACGCGATGACCGGCTGGCGTCTCGGCTGGATGGTCGGGCCCGCCGACGTCATCAAGGGCGCCGCGAACCTGCAGTCCCACCTGTCGTCGAACGTCTCGAACATCTCGCAGCGCGCCGCGATCGCAGCCCTCACGGGCCCGCAAGACGAGGTCGAGGCGATGCGCCGGGCGTTCGACCGGCGACGCCGCACGATCGTCGCCGAGCTCTCGAAGATCGAGGGCGTGACGGTCCCGGTTCCGCAGGGCGCGTTCTACGCGTATCCGGATGTCTCGGGCCTGCTCGGTCGCGACTGGAACGGCGTGACGCCGACGACCTCGCTCGAGCTCGCCGACCTCATGCTCGAACAGGCCGATGTCGCGGCGGTTCCGGGCGAGGCGTTCGGCCCCAGCGGCTACCTGCGGTTCAGCTACGCGCTCGGCGACGCGCCCCTGCTCGAGGGCATCCAGCGCCTGCAGCGCCTGTTCGGCTGACGCGGCACCGGCAGCGCGGCAGGAATCGTCGCGCGAACGTTGCGGTTGACATCGACGTCACTGTCAATCGCGACGCGGAGGAGTGCGCTGTGCGAATCGGAGAGGTCGCTCGCCCGGGCATCACCGGACAGCACGGAGCCGGCGTCACCTCGACCGGACGCCGGCTCCGTTCCTCGCGTCGCCTACAGCAGGAGCTCACCGAGCGGGCCCACGAGGTAGCGCAGCGAGTACGCCTCCCACACGGCACCGATGACGAACAGCACGAGCGCCGGGAGCGCGAGCAGCCCGAGTCGTCTCAGTCCGAAGAGATACCCGCGACGTCGATTCGCCGCGCCGACCGAGCGTGGCACGAGCCAGCCCTTGCCGATGAGGTACGCACCCAGCAGAAGCAGCACGTACGCCTGGAACTCGATGACGAGGGTGAGCGAGTGCGGAATGAACAACACCCAACCCGGGGCGGACGTCGGCACGATGGTCACTCCGGTGGTGACCGCCCAGTAGCCGAACAGTGGGAGGCCCGCGAACGGCACGATGAGCGATGGCAGCACGATCCTCAGCCCGGCGAGGCCGAACACGTTCACCGCGAAGATCACCAACGCGAACAGCGGGGGCGTCTCGAACAACGTGCGCACGAGCTCGCCGGTGCCGTCCTCCTCGAGTCCCACGGCGCGCTCCGCCACCAGGTCGGGGAAGAGCAGCCCGAGGCTGAACCCGATCAGCGCGAGTCCATACGCCGCGGCGTTGATGATGAGGTACACGCGCAGGTTCTCGCGGATGACCCGGAATGGGCGTCGCCAGAGCCGCACACGTTCGGTCGGTACGGAAGTGGTCCTGTTCGTTGTCATGCACTCATCGCACCAGAGCGTTCCCCGCGTGTGCAGTGGCGTGGTGTCACCGGGAAAGATGACGTGGCGTCACTACCTCGTCCGGCCGGAAGACGCGACTCTGTGGGGACCATGAAGCTCTTCGACCTCGCCCTCAACGCCATCATCATCCTCTCCGCGACCGTCTTCCTCGCCTACATCGGGCTGTACTACTTCGACTTCGGGCTCTTCACCGTCCTTCCCGAAGGGGTCACGGGATTCTTCACCTCGAACGGCGCGCTGCAGTACGTGGCACTCGTCCTCCTCGTGGCCGCGCTGGTCGCGAAGGTCCCCACCGGCCGGGCGATCACACGGCAGAAAACCGGAACACACCCTTGAACGTCGACGATCAGGACCACGCGCGGGACGACTCCCCGAGCGTCATCCGCATGCGCCGGCTCGCCATGATCACCGCGGTGGCCGCGATCGCGCCGCTGAGCATCGTGGGCGTCGCGCTCACGGCGAGCACCTGGTGGGACGGGCTGATCATCTCACTCAGCTTCCTGCTTACGCTCGGACTGCTGCGCGAATGGAGCCTCGACGGCTACCCGCGGCGGGCGCTGCTCGCACTCGGCATCACCGCTGCCGCGTGGATCATGGGCGCGCTGGGCGTCTCCAGCCCGCTCAGCTTCCTCCCCGTGGCTCTGGTCGGCGCGCTCCTGCTCGCACGAACGAGGCGGCGGATGGTGTGGATCCCCGTCTTCGCGTTCGGGGTCGCGGCTGTCGGCGCCGGAGCGTTCGTCTTCAACGAGGCGAGCGGGGAGCTCGCGGCTGCGTATCTGCTCACCCCGTTCGTCGGCACGCTCTTCATCTCCGGGGTGGTGCTCATCAGCGAGCAGGTGTGGCTCGTGGCTCGTCGCCTGGAACGCGCGCAAGACGCCGAAGCCCAGCTTGCGGTCGCCAGCGAGCGGGTGCGCTTCGCCGGCGACCTGCACGACATCCAGGGCCACTCGCTGCACGTGATCAAGCTCAAGGCCGCGCTCGCCGGCCGCCTGGTCCGCGTCGAGCCCGAGCGGGCGGAGCAGGAGCTCGGCGAGATCCGGCGACTGGCCGATGAGGCGATCACCGAGACCCGAGCGCTCGCCTACGCACGCATCGAACTGAATCTGTCGGCGGAGCTCGAGAACGCGAAACGGCTCTGCGAAGCCGCCGGATTCGCCGTCGACGCGCGATTCGACCCCGGGAGCGGTGCGCACCCGCATCCGCTGCTGGCCCAGGTGCTGCGTGAGGCCACCACCAACCTCCTCCGGCACGCGCACCCGACGACGGTGACGATCACGGCGTCGCCGATCATGGTGGAGGTCGTCAACGACGGCGCGCACAGCGGCGCGGACAACCCGCTTCGCGGACTCGCGCGGCTTCGCGAGCGCGTCGAGGAAGCCGGCGGCTCGCTGCACTTCGGGCACGCATCGGGCCGGTTCACGGTACTGGTGGAGCTCGATCCGGTGAACGGGCGCGAGGAGGCGAGGCGGGATGACTGAGGACGATCCGATCCGCGTGGTGCTGGCCGACGACGAGCACCTCCTGCGCATGGCGCTCGCCGCGCTGCTCCCCATGGATGGTGGCATTCAGGTCGTCGCCCAGGCCTCGAACGGCATGGAAGCCGTGGCGGCGACGCTCGAGCACCGGCCTGACGTCCTCGTCATCGACCTGGAGATGCCGGGCATGGACGGCCTCGAGGCCGTCGCCGAGATCCGGGCGAGCCTGCCTGATCAGCGCGTGCTGATGCTCACCAGGCACGCGCGGCCCGGCGTGCTTCGACGCGCGCTCAAGTTCGGGGTGCTCGGGTTCATGAGCAAGAGCGCCGACCCCGAAGAGATCGCCGACGTGCTGCGCGAGCTGCGCACCGGGCGACGGTGGATTGCCCACGATGTGCTCGAAGCATCCGTCGTCGACGATTCGCCGCTGACCGAACGCGAGCTCGACGTGCTCCGTGAGACGCGCGAGGGCTACTCGGTCAAGGACATCGCGCGCAGGCTCTACCTCGCCCCCGGCACGGTGCGCAACTACCTCTCGAGCGCGATGCAGAAGAGCGGCACCTCGACCCGGCATGACGCCGCTCGGGTCGCGCGCGACCGCGGCTGGCTCTGACCCGTCCGCGACCGCGGGTGAGGACGCTCTAGGGTGGAAGGCATGGTGGATGGGGGAACCGTCGTCCTGTTCGATGACGACGCACGGCAGCGTGCTGTCGAGGAGCTCGGCATCCTCGACACCCCGCGTGAGGAACGCTTCGACCGGGTCGCCCGGCTCGCGCACGAGCTGTTCGAGGTCCCGATGGTCAGTGTCACCTTCCTCGACGGCGACCGCCAGTTCCGTAAGGCGGAGATCGGGCTGGGCGGGCGGGAAGCCGCGCGAGAGCAGTCCTTCTGCGATGCCACCGTGCGAGGCAGCGGCACACTCGTCGTCGAGGACGCGGCGACGGACCCGCGGTTCGCCGAGAACCCGTTCGTCGTGGGCGAGCCGAATCTGCGCTTCTACGCCGGGCATCCGTTGCAAGCCCCCGGCGGAGAACAGGTGGGCACGCTCTGCATCGTCGACACCGCCCCCCGCACCATGGACTCGCACGAGCGCGAGCTGCTGCGCGACCTCGCGGGCTGGCTGCAGTCGGAGCTCAGTCGCGACGACGAGCTCGACCGGGCCTCCGTCGTCCAGCGCGGCTTGCTGCCGAGGACGACACCCGAGATGCCCGGGTACGAGATGGCCGCGATCAGCCTCGCCGCAGGTCGCGTCGGCGGCGACTTCTACGACTGGTACGAGGTGCCGGGCGGCATGCGGTTCACCGTCGCCGACGTGATGGGCAAGGGCGTCGGCGCGGCGATCACCGCCGCGAGCGTCCGCGCGGCACTGCACACCTCGGCCGACCGTGAGCTCGTGCACGCGGTCGAGCGCACCACGGCGCTGCTCGACCAGGACCTCACCGAGGCCACGACCTTCGTCACCCTCTTCCACGCCGAGCTCGAGGCGCGAACCGGCCGCATGCGCTTCGTCGATGCCGGCCACAACCTCGTCGGTGTGCTCCGCGCCGACGGCGAGTGGGCGGCGCTGCACTCCGATGGGCTGCCGCTCGGCATGTCGTTCGGCGACCGCAAGGCGGCGGGCGAGATCGTCCTGGATCCTGGTGACGCCGTGCTGTGCTGCAGCGACGGTCTGCTCGACCTGCTCGGCGACCACCCTCTGCAACAGATGCTTGAGGTGGCACGTACCAGTCGGCCCGACGACTGCGTGGCGACCGTCCGGCGCATCGCCGACGGCCGGTCGCTGCCCGACGACGTCACGGCCGTCGTCATCCGGCGCCTCCCCGACGCGAGAACGGAGCACGCATGAAACTCACGATCGACCCGGGAGACGCGTATGCCGTGATCCGCCCCGAGGGCCGCATCACCCTCTCGAACGCGGCCGTGCTGCGGTATGCGGTCGACGATCTCGTCCAGCAGGGGCACGCTCGCATCGTCGTCGACCTGGACGCGGTCGAGTTCATCGACTCGTCGGGGCTCGGCGCGCTGGTCGGCGCTCACAAGACGGTCCAGCAGGCGGGTGGCGACCTCCGGCTCGCTGCCGCGCCCGACCAGGTGCGCATGGTGCTGCGCCTGACGAATCTCGACCAGGTGCTGCCGAACCACCCTTCAGCAGAGGCGGCGTTCGATGTCGACTGAGGGCGAACTGATCCGCGTGACCGGCAGCGCCGACGAGACCTTCCTCGACGACGTGCACCGCGCACTCGCCGAGCTCTGGCAGCTCGCCCCGGCGAACGACGAGGATCGGATGCTCTTCGAGCTCGCGGTCGTCGAGGTCGCGACCAACATCGTGCAGCATGGTGCCTCCGACCTCGGGCCTGTCGAGGCGCGACTGGACCTCGAGGCCACGGACGACGACCTGATCGCGGTGTTCCGCGACTCGGCGAATCCGCCCATCCTCGACCTGTCCCGAGTCGCCATGCCCGACACGGACGCCGAGGCCGGCCGTGGCCTCGCGCTCGCGCTCGCCGCCCTCGACGAACTCTCCCACCTCACCGACGAGGGGAACACATGGCGGTTGCGCCGACGTCGCCGCGAGCCATCCGCCGACTGACACCGCCTGGGGGCTGACAGACCGAAGGCCCGCAGATCCAGCGGATCATGCGGGCCTTGCGCTCACGAGGGCGTCAGTGCTTGAAGGCGTCCTTGACGTCTTCGCCGGCGTTCTTGAGATCCGCCTTGGCCTGGTCCATCTTGCCCTCGGCCTCGAGCCGCTCGTTGTCGGTCACCTTACCGGTGGCCTCCTTCGCCTTGCCCTTGAGGTCTTCGGCCGTGTTCTTGATCCGGTCGTCTGCACCCATGTGGGGCTCCTCTCGTCGGCGGGTTCTCCGCGTGTGGTTCCATCCAACGCGCCCGAACCCGCATGCGATAGGGCTTGAACACTCAGGCGGTCGGCGCTAGCCGAGCGGGTCGAGGGCGGTGCGGGCCGCCGCGACGACCGTGTCGGCGATGCCGTCGAGCAGCGGCGAGCGGAGGTTCCACTGCTGCCAGTACAGGGGCACATCGAACGGCGGCCCGCCGAGCGCGACGAGCGCCCCGGATGCGAGCTCGTCGGCGCACTGGAACGTCGGCAGCATGCCCCAGCCGAGTCCGAGCTTCACCGCGATCGCGAAGTCGTTCGAGGCCGGCACGTAGTGCCGCGGCGCGGCGGCGGGGTCGGCGCCGACGGCCCGCGCGTACGCCGCCTGCAGGTCGTCGCGGCGGTCGAAGTCGACGACCGGCGCGCGGTTCAGCGCGTCGACGCGGCCGCCCTCGTCGGCGAACCAGCGGGCGGCGAAGGCGGGCGTCGCCACCGCCCGGTAGCGCATCGCGCCGAGCGGGCGCACGAGACATCCGGCAACCGGCGACGCCTGCGAGGTGATCGCGGCCATCACGGTGCCCGATTCGAGCAGCTCGGCGGTGAAGTCCTGATCGTCGCGGTAGAGGTCGAAGACCACCGGATGCCTCGTGGCGATGTCGGCGAGCGGCGGCAGGATCCACGTCCCGAGGCTGTCGGCGTTCACCGCCAGGGGGATGGAGATCGGATGCTCCGGGGCGGCCTCGAGGCCGAATCCGGCGAGCGCCTCGTGCTCGAGCAGGTCGAGCTGACGCGCGAGGCGCACGATGGCGGCGCCGGCGTCGGTGGGCCGCACGGGCTTGCTGCGCACGAGGAGCACGCGACCGAGCTGCTGCTCGAGCGCCTTGATGCGCTGCGAGACCGCGGACGGCGTGACGGCGAGTGCCCGCGAGGCCGCGTCGAACGTGCCCTCGGCGACCACGACGGCGAGGGTGCGAGCGAGATCGAGCGGGATCCTCATCGGAGTCAGGCTATCTGAAGTGCTACTAATGGTTCTGTAGAATCATGAACTGGACTTCATAACTGCCGATGCCTAGCGTCGATGGCGTGGACCTCTCGACCTTCGCCGCCGGACTCGGACTCGGCCTCTCGCTGATCATCGCGATCGGCGCGCAGAACCTGTTCGTGCTGCGCCAGGGCATCCGCCGCGAGCACGTGCTCGCCGTGGCACTGACCTGCGCGATCTCCGACCTCGTGCTGATCTTCGTCGGCGTCTCCGGGGTCGGCGCGGTGCTCGCCGCCGTGCCGTGGCTCATCGACGCCGTCCGCTGGGCCGGCGCGGCCTTCCTCGTCGGGTACGGGCTCCTTGCGGCACGCCGCGCGCTGCGGCCGAGCGGCGCGGCCCTGTCGGTGCCTGCCGCCGAGGGCGCATCGAGCGAGGTAGATGGCCGGGACGCCCGCCCCGAGGCATCCGGCCGCTCGCACGCGGAGGTCGCCGTGGCGACGCGGGGCGCGACCCTGACCGCAACCCTCGCCACGTGCCTCGCGCTCACCTGGCTCAACCCGCACGTCTACCTCGACACCGTGTTCCTGCTCGGAACGATCGCGAACACGCACGGCGACGGGCGCTGGGTGTTCGCGGCCGGCGCCGGCCTCGGCAGCATCGCCTGGTTCCTCGCGCTCGCCTACGGCGCTCGCCTGCTCGGCGGGGTGCTCGCGAGCCCGCGCGCCTGGCGGATCCTCGACGCCGTGATCGCCGTGGTGATGATCGCCCTCGGCATCTCCCTGGTCCTCCCCCACTGATCCCCCACCCCGTCCCCGGCCTCCCGGCCGCCCGCCCCCGGCCCGGCACACGCGTTGGAGGTCGTTCTTCGCGTCGGAGGTCGGTCCAGACCGACCTCCGACGCGAAGAACGACCTCCAACGCGAATGAGAGCATCCGCCGATCGGGGGATGCCGGAAACCAGCCGGTCGGCGGCTGCCGCCGGAGGCGGCGATGCGGGAGGCTCGGCGTATGCAACGAACAGACTCCGACCTCGCGGTGCACGTGCGCGGGCTGCGCAAGGTGTACGGCACGTTCGCCGCTGTCGACGGCATCGACCTCGACATCGCGCGCGGCGAGACCTTCGCCCTGCTCGGACCGAACGGCGCGGGCAAGTCCACGACCGTCGAGATCCTCGAGGGCTACCGCAGCCGCACCGACGGCGAGGTCTCGGTACTCGGCGTCGACCCGGCGCGCGGCGGCCTCGACTGGAAGGCCCGACTCGGCATCGTGCTGCAGTCGACCGCAGAGACGCCCCAGTTCACGGTGCGCGAACAGCTGCGGCACTTCGCCGGCTTCTATCCGGACTCGCGCGACGTCGACGAGGTGATCTCGGCCGTCGGGCTCGAACAGAAGGCGGGCACCCGTATCAGCAAACTCTCGGGCGGCCAGAAGCGGCGCGTCGACGTCGCGCTCGGCATCATCGGCCGCCCGGAGCTGCTCTTCCTCGACGAGCCGACGACCGGGTTCGACCCTGAGGCGCGCCGCGAGTTCTGGGGGCTCATCCGCGGCCTCAAGGCCGAGGGCACGACGATCATCCTCACCACGCACTACCTCGACGAGGCCGCGCAGCTCGGCGACCGCGGGGGCGTGATCATCGGCGGCAAGCTCGTCGAGGTCGGCCCGATCCACGAGCTCGGCGGCGCCGAGGCGCGGGTGCCGATCGTGCGCTGGCGCGATCGCGACGGCACCGCACATGAACAGCGCACCGAGGAACCCGCTCAGCTCGTGGCCTCCCTCGCCGAGGCCGCCGGAGGCGAGCCGGCCGACCTCGAGGTCGTCCGGCCCAGCCTCGAAGACATCTATCTCGAACTCGTGCGCGGCGCCGGCGCCGCCGCACCCACCTCTGAGGAGGCCCTCGCATGAGCCTGATCACCGTCGGCGCCTCGCGCATCGGCTACGAGACGAAGGGGTACTTCCGTTCGCTCGACACCGTCTTCTTCACCTTCCTGTTCCCCGTCATCATGCTCGCGATCTTCACCGCCGCGTTCAGCTCGCAGGGCGACATCACGCCGGGGCCGGGCGCGGAGGGCGTGAGCTTCGGCGCCTACTACCTGCCCGGGCTCCTCGCCGCGGGCATCCTGCTCTCCGGCGTGCAGAACCTCGCGGTCGACATCGCGATGGAGAAGAGCGACGGCACCCTGAAGCGGCTCGGCGGCACGCCCCTGTCGCCCGTGTCGTACTTCCTCGGGAAGATCGGGCAGGTCTTCGTGACCGGCATCCTGCAGGCGGCGCTGCTGCTCGCCGTCGCGGTCCTCGCGTTCGGCATCGCACTGCCCACCGAGCCCGACAAGTGGCTCACGTTCGCCTGGGTGTTCGTGCTCGGCATCGTCACCTCGGCACTGCTCGGCATCGCGCTCTCGGCGCTGCCGCGCAGCGGCAAGTCGGCAACCGCGGTCATCGTGCCGATCCTGCTCGTGCTGCAGTTCATCTCAGGCGTGTACCTGCAGTTCACCGCGCTGCCCGAATGGATGCAGAACATCGCGAGCCTCTTCCCGCTCAAGTGGATGGCGCAGGGCATGCGCGCCGTGTTCCTCCCCGAGGACTTCGCGGCGGCGGAGCAGCACGGCGCCTGGGACCTCGGCTGGGTCGCGGTCTGGCTCGTCGTCTGGCTCATCGTCGGCCTCGTCGTCAGCCGGCTCACATTCCGCTGGATCCGGCGCGACGCGTGATGGGCGGATGCTCCGGGCAGACGGATGCCTCGGGCGGGCAGACGGCTCGCCCGGGGCATCCGGCCCGCCCGTGGCATCCGGCCCGCCCGTGGCATCCGGCCCGCCCGTGGCATCCGGCCCGTGAGACCATGGCGACATGGTGAACCGCCGCTGGTGGGATCTCGCGGCGCTCGCGACCCTGGCGGTCGTGCTGTTCCTGGCGCTGATCGAGCCGCCGTACGGTCCGCAGGAGTGGCTGGCCTGGCTGGCCGCCGGCGGGTTCGCGCTCTTCTACCTCGCCTACGCGCGACCGCGGATCGGCACCACCGGCCAGACGCACCTCGTGATCCTGGCGATCACGTTCGGGGTGCTGCTCGCCGTCGGCAGCACCGGCCAGTCTTCGTTCGCCATCATGCAGGCGTTCTTCTACCCATTCCTCTGGATCTCCGCCCCGAACACCCGCAGCGCGATCGTGGCGAACATCTTCGTCGGCATCGCGGTCCCGCTCGGCTACGTGCTGCAGTACGGCTACGACGGTCTCTTGCCGGGCGTCGCGATCGGCACGCTGTCGATCGGGTTCAGCATCGCGCTCGGCCTGTGGATCACGCGCATCGCCGAGTACGGCGAGGAGCGCGATCGGCTGCTGACCGAGCTCCAGGCCGCACAGGGCGAGCTCGCGGCCATGCACCGCGACGCGGGCGTCACCGACGAGCGGGCACGGCTCGCCCGCGAGATCCACGACACCATCGCGCAGAGCCTGACCGGCCTCGTCATGCTCGCCCAGCGGACGGGCAACCGGCTCGCGAAGGTCGAGGGCGAGCCCGCTCGGGCGGCCCGCGACGACATCGTGCTCATGGAGGAGATGGCCCGCGAAGCGCTCACCGAGGCTCGCGGGCTCGTCGCGGCACTCACGCCCGTCGCGGTCGACACCACGCTCGCGGATGCGCTCGGCCGGCTCGCCGCCACGTTCGAGCGCGAGACGGGCGTCCGCGTCACCGTCGATGCGACGACCGCCGCGCTCGACCGCGAGCTCGAGGTCGTCCTCCTGCGCACGGCACAGGAGGGGCTCGCGAACGTCCGCAAGCACGCGAGGGCGCAGCACGCTTGGATCACCGTTCTCCGAGACGACGCCACGGTGCGGCTCACGGTGCGGGACGACGGCGTGGGGCCGGGCGGCGCCTCGCCCGGTGCACACGGCTTCGGGCTCGCGGGCATCCGCGATCGGGTGGCGCTCGTGGGCGGCCGGGCCGTCTTCGGGCCAGCCGAAGGCGGCGGTGCGCAGCTCGATGTCGAGGTGCCGGCACGGAACGACCGTGCGGCGACCGCCGAGACAGGCACGACCCCTGTCGACCGGCCCGACCGAATCGACCCCGAAGGAGGCCGCGCATGACCGCACCCGTCCGCGTCGTCGTCGCCGACGACCACCCCATCGTTCGCGCGGGCATCGTCGGCCTGCTCGAGACCGCCGACGGCATCGAGGTCGTCGGCCAGGCCGCCGACGGCGCCGAAGCCGTCGCCATCGCCGAGGCCACGCGCCCGGACCTCGTGCTCATGGACCTGCGCATGCCCGTGCTCGGCGGCGCAGCCGCGACCGAACGCATCGTCGGGGCCGACGCGGGCACGCGCGTGCTCGTGCTCACGACCTACGACACCGACGACGACCTGCTGCCGGCGATCGAGGCCGGGGCGAGCGGATACCTCCTGAAGGCCGCACCGCAGGAGGAGATCCTCGCGGGCGTGCGGGCGGTCGCCGCGGGCGAGACCGTGCTTGCCCCGTCGATCGCGGCGAAGCTCGTGCGCCGGGTGCGCGGCGAGGCATCCGCTCCGACCCCGGCCCTGTCGCCGCGCGAGCTCGAGGTGCTGCGCCTCGTCGCAGCCGGCCGCTCCAACCCAGAGATCGCGCGTCAGCTCCACATCGGCGAGGCGACCGTCAAGACCCACCTCGGACACGTCTTCGAGAAGCTCGACGTCAACGACCGCACACGCGCCGTCACCCGCGCCATGGAGCTCCGCCTGCTCTGACGATGCTCGCATACGGGCCGGCTCCGATCCGCTCATGCGGCGGGAGGTCGGATTGTGCGTCGCCGAGCGGCGGATCCGATCTACGCTGGGCACGTGGCATCCGATCCGCGTGTCGCCGCCCAGCGTGTGCGGCTGCTTCCTGCGTGGGTTCGCCGCGCCGACGCACGAGCGGCGCGTGCGGTCAACGCCCGGCCGACGCATCCGCTGGCCGACCGGTTCTGGTCGCGGGTCACCCGGTTCGCCGACCGCGGGGTGCTGTGGTGGACGCTCGCGGGCGTGCTCGCGGTCACGGGCCGTCGTCGCGCCGCCGCGCGCGGCGCGCTCTCGCTGCTCGCGGCGAGCATCGTCGCGAACCTCATCGCCAAGCGCATCTTCGGCGGCGACCGGCCCATCCTCGAGGAGGTGCCGATCGGGCGCCGCCTCGCCCGGCAGCCGAGCACGCCCGCGTTTCCCTCCGGGCACTCGGCGAGCGCGGCGGCCTTCGCGGTCGGCGTCGCCGCCGAGAACCCCAGGCTCGGCGCCGCGATCGCACCGCTCGCGCTCGGCGTCGGCTACTCGCGGTTGCATGTGGGGGCGCACTGGCTGTCGGATGTCGCGGGCGGACTCGCCCTCGGCGCAGTCGTGGCCGGGGTGGGTGCCGCACTCGTCCGGCGGCCTCGCGGATCCGACGATGCGCCTGCGGGCGCGGACCGGCAGCTCCCGGCGTCGCCTGACGGCGAGGACGTGTTCGTGGTCGTGAACCCGTCGTCGGGCACGAGCGTCGTGCGCGCGGATCCGGTGCACATCCTCGAGGACCGGCTCCCTCGAGCACAGCTGCATCTGCTGGACGACGGCGATGATCCGGCCGAGGTCGCGCGGCGCGCGATCGCCGGGCCGAACCCGCCGCGCGTACTGGGCGTGTGCGGCGGCGACGGCACGGTCGCGGCCGTCGCACACGTCGCGCGCGAGGCCGGGCTGCCGCTGCTGGTCGTACCGGGCGGCACGTTCAACCACTTCGCCCGCACCGCGGGCGCGGCATCCGCCGACCTCGCGATCGACGCACTGCAGCGGGGCGAAGGCGTGCGCGTCGACGTCGGCGAGCTCACATTCGACGCGCAGCCGCCGCTGACCGTGCTGAACACGGCATCGGTCGGGGTCTACCCCGACTTCGTCATCGAACGGGAACGGCTGCAGCCACGACTCGGCAAGTGGATCGCGGCGCTCATCGCGGCCGGCCGGGTGCTGCGCCGGGCTGAGCCCATCGCGGTCGAGGTCGACGGTCGACGCCTCAGTGTCTGGACCGTGTTCGTCGGCGTCGGCGAGAACGACTCCGGCATCGTCGCACCCCTGCAGCGGCGGCGACTGGACGACGGCGTGCTCGACGTGCGGATCCTGCGCGCCGGATCACGCCCGCGCGCGGCCGCGTCGCTCGCGTTCGGGCGCCGCACGTCGGCGGTGTTCCGCGGGCTGCGGCTGCTCCCCGATCGGGTCGACGCATACACGACCGACGCGCTCGAGGTCGTGGTGCATCCGCGCAGGGGGCAGCCACCGGGCTTCGCGCACGACGGCGAGGTGGCTCGCGACGAGCCGGAGCGCGCCGACGCCGCAAGCCAGGCCCCGGGGTACCGCACGGCCCTGCGCGTCATCCCCGCCGCCCTCGACGTCTACCGGCCGGCTTCCGACCGCCCGGCGTCCGACCGCGTGTGACGCCCAACTCGAGCGGCCCGCAGTGTGATGGAAGTCGAAAAGTGGGTAGGAATCCGCGCAGGGGCGCCTTCCTACCCACTTTTCGACTTCCAACGTGAATGGTGGTGGGCGCGGGCCAGGCGGCCGGCTTGAACGGGCGCGCCAGCGCGCGGCTAGAGCTCGATGCCGAGCAGCACCGGCTCGGGATGCAGCACGATGCCGAACTCGGCCTGCACGCGCTGCTGCACGAACCGGGCGAGCTGCGCGACGTCTTCGGCGGTGGCGTTGCCGCGGTTGGTGAGCGCCAGCGTGTGCTTCGACGAGATCGCCGCACCCGAACCGGCGATCGCGAACCCGCGGCGGATGCCGGATCGCTCGATCAACCAGGCCGCCGAGAGCTTCACGAGCGGATCCTCCGGAGCGATCGCGGCCTGCCGCTCGGCGTCCTCGAGCGCGGCCTGATGCGCGAGGAACGCGTCGAGCGGGCTCTGGCTCGCGAGGCTCGCGAGCGGCGTGACCTCGTCGGGCTGCTCGGGCGCGAGGTACCACTTGGGCGCATCGACCGGCAGCGAGCGCGCGACGCGCTCCGTGACGATCGGGTTGGTGAAGAACGAGCCCGCGCTCACCGAGTCCCGGTCGCCGGGGTCGAGCACCATGCCCTTCGCGCGGCGCAGCGCGAGCACGGCCTCGCGCACGCGCACGACCGGCACGCGGTCGCCGAGCTGGACCCCGAGCGCGTCGGCGAGCTGACGGTACGCGACCGGTGCGCCGATCGCTTCGCCCAGCACCGCGCGTTCGGCGGCGGTGTCGTGCAGCTCCAGCTCGACCGAGACGACGACGCCCGCGAGCCCGCGCTTCAGCACCGACGTGCGATAGCCGAGCTCGAGCTCGTCGACGGTCATCCGCCGAGGCTCGGTCGCACCCTCGTCGAGGAACTCGATCGCGACGAGCACGTCCGAGAGCTCCTGCCCGTACGCACCGATGTTCTGCACGGGCGACGCGCCCACCGCGCCCGGGATGCCCGAGAGCGCCTCGAGCCCCGAGTAGCCGTGCTCGACGGTCCACGCGACGAGCTCGTCCCAGTTCTCCCCGGCCTGCACGCGAAGACGCACCGCACCCTCCGGAGCATCCGGAAGCAGCTCGATGCCGCGCGACGCGATCCTGATCACCGTGCCGTCGAAGCCGTCGTCAGCGACCAGCAGGTTCGATCCCCCGCCGACGACGACCCAGTCGTCGCCGGCGGCCCACACCTCGGTGGCGAGCTCGACGAGCTCGGCGGGCGTCGTCGCCGTGACGAGCCGGCCGATCGGGCCGCCGACGCGCAGGGTCGTCAGGTCGGCGAAACGGATGTCCCGGCCGGTGTCCGTCTCCGAGTCCATCAGATCCGAGCCCATCAGAGTTGCACGCGCACCTGAGCTTTGCCGAGCACGGTCTCGTCGCGGAACGTCACCGTCAGATCGACCCTGGCGACGCGCGCCTCGGCGTCGAGCTGGCCGACCTTCGCGATGACCGTGACGACCGCGCCGAGCTCGGGGTCGACGATCACGGGCCGGGTGAACCGGGTCTGGTAGTCGAGGATGCGGCCGGGGTCGACCGCCCAGTCGACGACCGGCTGCACGGCGAGGCCCATGGTGAGCATGCCGTGCGCGAGCACGCCGGGCAGTCCGACCGCGCGCGCGACGTCGTCGCGGTAGTGGATCGGGTTGAAGTCGCCCGAGGCACCCGCGTACCGCACGAGCGAGTCGCGTGCGACGGCGAAGACCCGCTCGGCGACCACGTCGCCGACGGTGAGGGCGTCGAACTCGGGGATCTGGATGGTCGCGGTCATCAGTCGTCTCCTCGCACAACGAGGGTCGAGATCGCCGTGACGACGTGTTCGCCCGCGGCGTCGGTGATCCGGGTGTCGGCGCTGACCATCGAGTGGCCACCGAGCGTCTTGACGTTCGACACGGTGAGCGTCGCGGTGAGCTCGTCGCCCGCCAGAATCGGGCGGGTGGTCACGAAGCGCTGGTCGCCGTGCACGACACGCTCGAAGTCGATGCCGGTGTCGGGTTCGGCGAGGAGCGCGGCGAGCGCACGCTCCTGCACGACCACGGCGAAGGTGGGCGGGGCGACGAGGTCGGCGTAGCCGAGGGCGATCGCCGCGTCGAGGTCACGGTTCGCGGGGTTCGTCGCGAAGACCGCATCGGCGAACTCGCGCACCTTCTCACGACCGACGAGATACGGCTCGGTCGGCGGGAACGTCCGCCCCTGGAGCTCGGGGTTCACTGGCACTCCGACAGACTACCGGGCGGGCCGGGCGGCGCCCCTTGCGCCCATAAGCTAATTGCATTAGCTTATGGGCTATGGACATGCACGTATCGGAAGCCGTCCGCTTCCTCGACCGCCCCGACGGCCGCGTCTCCTACACCGTCCAGGGCACCGGTCCGCTCGTCGTCCTGGTGCCCGGCATGGGCGACCTGCGCGCCGTGAACCGCGAGCTGATCGCACCGCTCAACGACGCCGGGTACCGCGTCGCAGCCACCGACCTCCGCGGCATGGGCGACGGCGACACCGGCTTCGCCGAGTTCGGCGACGAGGCGACCGCGGGCGACCTCACCGCGCTCATCCGCGAGCTCGGCGGCCCCGCCGTGCTCGTCGCCAACTCCATGGGCGCCGCGGCGTCGGCGATCGTCGCCGCCGACGCGCCAGACCTCGTCGCGGGGGTCATCGGGGTCGGGCCGATCCTGCGGAATCCGCCCCAGTCGCGCCTCATGCACGCGCTGGCGCCGCTGCTCTTCCGCGCCGCACTCGCGCGGCCGTGGGGCGCCCGCTTCTGGGGCGGCTTCTACCGCTCGCTCAACCGCGGCACCACCGCCCCGTGGCTCGACGAGCACGTCGCCGCCATCGTCGCGAACCTCAGGGAGCCCGGCCGACTGCGCGACTTCCGGAGGCTCGCGCTCACGCTCGACCACGATCCGGCCGAGCGGCGACTGCCCGAGGTGCGGGCGCCCATGCTGCACCTCCTCGGAACCCTCGATCCCGACTACCCCGACCCCGCCGCCGAGGCGACCTGGCTGCGCTCCCTCGGCGCCGAGGTGCACGAGCTCGACGAGACCGGGCACTACCCGCAGGCACAGCGCCCCGACCGCGTCGTGCCGATCGCGCTCGGCTTCCTGCGACGGTTGCGCACGGGCGACGAGTGGCGGATGCCTCGTGCCTAGGGCCGGGCTCACCCGCGACGCCGTCGTCGCCGCGGCGCTCGAGCTCGTCGACGCGGGTGGCGCGTCGGGCTTCGAGCGGCTGACGCTCGCGGCGGTCGCCGAGCGCGTGGGCGTCGCGGTGCCGAGCCTCTACAAGCACGTCGGCGGGCTCGACGACCTGCGCCGCGGCGTGGCCCTCGAGGCGGTGCTCGCACTGCGCGACGTCATCACGCACGAAGCCGTCGGCCGCGCCGGTCCCGCCGCACTGCGCGCCGTGGCGCGAGGCATCCGCTCGTTCGCGACCGCGCATCCCGGCTGGTACGCGGCCGCGCAGTTCGCGCCGGCGGTGAAGCGCGTGGGTCGCACGAGCAGCGGCGGGGCGCGCCCGGGCGACAGCGTCGGCCGCGCCGCAGAGGCGAGCGGGTCGCGCCGCACGGCCGACGCGAGCCGCGCGGTCGACGCCAGCCGCGCAGCCGACGCGAGCCGCGCAGCCGACGCGAGCCGCGCAGCCGACGCGAGCCGCGCAGCCGACACCGGCGACGCTGCCGACTCTGCCGACCCGTTGAGCGACGCCGCGGCCTCGACGGTCGAGGCCCTCGCTGCGGTGCTCCGCGGATTCGAGCTTCCGGACGCGCGCACGGTGGACGCCGTGCGGCTCGTGCGCTCCGCCGTGCACGGCTTCGTGGTGCTCGAGCAGGGCGGCGGGTTCGGGCTGCCCGACGATCTCGACCAGAGCTTCGACGTCCTCGTCGAGGCGACCGTCGCCGGCGTCGGGCGCCTCGCCGACTGACCGCCTGATCCCGCGCGCGACCCCGCCCTTCGCGAGGCGCCGTGAGGACGACATTCGTCCAGGCAGCCGCGGATTTCTGGACGAATATCGTCCTCAGCGCGAACGTCAGGACGTGAGAGGTCAGAGGAGGCGGCGGGCGGTGGCCCATGCGGTGAGCTCGTGACGCGACGAGAGCTGCAGCTTGCGGAGCACGCTCGACACGTGCGTCTCGACCGTCTTCACCGAGATGAAGAGCGTCGCGGCGACCTCCTTGTACGCATAGCCGCGGGCGATGAGCCGCATGACCTCCTGCTCGCGCGTCGAGAGCCGGTCGAGCTCGTCGGCCGCGACCGCGGTCTCACCCACCGCCGCGCCGAACGCGTCGAGCACGAATCCCGCGAGCCTGGGCGAGAAGACCGCGTCGCCGCCCGCGACGGCCACGACGGCCTCGCTCACCTCGGCGCCCGAGGTGCCCTTCGTGATGTAGCCCCGCGCGCCGGCGCGGATCACACCGACGACGTCTTCCGCCTTGTCCGACACGCTCAGCGCGAGGAACCGCGTCGCCGGCACCTCGGCGGCCACCCGGCGCAGCACCTCCGCGCCGCCCGACACCGACGGGTCGGAGCCCCCGGGCAGGTGCACGTCGAGCAGCACCACGTCCGGCCGCTGCGCGGCGATCACCTCGACCGCCGACCCGACATCGTCGGCCTCGCCGACCACGACGATCGACGCAGCGAGGTCGGCACGCAGGCCCGACCGGAAGATCGAGTGGTCGTCCACCACGACCACTCGGAACGGCGCCCGCCCCGAGGCATCCGTCACGTCGCCCGTCTCGTCGCCCTGCACGTCATCCGCCACGCGGCGCCTCCGTCTCGAATCGCAAGTGGACCTCGGTGCCGACGCCGCCGGCGCCGCCGCGCACCGTCGCGGAGCCGCCTGCCCGGCGCATCCGGCCGATGATCGATTCGCGCACGCCGAGCCGGTCGGCCGGCGCCGCCGCCGGGTCGAACCCCGGCCCGCGGTCGCGCACGTACACGTCGACCGTGTTCGGTGAGCCCTCGAGGTACACCGAGACCTCGCCGCCCGCGTGACGCGCCGCATTCAGCATCGCCTCGCGGGTCGCGGCCGCGAGCTCGCCGCTCGCACGCTCGTCGGACATGCCGACCGCGACGACGTCGATGCGCACGGCGTAGTCGAGCTCGAGCGCCGCCGCGAAGTCACGCAGATCGCTCGCGAGATCGCTGTCCGCCGGGGCATCCCCCTCGTACAGCCAGCTGCGCAGCTCGCGTTCCTGCGCGCGCGCCAGCCGGCCCGCCTCGCTCGATGCACCAGCCCGGTTCTGGATGAGCGCGAGCGTCTGCAGCACCGAGTCGTGCAGGTGCGCCGCCATCTCGCTGCGTTGCTCGTCGCGGATACGGCGCACGCGCTCGTCGTTGAGATCGCGCCAGAGCGCGACGAGCGTGGGCGCGTAGACGAGCGCGACCCCGATGAGCGCCGCGAGCGCGAACGCGAGCGCGAGCACCGGCCAGGCGCGTGCGGCCGGGCCGAGCACGAGGACGATCGCGAGCGCCGCGAGCGCGGCCGTGAGCAGCACCCGGACGACGAGCTCGGTGCGGCGCCCGCGCAGCGGGTCGGGCCGGTCGATGAAGCTCACCCAGCAGGCTGCGGCGATCGCCAGCACGATGCCGAGCATGGCCGGTGCGAGCCAGCCGGGCGGCGGGACGGCCGCGCCATCGAAGGAGCCGTCCGCCGACACGACGGCGACCGGCGCACCCCCGGCGAGCGCGATGGCGATGAGGATGAACAGGACGGCCGCGCCGCTGAGCAGGGCCGCCACGGGCGCGCGCCGCACGATGCGCTCAGGCGGGGTGGCGCCGGTGGCGCCGGTCGCGCCTTCGGTCCGCGGCGGGGCGCCCGCGCCGGAGTCCGTGCTCGCACCCGCGCCCGGCGCACCCGCACCCGCGCCCGGCGCACCCGCACCCGGCGCCCACGGCGCGAACGCCCAGAGCCACGCATACAGCAGCACGCCGGCGCCGCCCAGGAGCGTCGCGACCACGAACCCGAGCCGCACGACCCAGACCGGCCAGCCCAGATGGTCGGCAAGCCCGCTCGCCACGCCGGCCACGAGGCAGTCGCGCCGGCGCACGAGCACGCGTGGCGCCGGCGCGGGCGCCGGTCGGGCTGCCGTGGTCATGCTCCGATCCAAGCAGATCACGCTGGACCCGAGTCGGCCCCGGCCGAGGATTCAGGGTCGGGTCAGGGTGCTCCCCCATGGCGAGCCTCGACAGTCGCGGCCACGATCGAAGCATGGCAACGACTTCGACCCCGCCCGGCACCGGGGAACCGCCCGCACCGCAGGCTCCCCCGCCCACGACCGGCTCAGGCTTCTTCGGTTGGCTCAGATCGCTCGGCGTCCCGCGCATGCCCGGCTGGATCGGCGGCGTCGCGTCCGGAATCGCCGCGCGGCTGAACATCGACCCGATCATCGTGCGCGGCGTGCTCGTGGTGTTCGCGCTGTTCGGCGCCCCCGCGTTCCTGCTGTACGGCGCCGCCTGGCTGCTGCTGCCCGACGCCTCGGGCCGGATCCACCTCGAGCGACTGTTCGCCGGCGTCTGGGATCGGGCGCTGGTCGGCATCGCGCTGTTCTTGCTCGTCGGCCTGTTCCCGCTGGCGTTCGGTGGTCCATCGATCGTCGGCGGCGTGTGGGATTCGCTCGACGGCGGCTACTGGGGCTTCCCGTGGTTCAACCCGCTCGGCTTCAATCCGCTGCCGTTCATCTGGGCCATCGTCTTCATCGGCGGTGTGGTCGCCCTCGTCGTGTGGCTCGCGAACCGGGCCAGCCGCAGTGAGCGAGAGACGCCTCCGGATGTCGCGTTCGCGAGGTACGAGGCCGCGGCCGCGGCCGGGCGGGCGGATGCCTCGGCGGCAGCCGCGCCCACCGCTCCGCCGACCGGGGCGGCCCAGGCCGGCCCTGCAGCTCCCGCAGCCTCTGGCGCACCGACCCCGCCCGCCCCGCCGACCGGTGCGGACGCCGCGGGTGCGGGCGGTGCAGCGGGTGCAGCCGGTGCGGCGGGCGCCGGTGCGGGCGCCGGTGCAGCCGGCACGACCGACGAGTACGCCGAATGGCGCCGTCGGCACGAGGCGTGGCGGGTCGAGCACGATGCGTGGCGGCAGTCGCAGGCCGAGGCGAACCGTGCGGCGAAGGCCCAGCTCGCCGCCGAGAACGCGGCGAGAGCCGCGGCCTTCCAGGCACAGGCTCAGCACGAGCGGAACGTCCGCCGCGCCACGCGTCCGCGCACCAGCTTCGCCTACATCGTCGCGGCGCTCGGTGCGAGCATGCTCGCGGGAGCCGTCGCGTCGCTCATCGCGCTCTCGACCGACGCCTCGGATGTGGCGGTCGCGATCGGCCTCGCCGCTGCGACCGCGACGACCGCGCTGTCGATGGTGCTCGCCGGGGCGCTGCGTCGGCGGAGCGGATTCCTCGCGTTCGTCACGATCGTGCTGCTGCTGATCACGATGCTGGCGGCGACCGCACCTCGTGCACCCCGGTTCATCATCGGATCGACGTCGGGCGGCATCTCAGCGTCGACGCTCATGCAGCCGGCCGGGAACACGCACCTCGTCGCCGACGCGAGCCTCGCCGGCGATGGCGGGCCGGTCGAGACCGAGGTCTTCCAGGCCGCCGGGCGCGTCGAGATCGAGATCAGGGACGGCGCACGGGTCCAGGTCAAAGTCGAGTGCGGGAGCTGCTTCGTCGGCTGGGACCGGGTCAGCGCGGACGGCGCGCTGACCGACGTCGAGGGCGTCCAGCTCGATGCGGTCCGAAACGACCGTGATCAGGCCCAGTGGATCTGGGACGAGACCATCGGTGAGGGCCTCGAGCCCGGCGAGACCGACGCGGTCGTCACCGTGCACGCGTTCGCGACCGACGTGCGGATCACCGAATACGCCGACGAGCGTTGACGAACAGACTGACGAGACAGGAACGAGCCATGACCGCATCGAAGTCCCCTGAGCCCGAGCCCGAGCGCACGACCGACGGCGCCGCCACCGAGATCCTGCCGGGCGCGGGACCCACCGACCCTGATCGCGGCCAGCCGGAGGGAGACGGGCCGGTTGCCGACCGCACCCCCGGCGAGGTGCCCGGGGACGATCGCGACCAACCGACGAAGACGTCGCCCACGACCTCGGGTCGCTCGACCCGCGTGCCGCCGAAGCCGAAGGCGACAGCGCCCGGGGATGCCGCGCGGGTCGGGTCTGCAGCCGAAGCGGTGGGCCGCCGTGACGACGACTCCACGACCGAGGTGCTCGCGGGCCACGACGCCGACGGCACACCGACCGAGGTGCTCGATGGCGCACGCGACGCACAGGAGACCGCGGTGCTGCCGGAGACGGAGGAGGCGCGCACCACCCAGGTGCTGCCCGCGGCCGCCCACACCGGCGCCGACACCCGCGTCCTGCCCGAGACGGCGGACACCGGCACCACCCGGGTGCTGCCCGAGACGTGGGGTCTGGGCGGCTCGGCCTCGTCCGGGGCATCCGCACCCCGGCCGGAGGCGCCGGCCGACCTCACCCCGCCACCCGCGCCGGCAGCGACATCGATGCCGGAGGCCGCGCCGCTCCCGGCGGAGCCCGCGCTCCGCGCGCGTGTGCGCTGGGCGGGAATCATCTGGGGGCTCGTGTTCGCGGCCGCCGCGGTCACGATGATCTGGGTGCTCGCCGAGCCCGAGCGGCGCGAGTCGGTCGGCCTCTGGTGGGCCGGCCTCACGCCCGCGGGTCTCGGCCTGACGGCGCTGATCGTCGCGGGCGGCCTGTTGCTCATCGGCGGTCTCACCGGCCTCGCCCGTCACCTCTCGACCCGCAGCACGGCCTGACCCGCCAGCCCGGCACCCCGCCCACGCACCCCGCCCACGCACCCCGCCCACCCGCGTTGGAGGTCGTTCTTCGCGTTTGAGGTCGGTTCTTCCCGACCTCCAACGCGAAGAACGACCTCCAACGTGTGATCGCGCGGGCAGGTCGTTGCAGTAGAATTAGGGTTGACTTATATAAGCGCTGAGTGAATTATGGAGTCATGCACGCGCTTGATGTGATCGGGGATCCGGTTCGTCGCCGGATCCTCGAGCTGCTCGCCGACGGCGAGGTCGCCGCCGGCGAGGTCGGGCGCATCGTGCAGGCCGAGTTCGGCATCAGCCAGCCCGCCGTCTCGCAGCACCTGCGCGTCCTGCGCGAGGCCGGGTTCGCGACCGTCCGGCCCGAGGGCACGCGTCGGCTGTACACGCTCGACCCCGCCCCGATCGCCGAGGCCGCGCAGTGGTTCACGCCGTTCGAGCGGTTCTGGCGCGGGCCGCTCGACGCACTCGGAACCGAGCTCGCTCGCGGAGCGCGCGCCCGACGGCGAGCGGCGGCCACTCAGCCGAGCCGTGTGCCCGAGGCATCCGCCCGCGAAGACCCGGCCGCGCCTGAGAGGCCCGAGGCGCCGCGGCGCCCGACCCGGCCGCAGCCACCGACACCATCCACCACAGAGGAGCACTGACATGGACATCGAAGCTCAGCTCGACGCCGTCGACCGCGGCCTGACGACGGGTACGCGCGATGGCGAAGGCACATATGTACAGACCGTCGCGCAGACCTACCCCGCGCCGATCGACGACGTGTGGGACGCGCTGACCTCGGCCGAACGCATCCCACGCTGGTTTCTCCCGGTCGAGGGCGAGCTCCGCCAGGGCGGCCGGTATCAGCTCGTGGGCAACGCCGGCGGCACGATCGAGTCCTGCGACGCCCCGAACGCGTTCGCCGTCACGTGGGAGTACGGCGGCGGCGTGACCTGGCTCACCGTGCGGCTCAGCGAGATCGACGCCGGGCACACGCGTGTCGAGCTCGAGCACGTCGCCCCGTCGGTCGAGATCGGCGCCGAGATGTGGGAGCAGTTCGGCCCGTCGGCGACCGGCATCGGCTGGGACCAGGCGATCATGGGGCTCGCACTGCATCTCACCGACGGTGCGGACGCCGAGATCACGCCCGACCAGGGCGCCGAATGGTCGATGAGCGACGAGGGCGTCGCGTTCATGCGCGGGAGTGCCGACCGCTGGGCCGCGGCGCACGTCGCGGGTCTCGGCGCCGATCCCGAGGTCGCGCGACGCGCGGCCGACACGACGTTCGCGATGTACACGGGCGCCGCCCCCGCCGATGCACCGCCGGAGAGCTGACCCGCCTCGCTCGCGGTCGCGTCCATTCCTTGCTCAGGAAGCTCGATGCGACACGCCGCGGTGACGCCGCCGACACGCCGCCGAGGCATCCATCCTTCCTGAGCAAGGATCGCGCGGGTGCGGGCGCGCCCGCGCGGGCCCCACGACGGCACCCGGATGCCTCGGCCGCAGCCGCGCGGCGCCGCTCTCCCTTGCTCAGGAAACTCGATGCGACACGCCGCGGTGACGCCGCCGACACGCCGCCGAGGCATCCATCCTTCCTGAGCAAGGATCAAGGGCGGACGATGCAGGCGAACGGATGCATCGAGCCCACGCCGGCCGCGAGGCATCCGCTCGCTCGCGAAGCCGCCGTCAGTCGGCCGACGCGCGCGACAGCGTCTCGCCGCGGAAGAACGCAGGCCGCTTCACGCGCTGCCAGATCATGACGACGACGCCGGTCAGCAGCACCGTCACGCCCAGCACGAACACGAGGCCGACGCCGAACACCGACGACCCCGACCCGTACTCGGGGTCCATGCTGTCGATCAGCGTCGTCACGAACAGCACGCCGAGGATCACGCCGCCGACGAGCGGGAACAGCAGCGTGAAGAAGAACTCGCGCACGCTGCGGAACCAGTGCTTGCGGAAGAACCACACGCACGCGAACGCCGTGATGCCGTAGTAGAAGCAGATCATCATGCCGAGCGCGGTGATCGTGTCCCACAGCACGTTCTCGCTCACGAACCGCATGACCGCGTAGAACCCCGAGGCGACGATCGCCGACACCACCGTCGCGTACCCGGGCGTGAAGAATCGGGGGCTCACGCGGGAGAATTTCTCGGGCAGCGCACCGTAGTGCCCCATGGCGAGCAGCGTGCGCGCGGGCGACACGAACGTCGACTGCAGGCTCGACGCCGAGCTCGTGAGCACCGCGAGCGAGACCAGCACCGCGAGCGGCCCGAGCACGGGTCCGGCGAGCGCGAAGAACACATTGTCCTGGATGTCCGGGTTGCCGAGCCCGAACTCCCCCTCGCCGACGCCCGCGAACGAGATCAGCGAGACCGAGATGAGCAGGTAGAGCGTCACGATGATGCCGACCGTGATGGTCGCGGCGCGCCCTGGCGTCTTCTCCGACCCGCGCGTCTCCTCGTTCATCGTGAGCGTGACGTCCCAGCCCCAGAAGATGAAGATCGACAGCGACAGGCCTGCCGCGAACGCCGAGAACGACGAGACGGCGAACGGGTTGAACCACGACCAGTCGATGGCCGTCGCGTCGAACGCGTTCCCGTTCGCCACCGCCACGAGGGCCATGACCGAGAACAGCACCAGCACGAGCACCTGGAAGCCCACGAGCCAGTACTGCAGCTTCTGCGTGGTCTGCATGTCGCGGTACGAGATCCAGGTGGCGCCGAGCATGAACAGCAGGCAGGTCACGACGTTGATGAGCGGGTTCGCCGCGAGGCCCGCGATGTCGGGGTTGCCGGTCACCTGCGAGATCAGCAGGAACAGGAAGTCGACCGCGATGCCCGCCAGGTTCGACAGCACGAGGATCGTCGCGGCGACGAGTCCCCAGCCGGCCATCCAGCCGATCCACGGGCCGAAGGCCCGGGTCGCCCACGTGAACGACGTGCCCGAGTCGGGCATGCGGCGGTTGAGCTCGCGGTAGCCGAAGGCCACGAGCAGCATCGGGATGAACCCGACGAGGATGATCGCGGGCACCTGCACGCCGACCTCGGACACGGTCGGCCCGAGGGCGGCGGTGAGCGTGTACGCGGGCGCGATGCACGAGATGCCGATGACGATCGCGCCGATGAGACCCACGGACCCGGCGGAGAGGCCCTTCTTCGAGAGGCCGCGCTCGTCGCCGACCGCAGCGGTGGCGGTGGTCATGGGCGGGTCGCCGGCCGGCGGCTGGGCGTGGGACTCGGGCTGCGTCATCGCGAGACTTCCTTCAGGGGGCGATTCGGCTCGTCGGGATCGGACGGGCCATCAGATGCTACGGGTGAGCGGATGCCTCGGGCGACTGCCGCGGCTCAGCCGCGGGTCCGGGGCACGACGATCATGGGGACGGGCAGTTCGCGCAGCATCTTCGCCGCGGTCGAACCGAGGAACAGCCGGTGCGGCGAGGCGAGCCGGCTGGACCCGACGAGCACGAGCTCGCCGGCGTGCCAGTCGAGCGCCTTGACGGCCTCTTCCACGCTCTCGCCCGTCGCGACCTGGGCGGTCACGTCGATGCCGTCGGGCAGCGCCGCGCGCGCCGACTCGAGCACCTCTTCGGCGTGCGTGGTGCTCGTGAGGTGGGCGAGCTCGGCGTCGAGCCCGGACGGCAGGTCGATGGGCACGAGCGACACGAGCCGCAGGGGTGCGTGCACGGCGCGGGCGAGCGCGACGGATGCCTCGAGCAGCCGTTGTGCACCTGGCCGGGTGCCGACCGCGGTGGTGACCCGCGTGACGCCCTGCCCCGGCCGGATGTCGCGTGAGCCCGCGGGGGCCAGCGCGACGGGGACGTCCGACGAGTGCAGCAGCTCGTTCGCGACCGAGCCGATGCGGGCGCGGCCGAGGAGGCCGCCGCGGGCGGCGCCCACGACGATCAGCGCCGCATCGAACTCGTGCGCCGCGGCCGTGAGCCCTTCGGCGAACGACTCCGCGTACCGGATGTGCAGCGCCTGCGCGATCTCGTCGCCGATGGCGGCGGATGCCTCGGCGAGCCAGCTGCGCCCGCGCTCCTTCACGTGTCGTTCGTAGCCGGGGTCGGGCGGCACGACGCCGCCACGCGCCTCGATCGGCAGCACGAGCACGACCTCGAGTCGGCCCTCGGCTGCGGCCGCGATGCGTGCACCCAGGGCGAGCGCATCGGCGCCCGAGTCGTCCGCGGTGTAGCCGACGACGATGCGCAGCTCGTCCGTCATGTTCGCTCCTCGGTGGTGGTCAGTATCGTGGCTCGTTCAGGATCGTGGCTCGTTCAGGATCGTGGCTCGTTCAGGATCGTGGCTCGTTCAGGATCTGTTCGGCGACGAGCCGTCCCATGCGGATCGCGCCGTCGACGTGCTGGTAGCCCTTGCCGGCCATGTCGCTGCACGCGAAGCGGATCGGGCCGACCGCCGCGCGCAGATCCTCACCGTACCGGGCGAGGCCGCCGAGGTCGAAGCTCGCGGCGTACGCGCCGCGGGTCCACTCCTCGGAGCCCCAGTCGCTCTCGTAGTAGACGACGGGGGTCAGCGCCTCGTCGCCGTAGTAGTGCGCGAGCGACTCGAGGATGCGCGCCT